>CAMCRD010000006.1 GCA_945877185.1 Candidatus Finniella inopinata | reverse complement strand
AACAGCGGCATTGGTTCTTGAGATTTAAACGTAAATCCATTGCGCCTTCTCGATCCTTGGAAATGGTCGATCTAACTATGGCTCTTTTCGCAGCCTATCATGTTAACAAGACAGTTAATTTGCCATGTATCTTAAGATAACACTCTCTTATTTTCCAATCAAAATTTCTGCGAAAGTATAGAAGTTTATTGTTGATAACATAAATAAATAAGAATCGTCAATTTTTTCTTAATAGAAATTGTTTATACTGGCGCTGACGTAATCCATCCACCGCCCAAAACTTGAGTGCCGTCAAAGAAAACACATGCCTGTCCATTGGCAACGCCGTATTCGGGCGTCTCAAAAAGAACTTCTGCGAGATGGGGCCCTCGTTGGTAGATGGTTGCCGGAATGGGGTCTTGGGTAGAGCGAATTTTGACAGATGCTTTCAAGCCGCTTTCAAAAATCGTCTTGTCGCACAGCCAATTCACCTCTCGAACCCAAATGGTTGGTTTCGCAAGGGCGGCGTGGGGTCCGACAATGACCCGTCGCGCTTCGGGGTCAAGTTGGACGACGAATAAGGGATCCGCACTTGATATACCAAGTCCCCGACGCTGCCCGATGGTATAATTGATGATGCCTGTATGTTGACCCAAAACTCGACCGTCCATATGGACAATTTCGCCTGGGTCTAAGGCACCGGGGCGGTATTTTTCAACAACGCTGGCATAACCACCGGAAGGAACAAAGCAAATGTCTTGGCTGTCGGGTTTATCCGCAACACTCAAGCCCAACCGCCTTGCATGCTCCCGTGTTTCTAATTTTGGCATGCCCCCTAGGGGAAAACGTAAGTAGTCCAGTTGCTCTTGCGTCGTGGTAAACAAGAAATAGCTTTGATCGCGGTTGGGATCGATGGCTTGGTGAAGCTCTGGATTTGTTTCCCCTTCAATACGACGCACATAGTGGCCTGTGATGAGTGCCTTCGCGTTTAAGTCTCGAGCCGTGGCCAACAAATCCTTAAACTTCACCCGCTGGTTACAACGAATGCAGGGGACCGGGGTCTCTCCTTGAAGATAACTTTCCACAAAATCATCGATCACCCCTTGGCGGAACACATTTTCATAATCCAAGACATAATGGGGAAACCCGAAACGGTCCGCTACGGTGCGTGCATCATAAATATCCTGACCCGCACAGCACGCCCCTTTTTTATTGACCATTTGACCGTGGTCATAGAGCTGTAAGGTAATGCCGACGACTTGATAGCCAGCCTCTACCATGAGAGCAGCCGTCACTGAAGAGTCAACGCCTCCTGACATGGCAACCGCAACCAAAGCGCCATCTTCAATACCGTCTAATTTTAGGGAAGAATCTTTAGACAAGCCATTTTCCTTCCATAATCGTAATGGCGTGGCCTTTGAGCAAAACGCGATCCTGTTGGATGGTGATATGGATTTCACCCCCCCTTCCGGATGCTTGATAAGCCACAAAGGAATCCTTATTCAGTTTTTGCTGCCAATAGTGCGCCAACTTACAATGAGCGGATCCTGTTACCGGATCTTCATCAATCCCTTGGCAGGGCGCAAATACACGTGAAATGAAATCATAAGGACCATCTCCTTTTGCTGTGAGAATTAAATCCCGACATCCCAGTTTAAGAATATCTTTTGGATCAAGATTGATCGTGCGCAAAGCTTTTGAACTTTCGAGCTCAAGAATAATATCATTATCATCGCCTTCAACGGCAGTGACAACAGATTCATTGATGTCTAATTGTTCAATAATCGCTTCCACTGGGAGGGTTCCCCCTATTTTCTTCAAAGGAAAGTTAAGGATTAAAGCGCCAGATTCCCGGGTAACGTGCAAGGGGCCTGAAAGAGATGTAAACGTTACGTTATTCTCAGGCACAAGCTCTTCTTGGAAAAGAATATGTGCTGTAGCAAGGGTTCCATGGCCACAGAGTTTGACTTCAACAAGGGGCGTAAACCATCGAATGTGGAATGTTCCGTCAGCTAAAGGTTTGACAAATGCCGTTTCTGAAAGATTCATTTCGGCGGCAATTTTCCTACATAAGGCATCTTCAGGGAATTCAGCAACGATTGTGACAGCCGCTGGATTGCCTGTGTAAGGCTCTCTTGCAAAAGCATCAACAGTCCAGATTTTCATGTCTTATCTCCATAAAGAAAATTTGCGTGTCATCTCGGAAACGGCTGCCCATTCTCCAAATAAGACACATCCATAATAGGTTAGCGCTTCTTCTTGAGATTCAGCGGTACGGGTCAATTGTTCTAGATAAGTTCCCCCTGTCATGGTATTGAGAAAAATACCATGCAGAATTTTCAGGTCTTTCGCTTTCTCAATGGCTTTTCGAATTTCACCAGACTTGCCGCGTAAAATGATGAAAGGAATTTGAGAAATGTTTGGATAAACGTTTCCTTTGGCATCTTTATAATCATTGAGTCGAAGAGGGGATTTGCCAACTTCTGCACCTAGACCAACGGACATGTGGGCCAGCGCATTTAAAACAACACCGGGTTCGACGTCTTTATTTAAGATAGCCACCAATTTATTCTCAAAATTCACCAAGACCTCCTGTAAAGATGAGTATATAACCCAAAAAAGAAATAATTTATCACGGGATAATACTTATACATAAGGGGATTGCTTGGATTTTTCTAGTAAAAAAGGAGTTTCTTTGGAATTTCTCTATTTTAAAAAGGGTCAGTTACAAATAACTCGGTCGGGTGGCAAAGAGCCTTTCTACCTTTTTCACGGCTTCTTTTGACACGGCAAGGATCAAGCGGTCATTGACGCGAATGCTGATGCGTGCGGGAGCAACCGTAATTTCATTATCGCGCACCAAGGCGGCCACCATGATGGCGCCTTTGATATTAATATCATCCACCGTTAAGCCGATAATATGTGAGGTTTCCCGGGCTTCAGCTTCGATGACTTCTACGCTGCCATCCCGTAAAGAATGCGCCGAACGCACACGCCCCTGGCGTACATGCTGCAGAATTGTTGATACGGATATGGCTTGAGGACTAATGACAGCATCAACACCCAAAGAGGTGACCAAAGAAGAATAAGCCATATTATTCAACAAAATCAAGGCGCGCCCAGCCCCATTTCGCTTCGCCAGAAGGGATGCTAAAATATTCACTTTGTCATCATCCGTAACGGCGACGATGGTTTCTGCCGAATGAACATTTGCCTCAGATAAAACTTCTGCATCCAACACATCGCCGCAGAGAACCTCTGTTTGTTTAAGATGCCGGGCGACATATTCGGCGCGAGCTTGGTTTTTCTCAATAATTCGTGTAACGATATCGGGCTGATTTTGTTCAATATCTGCTACTAAGGTTAGCCCGATATTGCCACCACCCATCACAATGACGCGGTGTGTGGCAGTATCAGCAAAACCAAAGGCGCTCATTGCTGATGCCGTTTGGCCTTGGGATACAATGAAATAAACTTCGTCCCCTGGCAGCATTTGGTGGTCGCCCGTTGGAATAAAGACATCATTCCCCCGAACGATGCAGACAACAATAAGGTCGAGTTTAGGAAATAAGCCAGGCAATAGCCGTAAAGGCGTATTCAAAATCGGGGCATTGCTCATGCAACGAACACCGATAACCTTGACTTGATTGGCACACAAAGGAATGACATCAAAAGCGCCAGCGACCTTAATGCTGCGGCTAATGGCACGAGCGACTTCGACTTCGGGAGAAATAATATGATCGATGGCTAAATTGCGGCTGCTAAAAAGGTTCGACCAATAAGGATCTAAATAATTTTGATTCCGAATGCGGGCGATTTTGGTTTCAACGCGAAACAGGGAATTCGCTACTTCACAAGCGACAATATTAACTTCATCTGATCCCGTCACAGCAATGATGAGGTCCGCATCAGTTGCACCAGCTTGTTGTAAGACATCCGGGTGAGAGGCGAACCCCATCACAGGCTGGACATCAAGTGTGTCCCCAATTTTACGCAAAAGATCAGCCGATTCATCAACGATGGTAACGTCATTTTCTTCGACAGCCAAATATTTAGCTATATTAAAGCCAACTTGACCGGCGCCTAAGATGATGACCTTCATGCAATCTTCAATTCATGAGCGGGGAGCTCAGTAATAGCCTCATCCTCTTGATAACGTCCCTCATGAACCCCAAGAGCGCGCAATTTACGGTGAAGTGCGGAGCGTTCCATACCCACAAATCGTGCTGTTTTCGAGATATTGCCTCCAAAGCGATTGACTTGGGCTAATAGATACTCCCGTTCAAACAATTCACGTGCCTCTCTCAAAGGGAGGACAACAATGTTTGGGGATTGTGAGGAGGAAGTTAAAGAAGTATCGGATCGGACTTCCGGGGGTAACATTTCTGCCCGGACATCATCGCGAGCTTCACCACTGGCCATGATCAATATCCACTCAACGACATTTCTCAATTGGCGTACGTTCCCGGGCCAAGAATAGGATTGCAAAATAACCATAGCATCTTCTGTTAAGCGGCGCTGAGGGCAACCATGGGCCAGGGCGGATTGCGTCATGAAGTATTGGAAAAGTTCGGGAATGTCCATGACACGCTCTTGTAAGGCCGGGACTTGAATCGGAACAACATTCAACCGATAGTAAAGATCTTCTCGGAAGTGTCCATCTTGAATCATCTGTGGGATATTGGCGCTGGACGATGCGGTTATCCGAACATCAACCTCAATTTTTTGACTATCTCCAAGGCGCGTAAAGAATTGGTCTTGGAGTACCCGAATCAGTTTGCTTTGAGTTGGTAACGGCAAATCCGTTACCTCATCCAGATACAAAGTGCCATTATGAGCTTGCTCAAGGAGGCCAATCTTCCGAGGAATGGTTGGATCTAAGCCAACAATTTCTGTTCCAAACAATTCTGCTTCTAGACTATCTGGATGCAAGGTTGCGCAATTCAAAACAACAAAGGGCCGGTCTGCGCGACGTGATAACTCATGAATTTTTCGGGCAATCACTTCTTTGCCTGCCCCTGAAGGACCGGCAATTAAAATGCGGCTGTTGGTGGGAGCGACCCGCTCAATTGTTTGTCGAACGTTTTGCATAGAAGGTGAAGCGCCGATTAAATCAACGTGGGCTCCTACTTTGACTTTCAAATCCGCGTTTTCACGTTTTAAACGCGCGGCTTCAATGGCTCGTTGAATGACAAGCAACAGGCGTGCACTTTGAAATGGTTTTTCGATGAAGTCGTAAGCGCCATTTTTAATAGCTGTTACAGCTGTTTCAATGGTTCCGTGGCCACTGATCATAATGACAGGTACAAAAGGGTGATCACGTTTGATGATTTCGAGTATTTTTAAACCATCACGATCACTATCTCCAAGCCAGACGTCTAAAACAACCAGGCTGGGTTGTCGCGCCTTAATGGCTTCTAGTCCGGAGGATCCATCAGCTGCAGTACGGGTGACAAGCCCCTCGTCTTCTAAAATACCAGAAACAAGGCTCCGAATATCAGCCTCATCGTCAATAATTAATATGTCATGAGCCATGGTTTTGCTCTACTTCTCTAATTATCTTCAGGCGAAATTGGGAGATCAATGGTAATTTTAGCGCCTCCCAAAGAACTATCGCCTAATTCTAAGCGACCTCGATGATCTTCAACGATTTTAGCAACAATTGCGAGTCCAAGACCAGTCCCTTTTGTATGGGTGGTGAAATATGGTTCTGTGAGGCGCTCGCGCCCTTCTTTTGGAAAGCCAGGACCATTATCTTCCACTACAATCACAATGTCTCTATCCCCCACAGCGAGCGTTAAAGAAATTTGGGCAGACGAGGATTGGTCTGCCACAGATGCCTCTAATGAGTCATACACTTCTAATGCATTAATTGCGTTTTGCAATAAGTTTGTTAAGAGCTGGCTGATTTGTTGAGAATCACACCGTACCATAACTGAATTATCGGGAACTTGCAACTGGAACACGATAGAGGGGCGTGCCTGTTTTTGCAAGAATACAGCCTGACGGCAAATCTCGCTTAAGTCTTCTTCTTTCATGACTGGATCCGGCATTCGAGCAAAGGAGGAGAATTCCGTAATTAAATTTCCAATTTGGCCTACTTGGCGCACAATCGTTTCAATGCATACCTGAAAGGTTTGGGGGTCCGAAGTAATTTCTTTCAAATATCGCCGCTTTAAACGCTCCGCGGACAATTGAATGGGCGTCAGTGGATTTTTAATCTCATGGGCAATACGACGGGCAACGTCGGACCAAGCCGCTTTTCTTTGGGCGTTAACAAGGGCTGTTACATCATCAAAGGTAATGATATACCCCTTAATTACGTCTTGCTCTTGATGAATGATAACGGAAACTTGTAGGATACAGGCCATACCTCGGCGTACAAGCGTCACTTGTTCGTTCAACTGTTGGGGGGCTTGGCTAACAGCACTATCAAGGAGCGAACTCAATTCAGCCGCAACAGTTTGCAGCTTTTTTCCTTTAACTTTCTCAAGAGATACAAGCAATAATGCCGCTGCTCGATGATTGATGAGATCAAGGCGTCTCTTTTCATCCAAACGAATGACACCTGCTGAAATTTGAGCTAAGACAGTTTCAATAAACTCACGTCGTCGATCAATTTGCTTATTAGCGCTGATGAGCTCTTTGCGTTGAGTATTAAGCTGAGAGGTCATTCGGTTAAAGGCTTGTGCTAAGTTTCCGAGCTCATTGTTCATGGATCCCTCAGCGGCAACTTGGACGGTCAGATCGCCCTGACTGACTTGCTCTGCGGCGACAATCAATCGGGTAATAGGGCGCATTAAAAGGTTCGCAATTGTCAAGCCTCCCCAAATGGCTACCAATAAGAGCAATAAGGCCACTGCCGCAAAGAACAAAATAAACGTTAATTGGAGGGAAGCACTTTGTTCTCCGAACCGATCATATTCTTTCACAGCTCCTTCGGTGCGGGCTACGTGCTTTAAAACAGCTTTGTCTGTTAATTTCCCAATATAAAGATAGGTATCCGTCAAAGGATCTAAACGCACCAAAACACGCACACGGTCGATAGATTCTTTTCCGAGGTCAGCCAAAAAAAACATTTTTTCTCCGAACTGAGCATCCTTAATAGCACGGATGGCTTGTTCTAAGTTCAAATTTTCAAATTCAAAGGAAAAAGCCAAAATAGAACGAGCAACAACTTGTTTATCTTCATTTAAAACAACCACTTCACTGAGTCGATGCTTAAGGCTTAATTCAGTCAATTTCTCGGAGAATTTCTGTCGATCAGCCATTAAAGCAACGACTTGGGGGGACAGTTCTTGAACGATAATTGAAGCGTCATGCTTGATCGTTTGCAAATGCTCTTTCAGATAAGAGTCTGCAACTTCCTTTGCTTCAGATAAGGCTGCCCGTACAGGTTCTCCAAACCAAGACTGCACGCCGACATTAATAAATATGGCTGCAAAGCCGGCAACCAAAATTGCTGGAATAATGGTAATTAATGAAAATAGACCTACAATTTGTACATGAAGCTTTGATCCGGCCAGCCCCCGTCGACGTTCCACCCATAATTCCACCAGACGTTTTGCAATGATGACCGCCAAGAGCAACATTAAGGTTAAATCGAGGTAAATAAATGGTAGGACGCGCAATGACTTATCAGTAAAAGGTTTTGCGCCGGTTAAAATTGTAAACGTTGCAACAACAGATAGAAACGCGGCTAAGCTAAGCCCAGCAGCCAAACGACGGGATAAAGTATAATCTTGGGCAAAATGAACGAAAGAAAGAGAAATGCGTTGGAAGAAGGGGATGGGTTTAGACATCAGTGGTTATAAATCTCGCAAATCAATATCCAATTGAGTAAGCTTCTTGCGTAATGTATTGCGGTTAATTCCTAAAATTTCCGCAGCTTTCTTTTGATTTCCCATGACAGCCTTTAACGTTGCTTGCAATAAAGGACGCTCGACCTCTTGCATCACACGATCATAAAGACCCGTTGTTGGGAGCCCGCCTTCATGGGCAGCGAAATAAGTCTTTAAAAAAGATTCCACAGCGCCAGAAAGACCCGCTTTGGAAGAAAGGAGGGAATTTTTACCTTGAAATTGCTGTAACATTTAACCTGAATACCTTACAAAATTAAGTATAGAGTGGACGATAAAATTCATTAATTAAAGCCTTCATCGTCGCTGCCGTCTCCATTTGATTAATGGCAACACGGAAGTCTGCTGACTCCTTAAGACCTTTACTGTACCACCCCATATGTTTTCGAGCAATCTTTACACCTGTACTTTCGCCATAATGAGACAATATTTCTTCAAGATGGCCTAAAATAATTTGATGCTGATCTTCTAAAGAAGGCTCCGCAAGCCGTTCCCCCGTTTTCAAATAATGGCCAACCTGGTTGATAAACCAAGGACGACCATAAGCGCCTCGTCCAATCATAACCCCATCAGCCCCACTTTGTCGCAATAAATTTGTGGCGTCTTCAAAGGTTACAACATCTCCATTTCCAATGACAGGAAGACGAACGGCTTCTTTAACTTGGGCAATGAAGCCCCAATCGGCTGAGCCATTATAAAGCTGACAACGGGTGCGTCCGTGAACAGTGAGCATTTGAATGCCAGACTCTTCAGCAATTTTGGCCAGGCGGGGTGCATTGCGATGCGCGTCATCCCAACCGGTGCGCATTTTAAGGGTTACGGGCACCTTTACAGCTTTTACGGTTGCTTCCAAAATACGCCCCGCCAAAATTTCATCACGCATCAAGGCAGATCCGGCGTGGCCATTGACCACTTTTTTCACAGGGCATCCCATATTAATATCAATGATTTGGGCACCGAGATCTTCATTGAGCCTGGCTGCTTCCGCCATGACATCGGGCTCACAGCCGGCCAACTGAACTGCCATGGGAAATTCATCAGGTGATTTTTGAATCATGCGCATCGATTGACGGGTTTCCCGAATCATAGCTTGGCTGGCAATCATTTCAGAAACAACCAATCCAGCGCCCATGCTCTTCACAAGGCGTCGAAAAGGCATGTCCGTGATACCCGACATGGGAGCCAGGATCACAGGCATAGAAAGAGAAATGGGCCCAATCTGAATGGTCATGTGGTACGTATTATATACTTAAGAGTTATTCCTAGCTTGAGACGTACAGGGCTTGAAGTTTATTTTCAAGTTTAAAATCAAATGGTTGGGTACTATATTTTCTAAACCTCAACTCAACCACTACTGCCTTCAGGCAGTAGTGGTTGAGTTGGTTACAGCTAAGATACGGCTAATATTGCTCTTCTCTTTACAAGGGCACATCAGGAGATGTGCTTTGTTAGAAGATCAAGAATCAAGAACGGTATATCATGTGTCTTCAGCATTTCTTCATAAGGTGCGCCAGATGTTACCTTTACCTGTTCTTTTAAATGCTGAATATGATCTTCAGTCCCTCCAAATTTAGAATGCCAATAGGTCAACAGAATGGGAACTAAAGGATTGCAATCAGGTTGTTGATATTCGTCTTGAAGGATCTGATAGACGCCATCAACATTTTTTTCTGCTAAACAAGCGGCTGCTTTGATAAGGGATGGATTTAATTGTTCTGATGGTTGGTCGTCAAAAGACGGAGTTTGTTCTAAATCCTTTAAATACCCTTGGAATCCTTCTAAATTCCCTCTGCCAATACTGGGAAGAAGGCGATCTAAGGGAGCAAAATCATCCATATCGTCCGTCTTGCTAACAAGTTCGTCAGCTAAGTCAAATTCTTCTGCCTCTAAGCAAGCATAAAAGATGTCATAAGGCTCCTCCCTGAAATATTTATACCCATTCATGTTTCTGTATAAGGGGATGAATTCATTGTGGTTTTTATAGAGTGCAACCAGTTTCTCCGGTTCTTTTTCATGCTTGTACAAACGGGCCAGAAAAGTGTAACCATTCGACGTATCCTGGGTCGGCTCAAAAGGCTCTTTTTGATTATACAAAAATGCTTCGAGATTCTGCAGTTTTTGATCGTATTCCCCATTTTGCAAATGACTTGGATAATGAGTAAGTGTCGTAAAATAGTCTTGGAAAAGGGGGTAAGGCATGTTTTCTAAGGTGACTTGAAATCTGTTTTCCAACTCCATGAATCCTTGATAACTGTCTTCATATTTTCCCAATGTATTA
The DNA here is from genome assembly GCA_945877185.1 of Candidatus Finniella inopinata. Lineage (GTDB taxonomy): Bacteria > Pseudomonadota > Alphaproteobacteria > Paracaedibacterales > VGCI01 > VGCI01. The sequence goes on along the minus strand of CAMCRD010000006.1, from coordinate 32,274 downwards.
CACACTTGGCAATATTTTTGTACGATATATTTGTCTAAACTAACAATGCTCTGAACTGGAAATGAAATAAGGCGCTTCAATAGAGAGTGTTGTTTTTCATAAAGGGGGAGAATAATTTCTTCTTGTTGATCAAATGATATGACATTATCTCGGCGTTGAGTGTATACGTCGCTGATTTCTTGGGCACAGATTCTATTTTTTTGTGTAAGATCTTCAAATTCCGCCTTATGGGTAGGGTATATCATCTGATAAAAACCCTTGCTAACTTGAGATAATATTTTTCTGTCGTCCAATGAACACTTGGATAAAACAAGATTACGTGCAACATCACAGATGGGATTTTGTATTCCTTCTCCCCAATAGTTAAGTTGAGAAAACTTAAGCTTTGCCATTGTCCTAATCCCGTCAATGATCGCGTTATCCTCCATCACAGTAATAAAGAGATTGCGTGCGTAAAAGAGGTCAAGGGTTATCCTTTCCTCAAGGTTTATTATTTGGGTTAACGCCACCCGAGCCATTGTTCTATCTTGCAGGAGAGCAGCATTATTTTGTTCTACAGTTATAAAGTAATTGTATGCTGTTCTGGCGTCAAAAGGAGTTCCACCTTCCCCTACCCACATCATTTGAGCTAACGCCAGTTGGGCACTTGCCCTATCTTGGGGAAGAGCAGCATTGTTCTGCTCTACTGCCATAAAAAAATTGTATGCAGTCACAGTGTTAAAGGGGGCACCATTTTCTCCGACGCGCATTATTTGGGCGAGTGCCAGTTGGGCACTTGCTTTATCTTGGGGGAGGGCGGCATTATTTTGCATCACACTATCGAAAAAATTAAATGCAGTCCCAGGGTCAAAATGGGTGCCATTTTCCCCAACGCGCATCATTTGAGCTAACGCCAGTTGAGCGCTTGCTTTATCTTGTGGAAGGGCAGCATTGTCTTGCATCACAGCAATAAATGTATTACATGCACTCGCTGGATTAGTAATTGCGCCTTCTCCAAAGCGGTCCATTTGAGCTAACGCCAAGGCAGCGCTTATTTTTTGTTGTGGAGAAGCTGCATTATCCGCCCTCACAGCGTTAAACAAGCCACGTGCTCCAACCGAATTAAGGACTACGCCTTCTCCAACGCGCATCATTTGAGCGGTCGCCAGCCGAGCCGTTGCTCTATTGTGGGGGGAGGCTGCATTATCCTCCATCACATCGTCATATAAATTGTATGCACCTACGGCGTCAGGGTTTTCGCCTTCCCCAACGCGCATCATTTGAGCGAGCGTTACCCGGGCACTTGCCTTATCTTCTGGAAGAGCAACGGGATTATGGATCACAGCGATCAAACCTTCACGCGCCTTGATCGGATCCACCACTGGAATCCCTTGCCCCAAGCGGTCCATCACAGCTCGTTTGAGCTGGGCAGTGGATTTATTCCATGGATTGGCGTTATTATTCATGATTACAGCATTCAGTCCAGTACGCACATTTCCGTAATGAGGATTTGGGCGTGAATACCCCATCAAAGATGAGCATAACTGAGCTTCTGCTTGTGTAGATGCCAAACAATTTGGTTTGTTGAGGAGGGTACCGAAGGCTTGATCAGCTCCTTGGCTCATAGTCATCTTAAATTTTCCCAAAATAGCTTTGTCAGAATATTGAGGATCGATAGGGACAAAATTGGTGGAATATAGACCATAAATAAAGTATATTTTCTCCTTAATATTGCCCGTTAAAAAATTTCCCCAATAAAATGTAAGAGGAAGGCCATTTCCTAGATAGTCATCGTTTGTGAGAAAAGGGAAATTATTCCGCCATAAATCTGCCAGGTAGACTTGATATTCAGGGGTTGTGTTTTTTAAGCGTAGAAAATTCTCTTTCGCAGTAGAGCCGGTACCTTTAGGCCAATCGTTTATAAGAGATGTATATTGGTAAGAATCGGCTAAGAATTCAGAAAATTCTTTGGAGACTTCTTCTAAGTTCGTAAGGTCATGAATGGGGAGGAACCCTGCAATTTTACAGAGGATGGCTTTATCAACTTTTTTAAAATGATCACTTTCATCCGAAGCAATTGTAGAATGTTTAAAACTAATTAACATGAAAACGATAGTTAATAAAATTTTTGATGTTCTCATTTTTTAAACACTCCAAAATATAATTATTTGAGATTCCTTATTACTCTACTATGGGGGGTACTGTCAAGGTTTTGAGCGCTTTCCCGAAAATTTAAGAACCTGTCTTAATGAATTATGGAAGTTACGTATTTCGTCATTTCAAGAGTCTTAGTATACAATTTGCAAAATCAGTTAATATCGTCAAGAAAAGCGTGTATCTTTCTCTTGCCCTCTCAGTACGGATTCACAGAAACACCATTGTTTTTCTCCTACCCCTTCCCATATAAACAGAAAGGGAGAGTTGTTTGATGAATCAAAGCCGTGCTGAAACTTTAAGTTCCGTTGAGACCTTAAGCCGTTTAGAAACTTTAAAGAGGAAGCTTCCCCCCAAACTCGTGGGGGCGACCTTTATGTTGCTGTGGGCCTTTAGTTTTAGTACCGCCATGGCATTTGCCAAGACCCTTTCTCCGGAAGTTGATAGCGTGATGGTTCTTTTCATGCGCTATTTCTTTGGCTTAATTTTTTTCAGTCCCTTTATTGTTAAAGCAGGCGTTAAGGGCTTTGTGACATCAAGGCCGCTTCTTCACCTCATCCGTGTTCTCACTTTAGGAATTACGGTGGGGTGTACCTATTTCGCCTATCGGAACTTACCGCTGGCTTTGGCAACATCCATTGGGATGACGGGGCCTTTATTCACAACGGTGTTGGCCATGCTTCTTTTGAAGGATAATGTCAGCCTTACCAAATGGGTCCTCATTCTTCTGGGGTATGTGGGAGTGATTGTGACGGTTAGACCCCATGAAATGAGCATCAGCATTGGTGTATGGGTAGCTCTTATGGCGAACCTTTTTGCCGCTATCTCCATTATCTGTGTCAAGCTTCTCACGCGCACGGAAAGTACGTTTACGCTGATGCTTTATGCCAATACGGCAACCACATTTATTGCAGGTTTGGTTGCCCTTATTTTATGGAAAACACCGGGGTCTTCTGACCTTATGGCTTTGATAGCTGTTGGGGGTTTTGGCGTTCTTTCTCAGTTTTGCAACATAACAGCCTTAAGGTTCGCCAATCCTTCTTTTTTAGCGCCCTTTGAATATACACGCATCTGCTTTGCGATTCCGGTGGGTTTTATCTTTTTTGATGAAATCCCTAATCTTTGGGTGATCTTGGGAAGTCTCATCATCATTGGGGCGACCTATGGTTTGACGCGGGTGGAGCGGTGAGATGTTTAGAAACCTTGAGAGACAGGCTATCGTTGAGTGTTAATTTAAATAATCGTATGTTTAGTCATTGCGAGGAGTGAAGCGACGCGGCAATCCATGTATTTTAATTCTTTAGCATAATTTATGGTGAAAGAAGTTTTGAGTACATGGATTGCCGCGTCGCTTCACTCCTCGCAATGACGTAACTATGGATTATGAGGATTGTATTCCATCATTTTACTCCTCACTGGTTAACAGCAAGGCTGCTGCGCAAAAGATTCTTGGACAAATAATCTTCTACATGGGTGCGAAGTTCAGCCAGTTGACCCCCAAAGAAATGGTCAGCGGCAGGAACTGTTCGATAGTCAATGTTAATTCCGCGTTGGAGTTGCAGTTTACTCACCAAGCTGGCAACAGAGGCATGGGGGACGATATCGTCTTTTCCCCCTTGCAAAATTAATCCCGGGACGGGGCACGGAGCCAAGAAGTTGAAATCATAGCGATCTGCTGGAGGACTGATGGAGACAAACCCTTCCAGTTCAGGGCGACGCATTAAGAGTTGCATGCCAATCCAAGCGCCAAAGGAAAAACCGGCAACCCAGCTTGCAGACGCATTCACATTGTTGGCTTGAAGCCAATCCAGGGCAGAGGCAGCATCATTGAGTTCTCCCTCACCATTATCATAGGTCCCCTCAGATCGACCGACGCCCCGAAAGTTGAACCGTAACGTATTAAATCCGCGATCGGCAAAGCTGCGGTAAAGGGCATAAACCACTTTATTGTTCATGGTTCCTCCCAATTGAGGATGGGGGTGTAAAACGATGGCGATGGGAGCTCCATCCCGATGCGTTTGATGATAGCGTCCTTCGATCCGACCTGCGGAACCATTAAAAATTACTTCTGACACAATGTTTCCTCCTCCCCTTTATAATTTTAGTTGGCTAAAAAATAATCATCGAAAACAATACTTGACTAAATTAGTCGGAATAGCTATTCCTAATCTGAGTAAGAGATATCCCAAATTTGGCCTCGTTTGCAAGCGATGTCGCAAGAAGTCTAGCATGGCTTGTTGCGAACAGCTATGAAAAACGGAAGAAATTGTATGCGTTTAAGCACAAAAGCACGATATGCGGTAACAGCGATGGTTGATTTAGCCCTGGAAGAAGGCTCTGGGCCTGTGTCGCTTGCGGCAATTTCAGGTCGTCAGGAGCTCCCTTTGGCTTACTTGGAACAGCTTTTTGGAAAATTACGTAAAGCGGGCTTGGTCAAGAGTATCCGTGGCGCTCTGGGGGGGTATATGCTCGCCCATAAAACCGGTGATGTGAGAATTATAGATATTATTGCAGCGGTTGATACCCCTTTGAAGGCGACGCGCTGTGACCATGAGTCGAAGATTGGGTGCCGAATAACGGGCGAGCAGTGTTTGACCCACGATTTATGGGATGAACTTGGGGCCGTCGTTCAGTTGTTTCTTGCCCGCGTGACCCTTGCGGATGTTTGTGAAAAGCGGATTGCGGGAATGGGCCGTTTCGGCGTTTTTATGGATCCGGCCCCTTTTAAACAGTATGGCACAAACCGGGTCGTCGTATGAGCCTATATCTCGATTATAATGCGACAGCACCCTTATGCAGGGAAGCTAAACAAGCGATGCTTGAAGCGATGGAGTGGGTCGGTAATGGGTCTTCGGTCCATCAATTTGGGCGTCAGGTTCGGCAGAAAATTGAACAAGCGCGTCAAGAAGTGGCTGATTTTTTTAAAACAAGCTCCTCAAGCGTCATCTTTACCAGCGGCGCGACGGAAGCGAACCATCTAGCGCTTTGTGGTTTTGAGGGCCGAATTATTGTTTCTGCTGTTGAACACGATTCTGTTGATCAAGCGCGTCCCGATCGACTCGTGTGCCCGGTTGATGCGCGAGGGATCCTCGACTTAACTGCCTTAGAGGCTTTATTGAAAAAGGGAAATGCACCAGTTCTTGTTAGTGTGATGGCCGCAAATAATGAAACGGGCGTGATTCAGCCGCTTGAACAAGTCGTTAACCTTGCAAAGCAGTATGGTGCTTTTGTTCATTGTGATGCCGTTCAGGCGATTGGGCGTCTCCCATTTTCTTGGGAAGGGATCGATCTGATTTCTCTTTCAGCCCATAAGTTGGGTGGCCCCCAGGGGGTGGGCGCTTTGGTGATGCAAACGGATATTCCTGTAAAGCCTCAATTGCGCGGGGGGGGGCAGGAACGATCTTTTCGTTCAGGAACAGAAAATTTCCTGGGCATTGTTGGGTTTGCTGCGGCTTTGAAGGTTGTGAAGGATCAAGATTGGGTCGCTATTGAGCAAGTACGAGATACACTTGAGACGCGTCTGAAGGCCCTGTGTCCGGATGCCTTGTTTTTGGTTCAAGAAGCACACAGGTTGCCGAATACGGCTGTTTTGGTCATGAAGGGTGTTAAGAGTGCAACGCAAGTTATGAATTTTGATTTGGCCGGGATTGCGGTGTCAGCCGGTGCTGCTTGTGCATCAGGAAAGGTAAAGTCTTCGAAGGTTTTAAAGGCGATGGGCGTACCAGGAGAGCTTGCGGATTGTTCCCTTCGGGTTAGCTTAGGGCCAACGAGCCAGATGGATGTAATTGATCGATTTTTAGAAGTTTGGATGGATATTTATGAGCGTGCTCATGTGTCTTCACAATAGACTCCTTTCGAAACCAAGAATTTTGGTTCAGGGCTAGGAAAAAATTTGTGAGTGACCGGAGTGTACGTGAGGGTACATGAGGATCACGAATAAATTTTTGACGACGCCATGGATCAAAAGGCGAAGGTTACGAAAGAAGTCTAAAGATGTTTTTTGGAGGGTATAGATCATGACAACACAACACCAAATCTACATGGATTATCAAGCGACAACACCGTGTGATCCACGGGTCGTTGAAAAGATGTTGCCTTATTTTACGACAATTTTTGGCAACCCCCACTCCCGAAACCATCCGCATGGTTGGTCGGCTGAAGAAGCCGTCGAAAAATCCCGGGCCCAAGTGGCGTCCCTTATTGGGGCAGATCCTCGAGAGATTATTTTCACCAGCGGGGCAACGGAGTCAAATAACTTGGCTTTGAAGGGTGTGAGTGGGTTTTATCGAGACAAAAAAAACCACATTATCACCTGCGTGACCGAACATAAATGTGTGCTGGATAGTTGTCGTCATTTGGAGCAAGAAGGATTTGTCGTGACCTATTTACCAGTTCAAACGAATGGTTTAATAGACGTGAACCAACTTCGCCAAGCTATTCGTCCCGAAACAATTCTGGTCTCTATTATGGCAGTGAACAACGAAATTGGCGTTATCCAGCCCCTTGCGGAGATTGGAAAAATGTGTCGAGAAGCAGGGGTGTTTTTTCATACGGATGCCGCACAAGCTTTTGGTAAAATTCCCCTAGACGTTGAAGTCATGAATATTGATTTGATGAGTATTTCCGGACATAAAATTTATGGCCCTAAGGGAATTGGGGCCCTTTATGTGCGTCGCAAACCACGTGTTCGCCTTCAGGCGATCATCAATGGAGGGGGGCAAGAGCGGGGTATGCGATCGGGAACTTTACCGACCCCCTTATGCGTTGGTTTAGGGGAAGCTTGTGCGATTGCCATGGATGAAATGAAGATAGAGACAGCGCGCATAAAAAGTTTAAGTGATCGTCTTTATCAAGGGCTCACGAGCCAATTAGATGATGTTTACTTGAATGGACAGGGCGCCCCCCGTATTCCAGGCAATTTGAATTTAAGTTTTGCCTATGTGGAGGGGGAAGGCCTTATGATGGGGATTAAAGAGTTATCTGTATCTTCCGGCTCGGCATGTACGTCTTCATCTCTTGAGCCATCCTACGTTTTACGGGCGTTGGGTGTGGAAGAAGAGTTGGCCCATACATCCATTCGATTTGGGTTAGGGCGATTTAGCACTGAGGCGGATGTAGATAGAGCTATTGAACTTGTCGTTGGGGCTGTGACACGATTGCGTGAAATGAGCCCTCTTTGGGAAATGGTCCAAGAGGGGATCGACCTAAAAGATATCAAATGGTCAGATCATTAATTTAAAGGAGAATAAAATGGCCTATAGCAAGAAAGTCATTGATCACTATGAAAATCCTCGTAATGTTGGGGCTTTTGATAAAAATGATGCGACCATAGGAACGGGTCTGGTGGGGGCGCCAGCTTGCGGGGATGTGATGAAGCTCCAGATCAAGGTCGGCAAGGATGGCATTATTGAAGATGCAAAATTTAAGACCTTTGGTTGTGGATCAGCGATTGCGTCAAGTTCTCTCATCACGGAGTGGGTTAAAGGAAAAACATTAGGGGAAGCCCAAGCGATTCGAAACACGGAAGTTGCGCAAGCTTTAGCATTGCCGCCCGTGAAAATTCATTGTTCAATATTAGCAGAAGATGCTGTTAAAGCAGCGATTGCGGATTATCAAGCCAAAGTAGGCGTAGGCAAAGAATCGGTAACCTGAGAGCAAAACAATGACAAAAGCACCGATAACATTAACAGATGCGGCTTTTGAGCGGGTGAAAACCTTGCTTGCCGAGCGAGGAAAGCCTTCTTTTGGAATTCGCATCAGCATCCGTACCAAAGGATGTTCAGGGTTATCGTATTCCCTGGAATATGCGGATGACAAAGATCCTTTAGATGAGATGATGGAAATTAAGGGGGTGACGATTCTGATTGATCCCAAAGCAATTCTCTTTATCCTGGGTACTGAAATGGACTATGTGGAAGAGAAAATGCAGTCGGGATTTGTTTTTCAGAATCCAAATGCGAAAGGGCACTGCGGTTGTGGTAAATCATTCCATGTTTAAAGAGGACCAGAATCCTTTTGAGGTTTTGGGTGTTGAAACAACATTTGAAGTGGATGCGACTGCCCTCGATAAAGCGTATTTTGCACGTCAGTCTTTGGTTCACCCGGATCGTTTTATATGTCACTCCGAACCGGAACGCCAAGCCGCACTGCTTCAGTCTTCTTTACTGAACCGGGCTTACGAGACGTTAAAAAATCCAACATTACGTGCCAAAGCACTTTTGAAGCTGCGTGGGATTGATGTTTCAGAAGACGGCAGTCAAATAGGTCAAGATCCTCAAGTTTTAGAAGAAATCATGACATTGCAGGAAACGTTAAGAGAAGCGATCTCTCCTCATGATTTAACGCATTTGGAAAGTCAACTTCAGGAACGGTTGCAAGGGGTAAAAACGTCCTTTTCTGGTGCCCTTCAGCAAAGCCAAAATAAGGAACTGCCAGGTCTTTTTTTACGTCTTACCTATTTGTCAAAATTGATGGGGGATATACAAGTTCGTCGTCGGCAATCTTCAGTTAAAGTTCTGTAAGAGAGGAATCAACGATCCATGTTATTACAAATTACAGAACCCAATTCAAGCCTTGTTCAGGAAAAATTGTCTCAAGCCCTTGCTATTGGTATTGATTTAGGGACAACAAACTCTGTTGTTGCCTTTTCTGAAAATCAGAGGCCGAAGGCTTTGGCTGATGCCTTAGGGGAATGTTTAGTTCCTTCTGTTGTTGCTTATCTTGAGGGCGCTCCTATTGTGGGAGAAAAAGCCGTTGACTTAGTTGACGAAGTGCCAGATCAGGTCGTGACGTCTTCGAAACGGTTGATGGGCCGATCGAGCGCAGAGGCACAAAATATTTCTGGAAAGTTTACCCATATTATTTCTGATCAACAATCTCCTGACACCATGGTGCGCTTGAAGGTTGGGAATGAGGTCAAAACCCCGGTTGAGGTTGCGGCTGATATCTTACGCACTCTTAAGAATCAAGCTGAATCTGCTTTAAATCAATCCGTTGAAAGAGCTGTCATTACGGTTCCTGCTTACTTTGACGAGGCTGCCCGGCAAGCGACAAAGGATGCTGCAGCTCTTGCGGGTTTGAAAGTGTTGCGTTTGATTAATGAACCGACAGCTGCCGCTTTGGCTTATGGTTTAAATCAAGGTATCGAGGGGGTCTATGCTGTTTATGATTTGGGAGGGGGGACATTTGACATATCCCTTCTCCGGTTGACCAAAGGCGTTTTTCAAGTATTGGCGACAGGAGGGGACGCTGCGTTGGGGGGAGACGATATTGATCGTTTGGTTGTAGAATATTTTCACCATTTATCTCCCGAAGTCACTTTAACGCCAGCGCTTTACAAGCAAGCCTTAAAAACCATGCGGTTCACGAAAGAATATTTGTCCCATCAGGACCAAGGAATGTGGGCCTTGCCAGGAGGAAAAGAGCATCCTTTGGATCGTTTTACCCTAGAACAATTGTCTACACCCTTGGTTGAAAAAACCATTGATATTTGCCGCCAAGTTTTGATCGATGCCCACCTAACCCCAAAAGACATTAAGGGGGTTGTTCTGGTGGGGGGAGCAACCCGTATGCCCCTCATTCAAGGACGGGTTATTGAATTTTTTGGCCAAGATCCGTTAATGAACTTGGATCCTGACAAAGTTGTGGCGCTCGGTGCTGCGTTGCAGGCAGAAGCCTTAACAAAAGGTGCCGAAACACTGCTATTAGATGTAACGCCTTTGTCATTAGGGCTAGAGACGATGGGTGGCTTAGTCGAAAAAATAATTCACCGCAATACGCCTATTCCTGCCACATTTTCTCAGGAATTTACGACCTATCAGGATGGACAGACAGCCATGAAGATACATGTTCTTCAAGGAGAGCGTGAATTGGTTGACCATTGTCGTTCTCTTGCTGAATTTACCTTAACGGGGATTCCTCCCATGGTGGCGGGAGCTGCGCGAATTGTGATAACGTTTATGGTGGATTCAGATGGGCTATTGACGGTAAGTGCGACTGAAAAAACAACAAATACTCACCAGGAAGTTGCTGTCAAACCCTCCTATGGATTAACGGAAGAAGATTATCGCCGCATTTTAGCTGAAAATGCAAATCAGGGGGCGGCGGATATCAAAAGCCGTCTCCTGATCGAAACAAAAGTGAAAGCTCAGCAGTTGCTTCATCAGCTGGAAGAGGCTATTAAAGTTGATGGGGATTTGTTGACAACCGTAGAATTGGAAAGTTTGGCAAAAGCTATGGAAGCTTTAGAGCAACGCTTGACAGATACGGATCAAGTCGCCATTGTAGAACGAAAAAAAACGTTGGAGTCTATAAGTGTTCCTTTCGCGACACGACGGGTAAAACGTCTGGTTGGCGAAGCTGCAAATGTCCCCTTACCATCAGAAAAATAAATTGGAAGTTGGAGTTTTAGAAATATGCCAAAAATGACCTTTATTACCCCATCGGGAGATCGTGTTGAAGTTGATGCACCGATTGGTCTCTCGGTCTTAGAAATTGCCCATCGAAACAAGGTAGATTTAGAAGGGGCTTGTGAAGGGTCTTTGGCTTGTTCAACATGCCATGTTATTGTGGAATCTGAGTGGTATGACCTTCTTTCTACTGCAACGGAAGATGAAGAAGACATGTTAGACCTCGCTTTCGGCTTGACCCAAACATCCAGGCTGGGGTGCCAAATTATTATGACAGAAGAGCTGGATGGTCTTGTTGTCAAGTTACCATCTGCGACCCGCAATATGATGGTATAAATGATGGCGGAGGCAGGTCGGTTAGAAACTCTCTTTAAAGAGTACCAAGTATGGTTTCTGACACAGATCGGTGCCTTCATTATGGGCTTGATGCTTGTTATCGATCCCAAGAATTGGAAAGCCTTAACCCCTTATTCAGGATATTTTGCGGTTGGGTTTTTAATAACCACCTTAGCTTTACATCCCCTTAAAAAGCTCTTACCTCGATGGATGTTGATCACAAAACTCAACCGTTACCGTCAGGAATTTGGTGTCGCCGTATTTTCTTTTGCAACAATTCATATGATTTGTTTTATTATTAAACGGGGAAGCATCATGAAAACCCTTCCCTATGCTCTTCATCCAGCCATTGGCCCTGTGCTTCTGGTGGCATACCCAATTTTGTTTTTCTTAGCCATATCGAGTAACCAATATAGTGTTAAAAAACTAACGTTTGTAAAATGGAAAAAATTGCATAGATATGTTTACCTTGCTGAGGCTGCCATTATTTTGCATATGATTCTCGTTAGAGAAAAATTTTGGGCAACCGTCCTCTTTACGCCTCTTGTCATGTTGCAGTTTATTAGAATCATGAAAAAATAAAAAAAGGAGCTTGTCTAATGAAATTAACGAGAATTATCTTAAAGTCCCTTTGTCTTTTTTTAGGTCTGATGATGCAAGTAAGCATTGGACAGGCTGTAGAACGTTCCTTAGATGAGACAAAACCGCTTCTGTGTTCCAGTCAGAGTATCACGATAAATCATACCGTTAAGAAAGGAATTCTGAGAGAGTACATTACGCCTAATTTAGAATTATTCGATTTGAAAGCACTAAGAGAACAACACACAAAAGAGTTTGCAGAGAGGGCATATGAATGTGGAGACGTGCCTTATAGCGTTGGTCTTCTAGCCATCATTAATTTATCATCATCTGATTTAAAGATCCTTCATCACAAAGTTCAAGCTAAAACAAGAGCCATCTTTCCAAGAGGCTATCGTGACGATAAATATGTTGAGACAATCCCCCTCTTAAGGGAAGACACAGAATTCATTAATCTCCATAAATGTCCGGATAAAAATGGGGAAGATTTGTATTTTATATCTCCAGAGATTTTGATCTCATATTTTCCGATGTCTTGTAATGTCATTGTTTTTGCTGAATACGACAGTCATGATGAACAATGTGTGATAGAGGGGATCTTGAAGAGATATAAGAGTTACGTTCTGGAAGATAAGCATCTTCTTGACGAGAGAATCAAACGCGAACCACTTCTATTTTCCTATTTGGAAAATCCAGAGAGTTTTTCAACATCTCTCAGGAATAAAAAACTCATTTTTTTCTATGAGGATAAAGTTTTTGGCTTAGGTTAGGGTAAAGAATTGCTTCCTCTTTCCTTCCAACGCCGAATTCAGTCCCTGCTAGAAACAACGGGAGATAAGCCCTCTCTCGTTGCAGCTCGGGAGCAACTCACTGAGCGGTATCGGTCAAAACAAGGTACAGAACGAGGGGGGTTTATATCGTCTTCTGAAATTATCGCTTATGTGGCAGCCCGTTTGCCAGCCACATTTGCAAGCATAGAAGCTATTTTACCCCATATTCCCCTAAAAAACATTTCCTCCGTTTTAGATTTAGGCGCAGGACCAGGAACGGCAGCGTTGGCATCGGCCCTTTATTGGCCAGAGTGTCAGAAGATCCACCTGATTGAAGGGGATGCCTTTATGAGTGAAATATCTCAATCCCTGCTCAAAGGTCTCCCGGAGCTTCAGCATCGACAAGTTTCATTCCAGAAAGCGAACCTCTTAAGTGTTACCATAGAGGCTTCCTATGACCTTGTTCTTTTGTCTTATGTTTTAAATGAACTTGCGGCACATGACCAAAAGGTGATTTTGCAAAAAGCTTGGGATTCTGCTGAAAAGGGGGTCATTATTGTTGTGCCCGGAACGCCGATAGGGTATCAGCATTTGATGGTATTGCGGGATTTGTTAATAGAAGCGGGAGCTTTTATTGCCGCTCCATGTCCGCATCATGAAGAATGCCCTTTGAAAGAAGGGGATTGGTGCCATTTTTCGACGCGTCTTCTTCGGCCCTCTTTTCATCGGAAAATTAAAGATGTCTCTTTACCATATGAAGATGAGAAATATAGCTATCTTGTGGCCTTGCGGGAGCCTGTGCCGCGTCCCTCTGCCCGCATTATTCGTAAACCCTTGCAGCGTTCTGGGCATGTAACCTTAGATTTTTGTACCCCTGGTGGAATCAAACGTCAAACCATATCCAGACGAGATAAAGAGCGCTATAGGCTGGCCACGAAAGCTGTTTGGGGAGATGGTTGGGATGATAATTTTACGAATGAAAAAGAATAAAAATTTCCCAATTAACGATGACATTGTAATATTCAAGAGGCTATGCTATATTGACTATTGGTGCTGCTGGGTTTGACGGGATTGCATCCCCGGACCCTATCTAACTTCTCGGAGACTGTCCCTACCAAAACCGTGGTTTTGGCACATGGTTCCCACCTGCTTGTCAGGTCGCGAGAGGATCTTTATTCCGTCGGCTCAAGCGGCACCGCTTTTCCCTTTTTGAATTTTCCACTCCAAGGTCTCTGCCCCAACGATTTCCTTACAGATTCTACCTCAATACTGGCAGCTGAAATCCACGCTTGGTAGGTTCCATCCCGCTTTAAGGTATACCGATCAATCAAAATAGGGGGAATGCGTCCCCATTGTTTGCATTCTCGCCAAGCATACCCTGTGGTGATGAGCGCTTTTGCCGAACACATTTCTTTTGAGACTTGTAAAGGCGTGTAAGGTTTAGAATAAGGATGGTGAACCACTAAGGCAGGGCCAATTTTTATTTGAGCTTCGGGCCATTCTTTTTTTTGTTTTAACCCAAGTTCTTTCACCCATTGGTCTGTAAAAAAGCTCCCTCGTTTTAAGTCAGATACGTAAAGGATATCCTCTTTTCGATAAGCCAAAACACGACCATCTCCGGCGGCATAGATTGTGGCAGGAGAGTGGAGAAAGGGGGAGAGGCATCCCAGGCTGCAGAGGATAAGCCCGCCCCATCGCCAAGTTCCCTTCCAGAAGCATATCCACAAACCACCAAGAGTTATAAGGCCTAAAAAGGCTGAAGGTGGCGTGGGAACAACAATGGCGGCTCCGGGCCAGGAGGAGACCGTTTTGGCGATATGAATAAGGTATTCTAGTCCACAAGATAAGATGTGAAAGAAGAGGGCACACCCCCCAAAGGGAAGGGAAAGGACACTTAAAGTAGCTGCAGGCATGATCCAAATGCTTGTAAGAGGAATGGCTAAAAAATTCCCAGCAATGGTTTGCAAGGTAAAGCGGTTGAAAATAGCAATGGTATAAGGGGTGGTTGCCAAAGTGGCGATAAGCGTTGTTGCAACAAGGCCTGTGCCATAGGCGATGAGACGACGATGGTAGCCACCCTCTAAAGACCATTGCCGTAAAGGGGCCCACCCACCCTCATAAGCCGCGATCAATCCAACGACAGCGGCAAACGATAGCTGAAAGCTGGCGGATAAGAGACTTTCGGGACGAATCAGCAAGATGATAGAGGCGGCAATGGCCACAAGACGCATGGATAAAGGGTTGCGGTCCAGAAGGATCCCCATCATAACAATGGTGATCATAACAAAAGCGCGTTGCCCAGGAATACCAAAGCCTGAGATGGCCAGGTAAGCGAATGTGGCAATAACCACCAACACGGCTGTCCATTTCTTGATGGGGTAATTTTCAGCCAGGTGAGGGATGAGGGCAAGACTGCGTCGAAAAACTAAGAAGACAAGCCCTGCGACCAGGGTTAAGTGAAGGCCGGAAATAGCTAAGATGTGTGCCAAACCGGCATCCGTAAAGGCTTGACGGATTCCAGGGTCAATGCCGGATCGATCTCCCGTAATAAGAGCGGCGGCAATCTCCCCCGTTTGACCTGGCAAATAGTGTCGAATGGTTTGGGTTAAGTGATACCGGGTCGTGGCGAGTCCCAAACGGTTATCCTGTTTTTCTATGAGTTGAACAGAACCTTTGATACGCCCTGTCGCGCTAATGCCTTGGAAGTAAGTTTGCCGTCGAAAATTGTATCCAGTCAAGCTAACTGGATCGGAAAGGGGGAGAAGGGATGCAAGGCAAGAGATGCGATCGCCAATGGTCGCAACCAATGATCGAGTGACAGGCAAGGAGAGTCGAATCTTATGTAAGGGCGCCCCTTCTTCTGAAAAGGTTAAATCATCTAATGTTAATCGATGTCGGTTTGGTTGTTCCTCAATATCTACGATGCGGCCGGTTACTTTTGCATTTTCAATTTTGGTCAATAAAAACGGTGTGGCGAGCATATTCGTGCGAATCTTGGCAGCTGCAAATCCAATCGTGAGACTCAAAAGCGCAAGGGCCAAAAGGAAAGGAATAACGTGAGGACGCCAGAAGAAAAATGTGGCAATCGTCCCTAAAAAGCTTATGAAAAAAAAGGTGAGCGTCAGGGCCAAGGTGGGTTCATGGGATAAGGAAAAATAAAAGGAAATACCGATGCCCATGCCAACAGGCCACCACAAAAACCAGCGAGATCTATTGTCAAAGAAAGTGGTAGAAAATTCCATCAAAGTAACACAACTTTAGGTTGCTTTCAACTGACGTTATAGAAGGAGAATGAGAGATTCAAGGAGCTACTTTGTCGCAAAAGGGAAAGATTTTGAGCGATAAAAGATAGATTTATAACTCAAAAAAGCCCCTTATTTGAGTTATAGAGAAGGGTTTTATAACTCACGTGCCAAAAGCTAACAATCACACATGCAAAACAACAATGCTGATCCCCTGGCTTTCTATCATTTCAAGATTGCGGTAGGCGTGTTTTCTATCTCCTGGAAATGCTAGGACATCTCCGGCTTCTAAGATATAGTCTTGTCCCTCGACAGAGACTGAAATTCGCCCTTGCGTACAGGTGAAATATTCCTTTGTTCCTTTGGAATGGGGGATGCCCATAATGAGAGAAGAGGGCTTTAAATTCAGGCGCTCAAACTGCAAACCAGGGATGGGGTCTGGCAATAACGTAATAATCTCAGCTTGGCCCCTGGCACGTGCTTGTCGTTTGAGATTGCATTCTTTCATCAATAAACAGCTTGGTCGTGGAGGGCTCAAAAGTTCTTCAATGGAGACCCCTAAAGCAGAGGCAAGAGCGCTTAAAATTTTTAAGGTTGGATTACCCTGGCCAGACTCAATATACGAAAGTGTTGTGCGGGGAATGCCAGAGGCATTCGCAAGCTTGCTTTGCGTTAAGCCGCGGCTTTTCCGCAAAAACTCAAGATTCTTCCCTAAATTTTGGACAATTCTCGTGGTCATAGGAGCATTATGACAAAATATCGTCAAAAGGGGCAATATATTATCACTGCTGCGCTATAAAAAAATTGTCATTTGTTTTTAATGTTGTTTATCAAGGAGGTTTTTATGAAACAAGAGATTGAATTTTATGGCGAAGGATCCCCGTATGAAAGGCCGACTTCGGTGCGCACGATATATGTTGATGGAACGGCTGGGTCCCACTTTAGGGGGGGGATTGATGTTGAGCTGAGCCATTGGCGGCCTAACCAAACGGATGAGCAATATAAAGCCGGAACGTCAACAGAAATCTGTTTTAAGTATTTGCACTTAAACAAGACTCAAAACTATGGCCTTGTGGTCAACAACCATTTAGATGTGGATGGTGTTCTATCCGTTTTTGTCTTGACCCATCCGACAGTGGCTTTAGCGCATGAAGATGTCATTATTAAAGCTGCAGAAGTAGGGGATTTTTGGGCATGGTCTGAGGGGAAGGCTTTTAACTTGTTTCAAGAGTTGAGCTTAATATTTAAAGACTTGGAAAGCCCAAAAAGGGGGTTGGGCGACTCTTATCAACAGTGTTTTGAGCTTATTACAAAGATTTTGCAGGAGCGAACTTCTACAACAGAAGCTGAAAAAATACTTCTCCGCCAATATGCCCTGGTTGAGGAAGGAAAAATCATTCGGGAAGAATTAAATGAAAGAATCGTCTCTTATCATGTTCCGAAAGAGACGACGAAGGGTGATGATAAAACATATTTGAATACTGCGAAATTCAACGAGCCTATTTCTGAACGGCTTGCTTTTTGGCCCCAGGTGCGCAATCGACGGGATGCGCAAAAATTACAGCTGGTTTCTATTGAAACAGAAAAGGGCATACACCATGAGCTATTTGTTCCTGGGTATTGTTGGGCGGACACGGTCGGCTTATGGCAACCTCCTGGGTTGGTTCCTGCTGAAGACGTGCTGCATGGGAATAAACTTCACTGGGACGATCTTTCTAAAGTGGTTGCCGAATTAAATGCCCGTGAACCAGGCCCTTGTCATTGGAATTTATTCTCGACTATTGATTTTTTTAACAAGATGAATCCCAGAAATTTTCCCATTATTTTGACGACAGTTTATAATGGGAATGTGAGGAGCCAGCTTTCATTAGAGTCGGTGAAAGATGCTTTCAGAGGGTTGGTGGGCACGGAAACTCTTTGGACATAAATGTCGTACCTGTGGTATCACCAAGAGATATTAATGATGACAAGGAAGTTGACTCATGACAGTGATTACGCGATTTGCGCCGTCCCCAACGGGATACCTTCACATCGGGAGTGCCCGCACCGCTCTCTTTAATTGGCTTTATGCGCGCCATACGGGTGGCAAGTTTCTGTTGCGCATTGAAGATACGGATCGGGCGCGCTCCACGGATGAGGCGATTGATGCGATTTTCGACAGCATGACTTGGTTGGGGTTGACGTGGGATGAGGAGCCTACCTTCCAGTTTACGCGGGCAGACCGCCATGCAGAAGTGGCGCACCAGCTTTTGAAGGAAGGCAAAGCCTACCATTGCTATTGCTCTCCCGAAGAACTGGAAAAAATGCGGGAAGAGGCGCGCGCGAAGAATTTACCCGCTGGGTATGACGGACGTTGGCGCGATCGGGATCCTTCGGAAGCGCCTTCCGGTATCCCGCCGGTGATTCGCTTTAAGGCCCCTCAAGACGGGGAAACGGTCATTGAGGATCAAGTTCAAGGAACAGTGCGCCTTCAAAATAACCAGTTGGATGATATGGTTTTGCTACGGGCGGATGGAACGCCGACCTATATGCTTTCTGTCGTGGTTGATGATCATGATATGGAAATCACCCATATTATTCGAGGGGATGATCACTTAACAAATGCCTTTCGTCAACAACACCTCTATCATGCGATGGGGTGGACTGTGCCTGTATTTGCCCATATCCCTCTCATTCATGGGCCCGATGGCGCTAAATTGTCAAAGCGCCATGGAGCCTTGGGGGCAGAGGCTTATCGGGATATGGGCTTTTTGCCGGAAGCGATGCGGAATTATCTTTTGCGTTTAGGGTGGGCCCATGGGGATGATGAGGTGATTCCCACAGAAAAAGCCATTGAGTGGTTTGATTTGCCCGCCATTGGGCGCTCTCCGGCCCGTTTTGATGTTGCCAAGCTGACCAACCTCAATGCCCATTATATGCGGGAAGCAGAAGATAACCGCCTGGTTGACCTCATTGAATATCCGTTAAGCCAGCTATACCAGCGTTCCCTAACGGCTGCAGAGCAAGATCGTCTTACCCGAGGCATGCCAGGGCTGAAACAGCGGGCAAAAACGATTGTGGAATTGGTTGAGAATGCGCGCTTTTATATTGATCGCCTTCCCTTTGATGAAAAGGCTGAGAAGTTTTTGAGCCCTGAATTTATCGACATGGTTGCGCCCGTCATTGTGCGCTTGAAAGCTCTTTCTGATTTTACCGAAGGCTCAACGGAAGGTGTGGTGCGGGAGGTAGCGGAAGCATTGGGACAAAAACTTGGAAATTTAGCACAGCCGTTGCGGGTTCTTTTAACGGGAAGCACGATCTCCCCCAGCATTTTTGAGGTTATGGAAGTTTTAGGGCGGGAGGAGACCTTGAGACGATTAGAAGAGCACCCTTAAAAATGATCCATTTTTCTACTCTTGATAACGTTGATGTATCCCACAAAACGGTTCTGGTTCGGGCGGATTTGAATCTACCGATACAAGGTGGGATGGTGACAGACGCAACTCGTGTAGAACGTTTGCTGCCCACCATCAAAGAGCTCGTCGATCATAATGCCAAAATTATTTTGATGTCCCACTTTGGGCGGCCAAAAGGACAGCATCTTGAGGAAGAATCTTTAAAGCATCTTTTGCCCACCCTCGAAAAAGTCTTTGGTCAGCCTGTGCTTTTTGCGAATGACTGTATTGGACCCGACGCCATACGTATGGCTGATTCCCTTAAGCCTGGGCAAATCCTTCTCTTGGAAAATCTGCGGTTTCATGATGCAGAAGAAAAGAATGATCCTGCCTTTGCAAAAGCGCTCGCAAGCCTTGCGGATATCTATGTGAATGATGCGTTTTCGTGTTCTCACCGCGCCCATGCCTCTGTGGTTGCCATTACGCAGTTTCTGCCCGCGATCGCTGGGCGAGGGATGCAGGCAGAATTGGACGCTTTGTCGCGCATCATGACCACCCCTAAACGCCCTCTCATGGCGATTGTTGCGGGTTCAAAAATCTCAACAAAATTAGATCTACTCCAGAACCTTGTCCAAAAAGTGGATAAGCTTGTTGTTGGTGGCGGTATGGCCAATACTTTTTTGAAGGCGCTGGGATATCCCATTGGTCAGTCCCTTTGTGAGTTCGAGATGATGGATACAGCTCGGGAGATTGTGGAGCAGGCAAAAACGTCGGGGTGTGCGGTAATTTTACCTCAAGATGTCGCTGTAGCCACCGAAATTAAGGCACATATGCCGCGTCGGGTTGTCCTGGTTTTTGAGGTACAACCTCTCGATAAAATCGTGGATATCGGAGAGTTGACCATGGCAGATATTCGGGCGCAGCTGGCGACGTGTGCAACAGCTATCTGGAATGGTCCCGTCGGCATTTTTGAAATGCCCCCCTTTGATGTGGGCAGTACGGAAATTGCAAAAATCATTGCTGAATTGACACGAAAGGGCAGCCTGATCAGCGTAGCCGGTGGGGGGGACACCCTTGCTGCCCTTACCCATGCCGGATGCAGCGATGGCTTTACGTATACATCCACAGCAGGAGGAGCCTTTCTAGAATGGCTTGAAGGTAAAAGCCTGCCAGGTGTGGTGGCATTAGAGAGTGCGATATCACCATAATCGGTCGAGGAGTTAGGGCTTTTTTATCCGGTATATCAATAGGTAAGCCCTCAAGGCAACTCGACAATATTAAAAGGAGCTTTCATGGACAACTTACCCTTACACAGTAAATCTTGCGTTCCGTGCCAAAGTGGGGAGCTTCCGTTAGGGAAAGAAGCCGAAGAAAAACTCCTGAGAGATCTTGGAGGAAATTGGCAAATTAATGGCAAAGGACATCTCTATGACCTATTTAAATTCAAGGATTTTATAAGCGCTATGACTTTTGCCAATAAAATCGGAGAAATTGCCGAAAAGGAAGGGCATCATCCTGCTCTCATGATCACTTGGGGACAATGTTCTGTGGAAATTTGGACCCATAAGATTAATGGTCTTTCCGAAAATGATTTTATTTTAGCTGCAAAAATTGAAGAGATTATCTGAAGAAGTAATCAAATTAACTTTCTTCAATTTGCATGCTATGTATGTGATATAGTCTTTTAAGTTTAGTTTTTTACAAGGAACAAGGAACAAGGAACAAGGAACAAGGAGCGACGCCTACGTATGTTAGGCGAGCGACGAAGTGACGATGTAAAAAACTAAAATCAAAAGACTATATTAATTCAGATAAATGCCAATGCCATATGGCTTGGGCGATTGAAAGAACCTCAACTTCTTCAACAAAATCGCTACTCTGGCTCGACTTTGTGTTTAATATGCAAGATGTTACCTTTCGGTTATCGCACTTTATGACCCGTCTTAATAATTTATGGCCATTTGACGTTTCTAGGATGCAAATATGCCCTTGGTAGCGGTAAAATTGGTTTTTGTTGCTGATCTTTTTGCCGACAACGATATCTCCTTCATTATAAAAAGGGTACATTAAGTTATCTTGAATTTTTAAAATAGAATAGGAAGGGTTTGTCGCAAAAAAATTAATTTCATTTTGCATATAAGTATCATCACTATCAGGAATGAACGATGCTGTTTGTTCTGGGATTTTTTTATTTTTACCATAATATAAATAATCAAAATTTGCTTCTTGAGCATCTTCTCCCAAGGATATGGAGAATAGATTGGAAAAGAGGTTAGAAAATAAAAGCGCTTTTTGGGGAGTGAGTTCCCGTTCCCCTAACTCCAACGCTTTGAGGGTGTGAGCGCTCACGCCTGTCTGCTCAGCAAATGCAACCCTCGTAAGCCCTACTTTTTTTCTTAGATTTTGGAGTCTTCTGCCCCGTTCAATTACTATATTTTTTTTTGCCATCGCGATTGCTCTTAATATTAAGGTAAACAAAAATGGAAGCGAAGGGGTCATTTTAATAGACCTTAAAAGGCCCATTTCTAATACCCTTTAAAAATATATCATAAATTTGTTACCTGTACCAATTCTTCTTTGCCTTTTAAATTTATCCTAAAAGCATCTTAAAATAGAGTAAAACCCTTCTCTATCAAAACTGTGGCTTTAAAACCTTTCTTCTCCCTTACGGCATAAATAATTTTAAATAAATATTGATACCTGTATCTGTTTTGTGTATTCTGCTTATACAGGTACCGAAATAACAATAAGGAGAAGCGGTCATGCTAAAGCTTGTTAGCTCCAACCCTGAACCTGGCGCCCAATCTTATATACAACCTCAGAAAATAGCTCAACCTAATGAGCGGCCACCTTTTACTTCTGAAGTTTTGCTCCAAGGCCGAAACTTGTATCTCATTCGGGCTCAAGACTTTTCCCATTACTTAGAGTGTGACCTTGTTTTAGAGGTCGAGGAAGGGCAGCATGAGAATGAACCTAACCGCGTTATCTGTCATTTTCCCAAGATTGAAGATGAGCAAATGAGCAGTTTTATCAGTGAAGATGAGACGCTTTACGACATTATCATGCTTGGATTTCAAATGAGAGTTTTTAAACAGCTGTTGGTATTTTGTACAACACACTATGCCGCTACGTTGACCATCTACACGGATGATGTCCAAGCTGATAGTTTAATAATTTACCGTGATGTTCTTAATTTTGAAAATCAGACGCTGGCCCAAAATGGGGACTCAACAGAAATTATTATACCATTGAATCAATATACTGTGGATATTTTTGTCAATTTTATGAATCAAGCAACCCTAGAGCTTCAGCAAACTTTATGGCAAGGCCAACGTACCAACTCACTCATTCAGCACTACCTTAAATCTCATCCCTTTGGGAAGATTCAGGGAGAGGTATCAGCTTAGTTCTAAGGCTTCATTGGAGAAAGGAAAAAAAGGATGATTTGGTTTTTTAATTTAGAAAAAGCCAGCGCAGTTTCTTGCGACACTTATGATGACCTCTTTCATT
Source organism: Candidatus Finniella inopinata (assembly GCA_945877185.1). Lineage (GTDB taxonomy): Bacteria > Pseudomonadota > Alphaproteobacteria > Paracaedibacterales > VGCI01 > VGCI01. The sequence goes on along the minus strand of CAMCRD010000006.1, from coordinate 9,922 downwards.
ATATCCATGAATTAGAGACGCTGGGCCTGTCAAAAAGGCATCCTAAGTTTGATCAAACCTGTGAGCATTTGGATGCTTCTTTTGAAGACGTAAAGGAACTCAAAAAACAATGGTGCTTTGAGTATTGCAAAAACCATAACTACATTGTTGTTGAGAATGCTGTTCCAGCAAATAATTCGCCCAACCCCTCTAGAATTTCCCAAAACCTGACACTAATGGAGAAAAGGGGTCAATTTTCACCAAGTTTAGGGAGCGCTTCCTGATCGCAGATTTCAACAGGAACACTGAACCAGAATGTACTTCCCTGGCCGATTTCACTTTTAACGCCCAGCTTTCCCCCCATTAAATTGACCAGATTTTTGACCAAACTTAACCCTAAGCCAGTTCCATCCGCTTTCCCAATGATAGAATCATCCCCTTGGGAGAAGTCCTCGAAAAGCATTGTTTGATTGGAATCAGAAATGCCAGCTCCTGTATCACTGATTTGAAAAATAACTTCTTGCTGAGTATTGCTTCGGGGAGCCGTAGTGACATTAATTTGCACTTGCCCTTCTTGTGTAAATTTGAGGGCATTTGTGGTCAAGTTCAACAAGATTTGGCGAAGGCGGATAGGGTCTGTTTTCACTTTTTCTGGCAATTGGGAACTAAAGAGTGTTTCAAATTTTAATTTTTTCTGTAAAGCAACCGGCACAAGTAGGCCATGTACTTCATTAATTAATGTTCGAATGTTCACAGGCTTTAAAAACAGCTCAGCATGGCCTGCTTCAAGCTTACTATATTCTAAAATACTGCTCAGCATATTCATGAGAGCATCCGCAGAGGATTGAATGGTATGAACATAATTGCTTTGTATTTTATTTAATTCTGTTTCTTTTAATAAACTAACCATACCAACAATTCCATTCATTGGTGTGCGAATTTCGTGACTCATTGTTGCTAGAAATTTTGATTTGGCCATATTAGATTTTTCAGCATTCTCTTTTGCTTCAGTCAAGTTTTCTGATGTTTTGGTCAATTCACGGATGGCCTCATCATACGAAGAAGCAGCATGTGTAACATTGCGTGTCATAAATACACCGATAACACAGAGCAGTAACGTGACAGATATACCTGTTGGCAAAAGACGTGACAGAACAGAATGAGCGGTATCCTTTGGCGTCCACGTGAGGTATCCTTCTGTTTTTCCCTCTGCTTTTAAGGATAGGTTCTGAGAATCTTTTAAGAGCGCTTCGTCATTTTTTTTCATATATCGCAACCCCGAAATACCAAAAGTTTTACTCATAGACTCGAGAAATGAATCATTTATAGTTTGTGTTAATATCAAATATTTTTGTTTTTCCTTTGTTGGTATTTCGTTTGAATTAATGCTACTAATTTTTGAAATAGAGGAAATGTATAAGGAATTATTATTATGTATTGTTTTATAAACAATGCCACTTTTTCCTTTTTTTTCCGTTTCGGTAACAAGAGATAAAAAAGAGTCATTAAATGACTTGATGTTTTTGCGAATATTTTCATCTTGCACGCTCAAGAACTGTGTTTCACCATGCTCGTCCACAACAGCCGCGAAATCTATGCCAAAGTTCTTCCATAAATCATTGCCAATATTATCATCAAACCATTTTGAATCTGGATTTAAGACGATGTTTTCATAAACGAGATTGCCTGTAGCATAGCCTTGTGTAAGGGTTACCAGCTTCTTTGTCTCATTTTCCAAAGCATTTTCAACAAGGGTGTGAGATTCTGCATAATCATGATATCGAATAATCCAATAACTGGAGGATGTAATAAATAATATTGTCGCAAGGCACACTGTTATTGCGATAGAAAAGTATAGGAAAATATCTCTGAAAACGGCATTTTTAATGCTCTGATACATTGTTTATTTCCTTTTGCGGTAACCGAGCCACTTCAATTAACGTAAGGTCATCAGAGAATGAAGGGTCTCCTAATAAGCCAACCTGTTGTCGAACCGTTTGAATCACGCCATGTCCGTTAAGTTCATGAGCAAAACTTTCAAGGTTTATTGCATCTAAACAAATCCCAGGCACGGCTTTTGATTCCCATAATAAATCACTGTATAAAACCAATGATGCTCCTTTGGGAAACGCCATAGTATGCAAGGGATAGCTTTGACGCTCAACAACACCCAAGGGAACGCCTGTGCCATCTCCTATTATGAATTTTTTTTCTTCAGGAAAATAAATTAGAGGATGAGTAGCACTGGCAGACGTATAGGTGAAAAGATTTGCCGTGAAGTCAATAACGCCGACCAACAAAGTTGCAAACTGCCCTGGAGGCATGACAGTAACCAGGCGATTGTTTAAAGCATCGATAATTTCCCCTGGGTCATCGGCGCAATGTTTAAATTCTTGAATGAGGGTATGTAGACGAAAAGTGTGTAAGGCAGCCCGAATTCCTTTTCCTGAAAAGTCACAAATCCAAACCGCTAATTGGGTAGGGCCAATATCCAACATACCCCATACATCTCCGCTTAAAAATCGCGATGGTACGAATAAGGAGTCAATCTTAATATTATGGCGTTCTCCCAATTCAGCAATCAAATCGGGGGATGGTAACAATGACTTTTGAACTTCGAGTGCTTGGTCAATGTCTGCTTGGGCCAATGTTTGATAATCTTCCAATTCCTGCAATAGAATAGAATTTTCTAATTGGACTTTAATCCGTGAAAGAAGCTCTAGCCGATGGATGGGTTTGGTGATAACGTCACTAGCGCCGGATTGCCAGGCTTCAATTCGTTGCTCTGGCTCACTCAAGGCTGTTTGAACGATAATTGGTAAATGTTTTATTTTGGAATTTTTACGTAAAATCTTAATGACTTGGATGCCATCCATTTCAGGCATCATTAAATCTAAAATCATAATGTCAGGAAAAAAACTTTCAATCTTTTTCAAAGCATCATTGCCATCTGTCGCCACTTCTAGATTTTTGAATCCTGCACTTTCTAAGTAACTAATGATGAGTTCTCGATTCAACGCTGCATCATCAACAACCAAAATGCGGCTATCGTAGAAGGAAGCCGATCTTTGCCCCACATTTTTTTGCATGTTCAGCATGATTTTCCTCAGGTATAAAATCGAAGCCGAAGGACTTTTCCATTTTCCTCAGCAGTAACCTCATCAGCAAAAGAATGAATGATCGCTAAACCTTGAACATCGCTAGAGATCTTCGAGACGGCATGGTGCCAATCAAAGCCCTTGCCACTACTAATAATGACAACATCTACCCATTCGGGATTGATATGGAAATTCACCTTTAACAGTCGGCGTGCTAAAACTTTGTTCTTTAAGCGTGTTTTGATTAAATCGCAGAAATTCAAGGATTTTTGACGATTGTTGGGACAGTCAACTTCTAAATTGCTCCATAGGATCGCGTTTGTGACCACTTCATGGGTTGATGTAAGAATTTGTTCACATAAAACAGGATGAAGGAAGGTTTTGTGTAAAAGAAAATGATCCATAACAGCAATAATATCAATAATATACGCCGTCAATGTTGTCAGAGATAATGCGAGATCTCCCGGAGGCGCTTCAAAGCCATTTAATCCACGTTTTAGATTTGTATCTTCAATTAAGATGGTGCTGTCATTTTGAATAGCGTCGATCAAGTCTTGTGTTGTGGGGCTTGATGCAAATAAAGCCGTACGCCCCGTTAGACTCGCTGATTTCCCTGAGGTTCTCTTGGAAGATTTAGAAAAAGACCCAGGTTGGACTTGGTTTTTATGAATCTTTTCAGATGGTGCAATCGGCATTGAGATCACTCTATGTTAAATAAACTGTCAAACCGCCCTAAATCAAGCATCTTTTTTACCTGACCTTGGGCTCCTTTTAAAATAACGTTGCCATTAACAGACTGAAGTTTATCCCGTGCAATGAGAAGCATGCCTAATCCAGCAGAATCAATGAATTCAAGTTCCGTTAAGTCAAATAGGCAACATTTGCTGTTGTTATCGGTGACAATTTGAGTAATTTCACGAAAGCTACTATAATCGGCAAAAGTTAGTCGGCCCTTCATGTCGACCTCGATTTTTGGACCTGCAGATTTCAATGTATAAATCACGATAGATTCTCCCAAAAAAGTTATTTTCTGACCTCTATTACCTTCAGTTTAAGAGACAGGGTCTTAACGGAAGGTTAAAACGAGAGAAAATATAAAAATGCGTCCTTTTTGACAGATATCTTGTAGATAGATTGATTTTCAGCAGATTTAAAGAACCTCTAAAACACAACTTTATCTTTAGATTTTTCACCAAAACGACGATACTTATGCTAATTTTTTAATAGCACATAAACCTTGGGAAGGATTGATTATGCCAAAAAATCCCTCTAAACAACCTCTTTCCCCTCTCTCCGGTTTGGGGGCCGCGTACCGTATCGGCATTGAGTTCATATCAGGGATTCTCGTGGGTCTTCTTCTGGGGTATGCTATAGATCATATGCTAGACACACAACCATGGGGTCTTGTGGTTATGGTTTTGTTAGGAGCAAGCGCGGGGTTACTCAACATTTTCCGAATGTTAGGGCTGTGGAATCCTTCTTCTGCCAAAACGTCTCTTCCCCCATTAGACGAGGAAAAAGATGGTTGATCCTTTACATCAATTTAAGATTATCCCCTTAATCCGCCTGGAACTGGCAGGATGGGATATTTCTTTTACCAATTCTTCCCTCTTTATGGTTCTTGCAACCTTTGCTATCATTACATTTTTTTATTGTTCAGTGAATCCGCGGCGTCTTGTACCGAATCGTTTACAAATCATTGCCGAATCCTTGTATGGATTTATTTCGGATATGATCCGGGAAAATACAGGTAAAGCCGGACTGTCTTACTTTCCGTACATTTTTAGTTTATTCCTGTTCATTTTGATGGGAAACATGTTGGGAATGCTTCCCTATGGCTTTACGTTCACAAGCCATATTATTGTAACTTTTACCTTAGCCGTCATGGTTGTCAGTGCGATAACTATTCTAGGATTTGTTTACCACGGCTTCCATTTCTTACGCTTATTCTGTCCACCGAACACACCTATTTTTATTATTCCTCTTTTAGTTCCCATTGAAATTATGTCTTATTTGACCCGTTCCGTTAGTTTGTCCATCCGACTTTTTGCCAATATGATTGCTGGACATGCGATGCTAAAACTCTTCGGCGGATTTGCGCTAGCCTTAGCGGGAACGGTCTTTTTTCCTGTGGCTTTAGCCTCCATTGCAATCAATGTGGCCATCACAGGATTTGAATTTTTGATCGCTTTACTTCAGGCATATATTTTTACTATATTAACATGTATATACTTAAATGATGCGCTAAATTTACACTAATTCTAATATTGATTTTATTAACAAAGGAGCAACACATGGATATGTCAGCAGCAAAAATGATTGGGGCAGGTTTAGCAATGCTCGCGTTGCTTGGCGTTGGAATTGGTTTGGGGAATATCTTTTCCAATCTCATTACCGCTATTGCCCGCAACCCTTCTGCAAAAGATGATGTGATGAAAGTTGGGTTGATTGGATTTGCCCTAACAGAATCTATTGCTTTATTGGCTTTCGTGACGGCCTTGATTATTCTGTCAAAATAACTGAGCGCACCCAAAGAGGAGATGCCTTTCTATGCCACAATTTGAGGTCACAACTTATCCATCTCAGATTTTTTGGTTGGTTATTTGTGTCATCTTTTTATGTACTGTAATGAAAAGGTACCTTGTGCCACGCCTGACCGCCACCCTTGAAGGACGAGAACAACGCCTCCAGCAAGATTGGGATCAAGCTAAACTTTTAATCAGCAAAGAGGAAGCTTTGAGGCAAGAAAATCTCGCTCGCCTTGCAGATGCACGGGGGAAAGCTCATTCACATATTCATCACGCCTTAACAGAAGCCCACCATAATAAATCGCGTCGCATGGCAATGATGGATGAGGAATTAATTGTTAAAACAAAGAAAGTTCGAGAAGGTTTAGAGACGCAAACACAAAAAATTCTAAAGAATATTGAGCCCTTGGTCTCTCAAGTTATTATGGCTACGGCACAGCGTGTTTTAGGCCAATCGGTTATCCGGTCTCAGGTCAAAGAAGTTGTTCAAGATATCCTTGAGAAGCAGGAAAAGGCCTAATGGATCCAACTTTTATTGTCATGGTTAGTTTTATAATTTTTATGGGACTTGCCTATCGCCTTGGATATCATCGGACTATGGCTATTTTGGATCAAAAAATATCAATTATTCAACAGGAGTTGAAGGATGCCGTACAGTCTAAAGAGGCTGCGATCCAGGCTTTGAATGAGGAGCGTCGTCGCCATGGGGAAATCCTTGAAGAAATAGACCTTATCTCCAAACGTACAGAGGAACAAGCACTGGTCCTTCGTCAACAAACTTTGCAAGATATTGATAAAATGATCAGCAACCGACAGCAAGAAGCAGAAAATATGATTGAACGGCTGCATCATGAAGCTATTCAAACCATTCAAGAGGAAGCGACGGCAACAACCTTGGCGACTTTTGAAGCCTTAGTTACAACAAAATTTTCGCCAGCCCAACAAGCCGCTTTAAATGAAGAGGCAATAGCCCAAATCACAGCGCAATTGGATGAAAATCAGACGACCCAAGCCCATAAACCAAAGCGTCAGAAATCGAAACGCTCTGCTGCTCGATAAGGCTTGCGTTATTGCCACTATATGTCAAATAAATAGCCGCTATCTGTCGATTAAATAGCCGATAAATGATTATATCTCTGAAATAGATTAAGACAAGCAGGCCTAATAGGATTCAAATAAATCAATCTTTTCTTGCCATCTCGGAAAAATACGGCTAAAAAACAAGGAGCATTATAGGCGTCTTGGGGGATAAAAGGGCGTAAGCAGTTACTCATTTGGAGCATCCGTTATGATTTCAATGAAAAATGTCACCATTTCTGGCCGAGAAGTTCTGCCTCTTGTTGAGGGAGGCAAGGGGATTGCCGTCTCTAATGGTGAGAGTTCTGGCGCCTGGGCAGCAGCCGGTGGCGTTGGAACATTTTCAGCTGTGAACGCGGATGCCCATGATGAGCATGGAAATTTAATTCCTGTTGTTTATCGCGGCAAAACCCGTCGCGAACGCCACGAAGAGTTGGTTCAATACTCCATACAAGGCGGCATTACACAAGCCAGAATTGCGCATGAACGATCCAATGGCCAAGGGCGCATCCATATGAATGTCCTATGGGAGATGGGCGCCGTTGAGCCAATCTTGCATGGCGTTTTATCAAAAGCCAAAGGTTTGGTTCATGGGGTAACTTGTGGTGCTGGTATGCCCTATAAGTTAGCCGAAATTTGTGTCCATTATGGCGTTCATTACTATCCTATCGTTTCTTCTGCCCGTGCTTTTCGTATTTTATGGAAACGGGCCTATAACCGGTTTCCGGATGCCTTGGGTGGCGTTGTCTATGAAGATCCCTGGTTGGCGGGGGGCCACAACGGATTATCTAATAGTGAACACCCTGACCATCCTGAAAATCCAATGCCTCGTGTGCTTGAGTTGCGTCGGGCGATGCGAGAATGCGGCCTTGGTGACACCCCGATCTTTATGGCAGGGGGTGTCTGGTGCTTGAATGAATGGTCAGACTGGCTGGATAATCCTGAGATTGGGCCCATTGCTTTTCAATTTGGGACACGACCGTTGTTGACCCAAGAAAGCCCTATTTCTGATGCTTGGAAAAAAAAGCTATTTACGTTGAAAGAAGGGGATATTCGCTTGAATCGATTCAGCCCCACAGGGTTTTATTCGTCGGCCGTGCGCAATGATTTCTTGCTTGAATTGGAAGCAAGATCGCAACGGCAAGTGGCTTATAGTATAGCCCCTGTCGGAGAACATACGGAAAGCTTTCCCGTAGGGGCAAGAGGGCGACTTGTTTATTTGACAACCCATGATAAGGAACAAGCGGAATCCTGGATTAAAGTGGGATTTGTAGAAGCCATGCGTACACCTGATTCTACCCTCGTCTTTGTAACGCCAGCGCAACAGAACGAAATTTTGACGGACCAAATCAATTGCATGGGATGTTTATCTGCTTGTAATTTCAGCAATTGGGCCCAAAATGAAGAGGGATCAACCCACAAAAAGGCTGACCCACGGTCCTATTGTATCCAAAAAACCCTTCAAGCCATTAGCCACAGTGACGATGTTAACCATCAACTGATGTTTGCAGGGCATCAAGCCTATCGCTTCGCAAAAGACCCCTTCTATGCCAATGGCTTTGTTCCGAGCGTCCAACAACTGGTTGAACGCCTCCAGACGGGGAATTAAAGAGCGAGCTCAAAGAGGTCTTGAATCCTCCGATGGGAGGTTAAAGAGCTTGTGCAATCACTCGCTTCCATGAATCTCAAAGCTTATGATGCATGAAATTGAAGCCCCCCGCATATTGTTTCGTCGTCCAGCCTTGGAAGTTATAGTGCAATTCACTAAGTTCTGTGCACCTAACAAGCGATGTAGCTTAATATGAGCTGCTAAGAGACTGAGATGTTATTAACCTCATGAAAGATTTAGGAATAATTGTTCTGTCATCGCGAGCCAAGCGTGGCGATCCATGTATTCAAAATTCCTTTCAGCATCATGTTGTGTTGAAATATTTTAAAAATACATGGATCGCCACGCTTCGCTCGCGATGACGGAATTGTATTAATTTGGTTAAATAAGCTGCATAACTGAGTGAATTACACTATAGAAGATCTATGGCGAAATGAATATGTGAGCATTCTTAAAGCACTTCCAGTAAGGTATTTTTACTCTACTGTCCCCAGTTTATACCCCTTTTTAGGCTACTCGGTAGGGTATTTTTACCATTCTTTTTTAACTTATTAATTTTGTTTATATATCAATTGGTATTCTTGATTTTAAATTTAATGTAAAAGCTAGGTTTATTAGAAATCGGAAATTACTTGTCTATTCGTAAAATTAAAAATTATAAAACTTCAAATAAAAAGGGCTCATATGATGAAAAAAATATTTAAGTGCGTACTTGGTTTAGTTTTGTTATTTGGTACCGCAATCGCAAGTGAGGATACTAAATCTAATAATAACAAAAGAGTGAAGTATACTATGAATTCCCAAGAGGGAGGGATAAACTTACTTGATTTACCGAACGATATTGTGGCAAAAATTTTTAGTTCTATAAATATGACAAATATGCCATCCATTTGCAAAACCCTAGAAAATGTTCGAGTGGAAAGTTTTTGCATAAAAACAGGAGAGGAACCTAGCACGTATACGGTCATAAATGAGAATAATTGGTTAAAATACATTAGAAACATACATAAATATGGGCTAAAAAACCTTATTATTTGGGGCGTTAGTGGGGAAATATTGAAAGCATTAATCCCTGAACTTACGGACATAACAGCGTTGTGGATTGAAAGCAACGAATTTCATCCTAGTGTCGAGAACTATAAGTTTCAAAATAGGAAGCCTAAAGTAAGTTTTATTGCTGAAATATCAAAACTCACCAATCTTGAGCACTTAACACTTGTTGACACTCGGTTTACAGAAAGCAAAAAGAATATCCAGGCGCGTATAGTAGACAACTATGTGCCGGAAATTAAATACCTTACGAACCTTGAGTCTTTGTTTATTAAGAATTATCATTTCAGTACGGAGAATAGCATAAATGAACTTGCTACTGAAATCAAAGACCTACCTTGCCTTACTTGTTTGAGCCTTCCCAACAATGCAATTAACCCCAAAAGCTTCAAAACAATACTTGTGTCTGGCGTTAATTGGTCCTCTCTTACCTCTGTCAATGGTCATTGAAATTTCCCCCCCTCTGGTCATCGAAAATGCCCCCCTCTAGGTTAAAAAAATTACTTGGTTTCTTGCCTGGGAACTAATCCCGCTTTAAGCTTTTCTTTGAGTCTATAACTGTCTCCTTTAATGTTGATGCT
>CAMCRD010000005.1 GCA_945877185.1 Candidatus Finniella inopinata | reverse complement strand
CCACGTGGTCTCTTATGACGAGAGCGTTTGATAAACCTTTTAAAGGAGGAAAGCAGATGATGGTGAAATTAAATAATGGAACTGGTGCACTTCCTAACGAAATGATGAACTGGCACAGTATTAACTGGGCACAGAGTTATCAAATCGTTCAGAGGCTTCAAACCCGTATCGTCAAGGCAACACAGGAAGGAAGATGGAACAAAGTTAAATCCTTGCAACATCTCCTCACTCACTCGTTTAGCGGCAAGGCTCTTGCCGTAAGGCGGGTGACAGAAAACCGAGGCAAGAAAACACCAGGAGTAGACAAAGAAGTCTGGCCAACACCTAAGTGTAAATATTACGCCGCTTTATCACTGAGAAGAAGGGGATATAAACCCCTGCCCCTCAGAAGGGTTATGATTCCTAAAGCAAACGGGAAAAAGCGCCCTTTAAGTATACCCACAATGAAAGATCGAGCCATGCAAGCCCTCTATAGCCTTGCTCTTGACCCTATATCGGAAACCCTAGCGGATGAACATTCCTATGGCTTCCGCCCAAAAAGGTCAACAGCAGACGCAATTGAGCAATGCTTCACTATTCTCTCGAGAAAATGTGCAGCACAATGGATCCTCGAGGCAGACATTGAAGGATGCTTGATCTGTTTCTTTAATGAAATGATTGATAAGCCCATAACAATTACATGAAAATCTTTCCTGATTTATGAGATTTTCGTGGTCATATTGGGTAGAGATTTCTTTATTATTCACCTTATTCAGAACATCCCTTGCTTTTATAAGGATAGGGCTATCCTTTTCGTCTGCGATAAAAGTCGATGCCCATAAAGGTGCAGCTCCTATTTGAAAACAGAAGAAGAGGCATAACAGGTAAGGGGGTTTAATTTGGAATAGGAAGAACGAAAGCTCTCTACAATAAATAAAATTATCAGATCCTTATTGCTTATAACGTTTATATTTTTTCTTTACAAGCTCTTGTCACTCTCTTTTCGGGTGTCCCCTTGACAAAGTACAGAAAAACGCCCACATAACTATAAAAGCACCTACGTGAAAAAGGAAGTTTGCTATGGTTGGTCATATTATCACAGGATAGCGCCGCACACTGCTGAGAAGCATGTGTGCCTAATATTTTTCTATTACGGGTACACCCACCAAAATTAAATAATAATTCTTTTGCCAAAAAACAGATGGCAAGGAATGTGATTAGGAATTGTATTATGATTTATGTCCAAAATATTATTAAACGCCTTGGCGGTAGAGCTGTCCTCGATGATATCTCGTACCATTTTCCGCAAGGGGAACATATCGCCCTTGTGGGAGACAATGGCGCTGGAAAATCAACCCTTTTAAATATCATGTGTGGTCTCGACGATGTGGATGAGGGAACTCTCATTAAACCAAAGGGGTTGGTGCTGGGGTATTTGCCCCAAGAACCCAATCCCAATCCGGAAGCAACAGTTCTGGCAGAGTGTTTGGAAGGCGCCATTCGTGTAAAAGCTATTGGAAAAATCCGCGACCGTTACTTGGCGGAAATGGGAGAATCCTACAGCGATGAGCTGTACGAAGTTTACGACAAAGCCGAAGCGGAGTTTCAAGCTTTGCATGGCTATGAGATTGAGTCTGATGCGAAAAAATATCTGGTCGGCCTTGGTTTTTCAACGGAGCAGTTTGATCAATCCCCCAATGAGCTTTCCGGTGGTTGGCGCATGCGCCTTGAGTTAGCCAAAATTCTGGTCAACAATCCGAACTTTCTTGTGCTCGATGAGCCCACCAACCACTTAGACTTGCCAAGTTTGATCTGGCTGGAAAATTATTTGCAAACGTTTGAAGGGACCGTCTTGTTCGTCAGCCATGATCGGGCTTTGCTGAATCGTTTGGCAACCACAACGTTGCATTTGCAGCAAGGGTCTTTGACAGCTTATACAGGAAATTACGACCAATTCGTAACGCAACGTGATTTGGCCAGCCTACAGACGGAAGCTCAAGCGAAAGGGTTACAACAAAAGCAGGCGGAACTGCAAAAATTCGTTGATCGCTTTGGCGCCAAAGCTTCCAAGGCGGCGCAAGCCCAAAGCCGTCAAAAGATGATTGAGAAGTTAAAAGAGGAGGAGAAGTCTCTGAAACTTCCCCAAACCCAACGGGTGATTTCAGCCAACCTTAAGATCGCGGCCCCCAGCGGAAAACAAGTCCTGAAGCTGACGAAAGCAACGGTAGGCTATACATCCCCCATTGCGAAGAACCTCAATTTGTCCATTCAAAGAGGCCAGCGTATCGCTATTATCGGCGCCAATGGTATCGGAAAATCGACATTGGTAAAAACCTTAGCGAGCAGCCTTCCCTTGATCGAAGGAGAGTTGGAACTAGGTCATAATGTAATGTTGGGATACCATGCCCAAAACCATTTGGACAGTTTGGACGGGCAAGGGACAGCCTTGGAAAATGTTTTGCGGGCCAATCCGGAGCTTTCTGAGCAAATGGTACGCAGTCTCCTTGGGCAATTTCTCTTCCAAAAGGATGATGTGTTTAAAAAGGTGAGTGTCTTATCCGGGGGCGAAAAGAACCGCGTGAGCTTGTGTTGTCTCCTCGCACAACAAGCGAATTTCCTGATTCTCGATGAGCCAACGAACCATTTGGATATGGCCAGCGCCGATATATTGGCCGCAACCTTGGCCGAATTTAAAGGGACAATCCTTTTCGTCAGCCATGATCGCTCCTTTATCGACACAGTGGCCACGCACATTTTCGTGGTCGCCAACGCCAACCAAAGCGCACTCTTTGAAGGTAAGCTGAAAGATTATGAAGAAGTCGCAGACCGCAGCGGGTTCCCGAACATCTTGAAGGCGTGAGGGAGCCCCCGGAATCAGGCATCAGCTTGGCCTTGGGTGCTTGATTCCTCGTCGACTTACAGATTTTTACACCCTGACAACCTGATTCCGTCCGCCTCTTTTCCCTTGGTAAAGCGCTTGATCCGCTTTGTTGATCATCTCTTCTAAGGTGGGGTAAGTCCAAGGTAAAATGCTTGTCAAACCAATGGTTACAGTAACATCTAAGGGGGGAGCAAAAAGGAGAGAAACTTTTTGAGATTCGATCGTTGATCGAATTCTCTCTGCAATTTCAGCTACATAATTGACACTTGATTCATTGATAAGGATTAAGAATTCTTCACCGCCCCACCTTCCAATGGCATCGGTTTCGCGACATCCCTCGATTAGCGTATTGGCAATGGCCTTTAAGGTTTGATCCCCTGATTCATGGCCATAGGTGTCATTGATCATTTTAAAATTATCTATATCAAGGATGGCAACGGCAAAGCTTGTGCCCTTTAATAGATATTCATCCATACGATATTTTAAAATATTGAATATGCCTTGGCGGTTCCACAGGCTGGTTAAAGGATCAACCATAGAAGCCATGCGAGCTTGGTCAAGGTCTAAAGCAAGTTTACCTTTATCTGTGGAGATGGCGTAATTTTGTATTTCCGTTTCAACGAGAGCTGCCATATCTGTCAGCAACACCAGCTGATCATCTGAAAAATACCGAGGTTTATGGTCCACAATGGAAATGGTTCCGAGCTTTTGATGGTTCAATTGAACCGGATAGCCCGCATAGAATCGGATATGAGGATCCCCAATAACGTGGGGGTTCTTCGAGAAGCGCTTATCCATAAAGGTTTCTGGAACTGAAAAAACTTCTTCGGTTAAAAAAACATGCTCGCAAAACGATTCAACATGGGATATGTCAACAACTGTTGTTCCCAGGAGAGACTTAAATAACAGGCGTTGATCATCATTCAAACTAATGAACGCAATCGGCACCTCAAATAAATTTTTTGCTAAGCGGGTAATCCGTTCAAATTTTCCTTGTAAGGGACTTCCTAAAATATCCAGAGAATGTAGCGTGTACGGTCGCTCTGCTATGCTAATTGAAAGATCCGGAGCGAGCATTTTTGAGTTCCTTAAAAAACAATATAAATAACGTCACAATCACCCCAACAGTGGCGTGACCTCCTGATGATTTGTCATTGTGGGCGTGGCCGGAGATGACCAGGCAATTTGATCGAATCCTTCACATGAGGGGCAAATAGGATGCCAGATGGGGGTGGTTGTATGGCAACTCTTACAAACCCATGCCGGATCCGATGGTGCGGTCGCTGCGCGTTCCCACCATTCATGAGATTGATTTGTTTGGTGAGGGTTTTCTGCTTCCTCTAATTCCGCCATCAAGCGGCATACCCGTTGAGAATACAAGATTCCTTTGAGCAAAGTCAGGTAATGACGAGATTGTCCCCACAACTTGGCGGCTTTTGCAGCCCTGGCCAATATATAAAGGGATTCAGGATGATTGGGGGCCCCCTCAACAAGCTTTTCAATCTCGCGGTAATGATCAAGGGGAGAAACATCCGTGTTCAAGACGAGCAGCTGGTCCGCAAAATCTGGGTGAGGGCAATGGGCATACCCGCCTATCAGTGTTTTTTGAGCTTTGGAACTTTTCCCGATTTTGTGGTAATGGTTCGCCAAACGAACCGCAATTGTTGAAATTTCCGGAGCTTCAAAGTGGGCACTCGCCGCTGTTTGAACAAATAGGTTTTCGTCTCCCGCCATTTCAGCGGCTTCAGCTTTCATCCAGTGAATCAGAGCTTGCCTACGGCGACTTTCTGGTTTTGTGATCAATTGACGGAGCTGCATTTGTTCAACAATCATACTGGCTTTATCAAAAGAGCCTAAGCGCAAATCAAGTTCTAACAATTGTTGAAGAACCCAGGGAGATTTTGGGCGATTATTCATGGCTTCTTGGAGGAGGTGGCGCATTTGCTCCCAATTGTTTGTGTGACGGGCATGCAATACTTGGCCTCGCAAACCAAGGAATGTTGTCTCCTGATGCTTGGTCATTTGAAGAAAATAGGCATTGGCTTCCTCAAATTTTCCAGACATATAGGCGCTTTGGGCAGAAAGAAGAAGGTTTAAGGGCTGCTGCGCATTTAAAGTGACGGCCCGCTTTGCAAGGCGGCGCGCCTCAGAGAATTCACCGGCTGCAATCGCGCTGATACCTTCTATTAAAGCAGCTTGCCCTTTGCGCGTACGGCGCATTTTTCGCTGTTCTGCCCAAATAACGGGCAATCGCCAAAGAGAGCGCCAGGCCCCAGCAAGGAGAAGTATTGCCGCGACGCTCAATAAAATTGCTGCAAGTAACAGACCAACGCTCATGTCGACTTGGTAGCCAAACCACGTAAGATGGGCTTCACCTGGATATTGGGCCAAAAGGACACCGAGCGCAGCAATGATGGATAACTTTAAAAAGAAAATAAATCCACGTAAAAAATGAACCATTATAATGCATCTCCAGATAGAGGCAACGACGTATCGAGCTGTTGTGCAAGAGCCTGATCAAGCCGGGTTAAGAGGGTTTCAATCGCTTGACGATCTTGTGAAGAAGACGGAGGTTGAGAAATGGAAGCACCAACTTTTTCGATTTTTATTAAGGAGCGTGCTACTCTTTTCAAACGACCCCACCAGGATGGTGTCTCATTTTCAGAAAAGGTCTGAAGAGGTTCTTCGGGTAATGTTTTCAGCGCCTGAAGCCCTTGGTCTGCATATTTTTCCAGGAGAGCCAAGTCTTCATCTCGTTTGGTTGTCGCTTTATAGGCTGCCAATTCCACAGCATAGGGAACATCCGATAGAACCTTCCTCTTAAGCCGCCAGAAGGTGAGTGTTGTTTTTATTATTTTCTGGGCCTCTGCAAGGCGCATCAAATCTTTCTCAAAGGCCTGGGACCTTTCTAATTGCCCAGCAGGCTCCTGCATCTTTGACTGAGTTTGAAGCGTTTCAATTTGCTGTTGAAGTGTTGTTAAGCGTCCTTCAAACTCGTGGATCTGTTCAGAATTAGAGGATATTGGCGCCGCCTTCTCAGCTGATTCTAGGCGGTTAAGGCGATCATTAAGGGCCATGGTTAGACTTTTTAATGTGGCGATATCCTCTCTGAGGAGTGTATGGCTTTGCCAAAGGCGGTCATAAAAAGGGCGGCAATAAACAAGGAGGGATGTCACAATGATTGCTAAGGCAAGACACAAGGTAAGCGGTCCCCTATACCGCACCCAATAGGATCTCCAAGATTTCGAAGGCGGGGGGCCTTCTTGTGAGGATGAGGGGACAGGTTTATCTGACATTCAAGTCTCCAAGGTTATCCTAAAAATCAAGGTCATTCTGCCATCATCAGGGCTATTAGTAAATCATCTGTTGTTGTTTTTTTTGCAACGCGAATTTTTCTCCAGGGCAAATCCTGAATTGCTGTTTTGATTGAATCACTTAGGCATACGGCCATGAGCGTTTTGCAATGAATGTCAAGTTTGGCGCTACGACACAAATTTTGAAAAATACGGCCGGTTCTGGGAGAATAGAACAAGGCTGCATCGAGAGCGCCTGTTTTTAAGGCATGGTGGGTCTCTGATGAAAACGCGTTGGCTTCTGTGGTTTTATAAAGGACGATTCGTTGGGCGGAGAACCCTTGTTTGCGCAAAGCCTCAACCACATCCACACGAACAACATCTCCTGATGCATGAAGGACCGTTTTTCCAAGGGAGGAATCAAGAGTTTTGGTTAATTTTGCAATCAAATCTTGCGCTGATCCTTCTGCGGTATAAATGGTTTGGAATCCAAGATTTCGGGCAACTTTTTCAGACTCTGTTCCCACACACCATAAGGGGAAATCCCGCAAAGGTGTAAGATTTGACAAACATCGAATGGCCTGTTGCGACGTCGTTACAACAGCTTCAAAAGAAGATAGGGGTGGCAGTTCGAGCGTCAGAGGAATGATGTCAATTAAAGGGTTCACCATGACTTGATGCCCAAGCTTTTTAAGCTGGCTTGCAAGAGAGGCGGCACTCTCCTGGGGCCTTGTGATCAGGATACGCATGGAAGATCCCAAAAGCCTGGCCCTGCAAGGTCATTTAAAATCTTGGCCGTGGAAAGACCTAAGCTTAGGGGATCTTCCCCGACTTGAACCGTTCGGTAAAGAGGCGTTCCCGTTGGCGAGGCGATAAGGGCTTCTAAATGGAGAAGGCCATCTTCTTGAAGGGTTGCATGGCCCCCGATCGGTGTGCGGCAACTTCCCTGGAGACCCGCAAGAAGAGCCCGCTCCGCGGTGATGCAGCGTTCTGTTTCTGCATGGTTTAAGGCGGCTAAATAAGATTGGACGCGGATGTCGTCTTGGCGGCATTCAAGGGTAAGCGCGCCTTGTCCAACAGCTGGAAGCATCTCCGATTCAGGAAATATATAAGTGGCCTCATCTTCTCGCCCCAGGCGTCGTAATCCCGCCAAGGCAAGGATAATGGCGTCCATCTGACCTTCATGAAGTTTTCGAATTCGGCTATCCACGTTACCCCGTAACGGTACGCAAATGAGATCAGGCCGCTGATGTAAAATCTGCGCGACACGACGCGGCGCACACGTACCAACGACACTTTTGGGAGGAAGCGCCTCAAGCGTGCGGGCTTTGGTGCTCAGCAAGACATCCCGGGCATCCTCTCTTTTAAGGGTCGCCGCCAGCATCAATCCAGGAGATATAAGCGTCTCCATATCTTTTAAACAATGAACGGCAAAATCAATCTCCTTTGCCTGAAGGGCTTGTTCCAATTCTTTCGCGAATAAGCCCTTTCCCCCAATCTCAAAAAGGGGGCGGTCCTTAATACGGTCGCCCGTTGTCGTGATGATAACGAGGGATGCATTTTGAACAGAAGGATCATTTGGAAAGGCTTCTTGCAAGAGACTTAAAGCCAATTTGGCTTGCGTCAGGGCTAAAACACTGCCACGGGTGCCGATGCGTAAAGGAGGTGGATTCATAATATGGCGCCTTTGTTATTATGATTCGCAATATACGAGAAGTGATTGGAGGCTGCAAGGGAAGTGGATCAACTTGAAAGACCGCTTCCAAAATAGTCTTTTGAAAAAAGATCATTTCCGCTAATGTTATGAATAAGGACAATGTTGTTATTGATGAGAGTGGGACCTTAAGGATGCAGCCCTGGAAAATGTTTCTGAGTCGTCTGTTGGTGGCGCCGTTGGCCATGATGATTCTGAATTTAGGCGTTGCTGAGGCAGCCTCGAAGGCAAAAAAACAACCTCCTCCCTTGCAAGGCAGCGCCATTATGGGCGAGGTAGATGACAGCGATACCATCTCTATAGATGAAGATATTGATATGGATGAAGACAGTGGGAACATAGCAGCGGATGAGTCTCCTCCCGCAAAAACTAAGGCAAATAAATCAAAAAAGAATAAAAAGAGGAATAAGAAAAGAGAAAAATTAATGGAGGGCTTCAGCAAGGCAGAAGATTTCCATAAGATGTGGTTTCATTTGTCCTCCCCTAAAATCAAGGTCTCTTTGGAAAAACTTACAAAATTCTGTAAAATAGCCTGTACGGCAAGTCAATGCGCCGATGAGGAGATCGCCCATAATTGCCACTTGATTTGTCCTGCAACAACTACAAAAAAGTGCCCTGATCCTTTGAAGAAAGCCGGTGCGGAAAATTCAGATGCGGCGGAAGAAACAGGCGAAACGGAGGATATGACAGCGCCAGCCCCTCCTGCGGCCCATCCCTTGCACCCTCATATCTCTTCTGATTTGATGGATTCCATTCATGAAGGTGATAGCATGCTTGCGGGGGGTGAAGGCGAAGGCGGGTGAGGGGGTTTTACCAAAAAATAAATGTTGAATTTGACGCTCTTTAATGGCTATTTGTAGGGGTGATCCCATTCCTAAAAAAGGAGAGAATAATGAAAAAAATAATCACGGGAATTTTTTGGACACTTATCTTATCAACCTCCCCTGCCCTTTCAACGGAAAATGATAAGAGGCCTGACGGACAGAAGGTATTCTCCAGAACCCAGTACTGGGAGGGTGGAAAAATGCTAAGGGAAGAAATCACGTATGCGCCTGAAACCCCAAAATCCATCCCGCCAAGTGGGAGGGGAGCATGGGGAGATACAATAGATACCTATAATTCGTTACCTAAATCTGGGCAAAGCAGCGGGGGGAGGTGGGAGGATAATATGATCGTGGACACTCCTGTGCTAAACCTACCACCTCAAAAACCGACCCAACGAAGTGGGATGGGAGCGTGGGAAAGTATGGCCATGGATCACCCTATTGTACGGGTTTCACCAACGACAGACCATCTATATGGACAAAACGATGGTTGGTGAAATAGTTGGTTCTAATTCTATTGGCTAGGGCGCTCCCAAACTTTCATGATTTCTTTCATAAAGTCATGGAAGGCATGAACTTTAGGGGAGCCTTCTAAATGGCGATGATAGGTGTAATAATAGGGAATTTTGCGGCTCGGCATATCCGGAAAAACATCAACAAGCAACTTTTGATCCAAAAGATCCGCATCATAGCAGAAAGTGCCAATGCCCAAGCCATTCAGTAAGGCTTTGCGCAAAGCCAACCCATTGTTGACGTCCATAAAATTCGTGTATTTTGAATCTTTGGCAGGATCGCCCGTTAAATGA
Source organism: Candidatus Finniella inopinata (assembly GCA_945877185.1). Lineage (GTDB taxonomy): Bacteria > Pseudomonadota > Alphaproteobacteria > Paracaedibacterales > VGCI01 > VGCI01. The sequence goes on along the minus strand of CAMCRD010000005.1, from coordinate 35,750 downwards.
AGATTGAGAGAGTGGGTAATTTGTGGTGTATCCCCACTAAAGAAAATTATATTATGGTGGTATAGATCTTCAAAGGTCTTGGGCACCCCGCGCGCTTCCAGATAAGAGGGGGAGGCATAAACACTTATATCCATATCATATAAATGATGTTGAACCAAATTAGGGTCAGAAGAAAGGGCTGGGATAATACCAACGTCCGCATCTCCAATCTTAAATTGGAAAATATCTGTCATGGAAGAGATCTTAAAGCAGAGTTTGGGAAATTTACGAGATAACAGAGGGAGGTGATCTAGAATTACCTGCCCAACCCCTATCCCAACTACAATTTTTAAAGTTCCTTGGACTTCCGATCCTTTTTCTCTGATTAAGCTTGTGTTCTGTTCCAATTGACCAACAATGCGTTCACACAAATCAAAATATTCTTGTCCTTGTTCGGTAAGAGCGACACCTCGAGAATGACGGTCAAAAAGCGCCATGCCAACTTCTTTGGACAAAGCGGTCATTTGACGGCCAAGATTAGGTTGGGTCGTCTTAAGCTCTTTGGCAGCCGCACTTAAATTCCCTTTACGCGCAACCACAAGAAAAGACCGGAGATGGTTTAAATTGAAATCCATTTGAAACGCACACTTTCTATTTACAAAATTATATCTTATTAAGCATACTAGAGATGCAATCAAATGAAAAGAAAAATATTATGCTTTTATTTTATAGCCATACTTTCTAAATAAAAGTAATACTCTATTTTTTGAAAAAAGCAGGAGCATAACCTTGACTATTTTTTGATTCACATGTCATTTTTTTCATTTTAATCTCCATATTTTATAAAGAAGGAACCAACAATTAAGGGGGAGGGTTATTAATTTCTGCTTAAAAGTTTATTTTATCCCCACACAGTTGAGATAACCTATTGGCATCCCTCTATTCAATAATAATTTTTAGATTAATTGTATAGAAAAGCAAAAATTTAAATAAAACTTTTCGATAAAAACCATAATTGTTTGAATAAAAATAGAAATAAAGAGAATAAACACAGTAGCGGCAAAATGACCTGATAACACATCTTGCTCAGATATATTAATCATCATATATCTAACATTATAAATATGCATTTCTTTTATTTAATATCAAAAATCAGCATTAACGTTTTATTTTATGGCCAGCAAGCTTATGCCTCCTCCACGAGGTGAGGACATAACCCAAGACAATTCCTAGATCTCCAAAAAATCTAGGCGCCCCCTTACGAGAGTTTGTTGGGAAATAATCAACAAAAACAATAAAATACAGTCATTGCGAGGAACCACAAGCGCGACTCGCCACGGCGAAGCCGTAGGCGTAGCTGGGAGCGCGTGGCGGGACGTGATGATCCAGGCTGTTTACGATGCTCGTCTTATTTAAACTGCTTCGCAGTTTGTCTGGATTGCCACGCACCCCCGACCCGCATGGGTCGTTTTGGGGTGCTCGCAATGACGGTAACACTTTGTTTATAAATGGTATTATTTCGCCTTTCCTGCTATCCCTTCTAATTTTGACTGGGCCAGGCGTTTGGTAAAGGGGTGCGCTTCCGGATTTTCAAGGACTTCTAAGAACCCTTTTTGGGCCGCGATCCTATTCGGTTCTGGAAGCCCTTTCCCTTCATCATCCAACTCTGCCAGATGGTACACAATACTGGCCCTTGTTGTTGGATCGGCTAGAGCGAGCAGCTCACGATAATCAGCCCGCGCCGCTTCCGGCGTATAGGAGACAGGAGGCGTCGTCGGCTCAATCATGGAATGTTTGACCTTATGTTCAATGAGGTTGTATGCCGCCTTTGCTCTTAATTCTTGGGGAAAATCGGGATCATTAATAATTTTTTCCAGCCTTTCTAAACGATCCTTATTTGTTTTGGTACGATCACCTGTTTCCCATTTTGACATCGTTATCGTTGCCCCTAATTCTGCTCTTTGCTTATAAGAAACATCTTGGCTTTCGGTTGGTAACTCTAAATACGCCTGGTAAGCCGAATGAATTTTACCAAGGAACGGGAGGAGATTATTAAATTCTAATTTAGCTTCCCAAGAGGCCACCAACGGTCCAAATTGCTCCCGATCATTAAGGGGGAAAAAAGAAAACCGCAAATCTGCTCTATGAACCCTGTAGGATGGCTCATGTTCCTTTAGATACATATGCGCAGATTTATTACTCTCTTTGTATTCTTCGGGAACCTTCCATTCCCTCGTCAGCGCTGCATAATAAGGTTCCTTTTTCTGTACTTCAGCCGCAAAAGAGGTGCCCATTAAACCGATGACCAACGCACTGCTTAAAGAAAATAGGCTCCGACGTATCATTGGGCTTTTATCATTTTGTTTTGTATAAATCATTTTATGCACTCCTTTTTCATATAGTTTTTTGAACAATTGGATAGGTTAATTCGACCTGTCTATATCTTTATACGATCGACACAACAGGTTGTCAAGACCTGTTTTTTCAGACTATACTAACTAAAGAATCATTTTTAAGGAAAACAAGAGGAGAATCATGAGCAGAGTGAACAAAACACAATTCGGCATCTTGAGCTTACTCAGCAAAAAAGACATGTCAGGCTATGACATTAAACAAATGGCGAGCAAGGTCGCGCCTTTCCATTGGTCAGAAAGCAATGCGCAAATCTACCCTATTTTAAAGGCGCTCGAAAAAGAAGAGCTGGTCGAATCCCACGTGGACCAAAAGAGTGGCGACCGCAACCGGCGGATATATACCATTACCACCAAGGGACTCGACGCTTTAAAGTTGTGGTTGGCAGAACCGACGGAACCCACGCCAGCCCGTGAAGAATTGCTCCTGAAACTCACAGCGGGAGAGCACGCCCCTATTCCGCAATTCATCCAACAACTCGAAACGTTTCGTGACCAGATCCTTCATCGGCAAAAAGCATTGGTCACCATCCAAAATAACATCGATAGTGCCCACGCCGAGGGTTTACGAAAAATGTACCTGCAGATGACTTATGATTATGCAGCACTCACCCTTGAAGCCAAATTAGCTTGGTGTGAGAAAAGCCTTCAAACGTTGAGGGAGTACAAGGGGTAAAATTTATAGGGATCTCGTCACACCATCTTCTGCGCCATCAGAAGGATATCCCTTGCAACAGGGGCCGCGGCTTTGGCGCCACTGCCCCCATGTTCCACAAGAACGGATGTGACAAAGCGGGGATTATTAAGGGGTGCATAGCCAACAAACAGGGCATGTTCGCGGGTATGCCAGGGGCGGTTAGCGCTGCTGGCCAGCCCTTGCTCCCGGTCGCGTTTTGTGATGCGCTGCACCTGGGTCGAGCCTGTCTTTCCCCCCATCTCAAACCCCGGCTCCGTAATCCGGCTCGCATAACCCGACCCAAAAGATTCATTTACCACTTTGGCCATTCCTGACAAAACGATTTTTAAATGCGCTGGATTGAGTTTCATATCCTCAAATTCGGTTATATCCTGTCCCATTACCAGATGAGGCCAAACGGCTTTTCCCGTAACAAGGCGCGCCGTCATGACCGCCAATTGAAGAGGTGTCGCCAACACATAGCCCTGGCCAATGCTCGCATTATAAGTCTCACCCAACCGCCAAGATTTTCCCATAACCAGGCTTTTCCACTGGCGTGATGGAACAAGGCCGGGTTTTTCCCCTGGAAGGTCAATGCCTGTGGGCGACCCTAACCCGAAGCGCTTAGCCATCGCAGCCATAGGATCAATGCCCAACAGTTTACCAATTTGATAAAAATACACATCACAGGATTGGGCAATGGCATTTTCCAGCGTTACGGTGCCATGCCCCCCGTATTTCCAACTATGGCAATGAAAATCATGGTCTCCTAAAGTCACAGATCCTGTACAAGAAATCGGTGTCGTTGGGGTGATCACCCCCGCCTCTAAAGCCGCCAAAGCCACAATCATTTTGAATGTAGATCCGGGACCATACTGCCCTGTCAGAACTTTATCATTCAAAGGCCGCTGGGGGTGGTTTAAGAGCTCTTCCCACGCCGTCTTTGAAATGCCGTTGGCAAATAGATTGGCATCAAATCCGGGGGTAGAGACATAACTTAACGTGCCCCCCCTCTTCGCATCTAGGATAACAGCAGCAGCCCCTATCTCCATAGAGAGACGCTGGAACACCGACTGCTGTAATTCTAAATCGAGTGTCAACTGTATCTCTTGCCCGGCCGTGCTTGCGGTTGTAGAAAGTTCCCGAACGATGCGACGAACAGCATTCAATTCTACCTGTTTGACACCTGGCTTGCCACGCAGTTCTGTCTCATACGCTTTTTCAATGCCGCTTTTGCCCATGCGAATTCCAGGCAATTCTAGAAGCGGATCCCCATCCAGGTCTTTTTCCGAAGCTGTGGCTACATATCCTACGCAATGGCACGTTTCTACGCCAAAAGGATAAGACCGGTTTTGACCTTGCTCAACACTCATGCCCGTCAAATCCGGCAAATGAAGCTCCAGGCGGGTAACTTCATCCCAACTTAGGCCTTCCTTCAAGGTGACCGGCACAAACCGCGGTTTTCGCTTTAACTCTTGGACTATGCGATCAATGTCCTGGTTATCTAACCCCAAAATTGATTGAACGGAAGTGAGCAACGCCGACAACTCTGTTGCTTGATCTCGAATGACGATGGCTCGATATGCATTATGATACGTCGCAAGAATCTTGCCGGAGCGGTCCAAAATCTGACCTCGCGACGGCGCGATGAGGCGGGAATGAATCCGGTTTTTGTCCGAAAGGGTGCGATAATGGTCTGAGGAACTTACCTGAAGGTAATAGAGCCGCCCCACCAAGCTGGTTAAAAGAAGCCCTTGAGCCCCCCCTAAAATTAAAGCCCGTCGGGTAAAGAGCTGCTGTTTATCTTGAGAGGACATGAGTGTATTCCTCTAACTCCCACCCCTGCCTCTATTAAGCCGCTTCTTCAATCCCTTGCGAGCCTTGGCTGGCCGGAACCATCCCCAAAGCTTGAAGATACAAGGCCAACAGTTCTTCTTGTTCCATTAATTCTTCTTGCTTCATTTTACGCATTTTTAAAACTTGCTTCATGATTTTGACATCAAACCCATTGCCCTTTGCTTCTGCAAAAACTTCACGAAGGGCGTCCATCAATTCTGCTTTTTCTTCTTCAAGGCGTTCAACTTTTTCAATAAATTGACGTAACTGCGCACTGGATACAACTTCAAATGACATAATAACTCTCCTCGATTAATTTTATAGACCCAGATTTGTTTCGTTATATCAGAAGTCAGTGTCCTGAAACAACCTTCTGATCTCTTTGCCCCTTTTCTTGAAACATTTCCTGCTCAATGGCGTGGCATACGTAGTGATAGAGGCAAGCATGAACCTGTTGAATCAAGGGGGTGGAAGAGGAAGGCACAGCGATCAATACATCGCTTAACGGCGCTATTTTTGTATTTCCTTTTTTTGTGAAGGCCACTGTCTTCATTCCGTGGCTATGAGCAGCTTCAAAGGCACGAAGGACATTCGCCGAATTCCCACTGGTCGATAAACCAATGAGTACCGCTCCCGGTTTTGCATAAGCTTCAACTTGACGTGAAAAGATATAATCATAAGAATAATCGTTGGCGATGGCTGTTATAATGCCAACATTGTCAGATAGAGCAATGACATTTAAGGCTTTACGCTCCATCAAGAACCGCCCAACCAACTCCCCCGTCATATGCAAGGCATCGCAAGCTGATCCCCCATTGCCACAAACCAAAATCGGCAGCCCTTTCGATAACGTATCTATAATAAGTCTAATGGCTTGATGGACCGCATCCAGCAACGCATCATCCATTACTGTCGCCTGAATTGCCTGAATAGACTCTTCTAAATAGTTCTTTAAAGACATTTTTTCGCCCTTCTTTGAAATACAATAAATGAATGTTTCAAGGTCATATCACGAGTGGGGAACAATGGCAAGCATTCCCAAATCTATCAATCTATGGTATACAACTCTCAAGAGAATTCACTAATAGAGCAAATATAGAGTAAATATTATGACATTGAAAGAAAATTGGGATCGTTGGCGTGAAGCCGGAACCCATGCAAAGTCTTGGCCATTTGAAGAAGCGCGGCGCATCCTAAATCGCATTCAGAATAAAACGCCCCAAAAAGGCTATGCCCTGTTGGAAACAGGCTATGGTCCCTCAGGATTACCCCACATTGGTACGTTCGGGGAAGTAGCCCGCACCTGTATGGTACGCCATGCTTTTCAGGTCTTAAGCGATATCCCGACCCGATTGTTTGCTTTTTCTGACGATATGGATGGCCTTCGTAAAGTCCCCAGCAACCTTCCTAATCAAGAGATGCTGACTTTACACCTCGGGAAACCTCTGACCCAAATCCCCGATCCTTTTGGACAGTATGAAAGCTTTGGGCATCACAATAATGCCATGCTGTGTCAATTTTTAGATTCTTTTGGTTTTGATTACGAATTTCAAAGCTCTACGGATTGGTACAAAAGCGGTCGATTTGATGAGACCTTAAAGCTTGTTCTCGAACACTACGATGATGTTATCGCTGTTATTCTACCTACGCTTGGAGAAGAACGACGCGCCACCTATAGCCCGTTCCTCCCCCTTTGCCCAACAACGGGACAAGTCCTTCAGGTTCCTATCATTAGCCGCGACCTAGAAGCTGCAACCGTTACCTACCTCGACCCAAAATCTGGAAAGCCTGTTGAAGTTCCCATAACAGGGGGCCATTGTAAACTACAATGGAAAGTCGATTGGGGCATGCGATGGCGCGCCTTTGATGTGGATTATGAGATGTCCGGAAAGGACCTTATTGATTCGGTGAAGCTCTCAAGCCAGATTACTCACATTTTAGGAGGCAGGTCTCCCGAATGCCTTACCTATGAACACTTCCTGGACGAGCTGGGACAGAAAATATCTAAATCAAAGGGCAACGGCTTAACCATTGAAGACTGGCTAAAATATGCCCCGTGGGAGAGTTTATCCTATTTTATGTATCAATCCCCCCGCAAAGCAAAGCGTCTTTACTTTGACGTGATCCCCCGTCATGTGGATGATTATTTGACTTGGGTTGCTAAATACCCCATTCAAGGGCAAGACCAACAGTTGGAAAATCCCACTTGGCATGTCCATTCTGGGCACCCCCCCGTCCTCGAAAGTGGGATAAGTTTTGGGATCCTTTTGAATTTAGCTTCCGTCTGTAATGCGGAAGATGCCTCCATCCTTTGGGGATTTGTCACCCGATACCAGCCAGGGGCAACGCCCGAGTCAGTGCCCTTTTTAGCCCGGCTTATCGACCACGCGATTCACTATTACCATAATTTCATCCTGCCAACCAAAACCTACCGCGCACCAACGGAGATAGACCGGACAGCGCTCATTGACTTGAGAGAGCGTCTCAAAGCAATCCCAACAAACACATCGGCTGAAGACTTACAGACGCTTGTTTTCGAAGTCGGGAAAAGCCATCCTTACCCAGACTTGCGTGCTTGGTTTGCGACACTCTACGAGGTTCTTCTCGGACAAACCGAGGGCCCACGCATGGGATCCTTCATTGCTTTGTATGGCATCAAAGAAATGATCAGCTTGATTGACGAAAAATTAACGCAAACGACCAACCCTGAAGTGATGAGTGTAAAAATATGACCAACACAGTTGCAATCGCCTCTGACTCTTGGCTTCGACGTCTTTATGCGTGGACCCTCCAAATGGCTGCCACACCAAAAGCCGTTTGGATTGTCAATCTCATTTCTTTTGCTGAGAGCTCTTTTTTCCCTTTGCCTCCAGACTTGATGCTCATTCCCATGATTTTGGCTGACCGTGCCAAGGCGTGGTGGCTGGCTTTTTTGTGCACCCTTTCTTCTGTTATCGGCGGACTTGTGGGCTATGCCATCGGGTATTTCTTGTTTGAAACCATCGGCGAATGGATTATCCAAACCTACCAATTGCAAGCTTCTTTTACCCGCTTCCAAACAGACTTTCAAGCCTGGGGGTTTTGGCTTATTGTCCTGAAGGGCCTTACCCCCATTCCCTTTAAGCTGGTCACCATCGCCAGTGGTGTTGCAGGCTTAAATCTCTCACAATTCGTTGTAGCTTCCATCATTGCCCGTTCGTTTCGTTTCTTCCTGCTTGCCGGGCTTCTCTGGTTCTTTGGGGACTGGGCCCGTACGTTCATTGAGCGCTACCTTCCCTGGTGTTTAGGGGCTGTATTAATTTCATTGGTGCTGGGTTTTATCGCTGTTAAATTTTTAGCGGGGTAATACGTCCGTCTTGATTGCCAGAGTCACAGGGGTTAAGATTTTAGGGAGGATAGTTCGAACGATTCGAACAACCAATTTTACTCTATAGTATTCAGTCATTGCAAGGAGCGAAGCGACGTGGCAATCCATGTATTCATGCACGAAAAAGCGAAGTTGCTGCTTTAAATGCATGGATTGCCACGTCGCTTCGCTCCTCGCAATGACGTAATTTTTAAATAGACATTTATGTGTAAACCCAAGAACGGCAAGACAAAGGAAACAACCATGAACTGTACCACCATGAATACAGCCCTAAACTGCCTCACCCCAAAACATCTGCATTGGTTTTTAATATGGGTAGCAGCAACCTCTCTTGGAGTCGCTTATGTCGCCGAACATGGTTACCAGATCATCCCTTGTGACTTTTGCCTTTATGAACGATGCGTCTATGCAGCCGTCATTATCGTTGGCCTTCTCGGCCTTAAAACCAATTTTCTGAAAGGCCATCGGGGAATTTTTGTCCAGCTTCTTGTGCTCTTCATTGGCATCGTCCTAACAGGTTACCATGTAGGGATGGAGCAACATTGGTGGGCTGGTCCTGCCAGTTGTACGGGCGTTCAAACAGCGACGACCCTTGAAGATTTTCGCGCTCAACTCATGAAAATGTCCCGCCCCCGATGTGATCAAATTTCTTGGGTCCTCCTTGGTGTTTCAGCAACCGTATGGAACCTTGTCCTTCAAGCTGGTCTTGCTTTTTTGACATCGTTGAGTCTTTATTCGCCAGATGATTTGGACAAGAGATAAGTTTTACTTTCTTCTCAAAATGATCGTTTAAGAAAAATTGTCAGATGGTGAGTTTTTGCATTTACGTTAGGCAAAATAGTGTAAATATTTTTGGCCAGTCCCAAACTTCAAATTCCCTTTTGGCCCTGCAAACTGTATACTAAATAAAATGAACTTCGAACTCACTTTACCGATAGCCGGCGTTACGTTAAACCTCTTCCTGATTTTAGGCTTAGGATGGGTCGGGGGGTTTTTGTCTGGCATGCTCGGCGTCGGTGGGGGGGTCATTATCACGCCCGCGTTAATGGTTCTCGGTGTTCCGCCTTTGGTTGCCGTTGCCAGCCAAGTCAACCATTCCATTGGAACAAATTTAACAGGATTTCTAAACTATCGCCGAAATAATGACGTTGATTTTCGCTTAGGAGGCATTTTATTAATCGGGGGCATTATCGGAGCAATTTTAGGCGTCTTCTTGCTGCGTTGGTTAAATGCCCACGGTCAGGCTGTTTATATTATCACAATTAGTTATATTATTGTTTTGGCAGCCATGTCTTTTGTCTTATTTCGCCAGAGCCTGAAGACCTTAGCTCATTATCGCTCAGCCACCAAAGTCATTCAAACGCCCTCTTGGACACGCTTCATCGGGTTGAAAATTTATTTTACAAGAACCCGCGTTGAACTCAGTGTTTTGTTCCCTTTGTTGGTTGGCCTCGTTAATGGCGCCTTAACCTCAAGCCTGGGCGTCGGAAATGGCGTCTTTATGATGCCCGCAATATCCTATTTAATTGGCCGCACCAGTCCTGTCGTCTATGGAACGACTCTTTTGGCCGGTGTGGGAATGAGTGTCATCACGACATTTATGTATGCCATTGGCACCCAATCTGTTGATTTGATGTTGGTTCTTATTCTTTTGGGCGGGGGAATTCTCGGGTCTCAAATGGGGGTTCGATTTGGATATGCTTTACCGCGCCCTTATATTGGAATGATTGGGGCTTTGGTCATTTTGGGCATCTGCTTGCGCATCTCCTGGACCGTAAATACAGGAAAATGTCTGGGGGTAAGCACCACCTCAAACGGACTGCCTATTTGCGGTCCAACGTCACTGTCTTGCATCATGGAGTTTTCACAAAGTTACCCTGTTTTGAGCGCTCTTGTTGGCGTTTTAGGAGCCATCCTGTTTTCCATACGGTTAGAATATATTTTTCACCGATTTTCATTGATTTCTACCGCACGCCGTGACTAAATTGCTTTCCAGAGAATAAAGGGGTAAACGACGTTGAATTGGTCAGAAAAGCAAACATTCATCACGAGACTCAGCGGATTAATCCTGGCTGCGGCTCTGATTTTTTGGGGCATCATTCCCTATATACACTCCCCAAATCCATCAAACCTAACAGGGGAGCCCCCTTACCTGAATGTTTATAATTGGTATGGGATGATTCCGGCATCAATTTTGAGCCAGTTTGAAAAGGAAACCGGAATACATGTTCAGTATGACCTGTATGACAACAATGAGATCTTAGAAGCCAAGCTTCTTGCAGGGAGATCCGGATATGATATCGTTTTCCCATCTGCCTCACCCTATATTGAACGCCAAATTCGAGCCGATGCTTTTCAAAAATTAGATAAGACTAAGCTCCGGAACCTTCATCATCTAGATCCTGACATTGCTCTTTGCATGGAAACCATTGATCCCGGCTTAACTTATAGCATTCCTTTCTTTTGGGGAACTTTCGGCTTTGCCTATGTAGAAGAAGCTATCCTTGCCCGTATGCCTGATGCCCCCGTTAATAGTCATCGCATGCTCTTTGATCCAAACGTCGTTTCAAAATTTAAATCTTGCGGCGTTACGCTTTTAGAAGAATCTGTTGATGTCTATCCTGCAATCATGGCCTTTTTAGGAATAGACCCTCACAGTTCAGATTTAAATGATTTAGAGGCAGCGCAACAACAGCTCTTGAAGGTGCGCCCTTCAATTTCTCGCTTCTTAGGACAACGGTTTGGCAGTGAACTCGTATCCGGCGAGATTTGCCTGGCTCAAGCTTGGTCAGGGGATGTACAAGTTGCAGAAGAACAAGCCAAAGAATTAAACCGAACCATTCGCTATGTTGTCCCTGAAGAAGGAGGAACGCTCTGGATCGATGCAATTTGTATCCCAAAAGATGCCCCTCACCCCAAAAATGCCTATGTGTTTATTGACTTTCTATTGCGACCGGACGTATCAGCCGCCATTACAAATGAAATGAAATTTCCGATTGCCAATAAGGGCGCCAAGCCCCTTATAAAGAAAGACCTTCGAGATAATGAAACACTCTATCCGCGCCCCGAAGTCATGAAAAGGTTAAAGCTTGATAAAATTCAAAACTCTAGGTATGAAGAGATACGAACTCGATATTGGTTTCAAGCAAAACAGGGAGCGTAGCAGGGATTTAAACGCAAAAGAGGTGGAATACCGGAGATGAAAATTGAAGATTAAAAAATACAAAGAACCCACAACATATCATAAAAAAGACAGGAGTCAAAAAAGGCTATCCCCTATTCAATCCCTGATTTTTGGCGGCTGATATGCCACCTCGCACCCAGTCACGTCGTCAGTTAGAGCCATGGCAAGATCCAAAGGCAAAGCCTTATATCACCCTTGAAAATGTCACCAAGAGCTTTGGATCAACTGTAGCTGTTCGAAATGTTTCCTTGTCTATTTACCAAGGTGAATTGTTTTGCCTCTTGGGGGGATCAGGGTGTGGAAAGACCACGTTATTAAGGTTGTTGGCTGGCTTTGAAAAACCAACAACAGGTCGACTCTTTATTGATGGTATTGATGTAACAGATGTTCCAGCTTATGAACGTCCCGTTAATATGATGTTTCAATCCTATGCCCTCTTTCCCCACATGACTGTAGCCCAAAACATAGCCTTTGGACTTAAACAAGAACGTTTGCCAACGAAAATCATTCGCGAACGGGTGATGGAGGGTCTTGACCTCGTCCAGATGAGCGCCTTTGCGATGCGTAAACCACACCAACTCTCTGGTGGGCAATGTCAACGAGTTGCCCTGGTCCGAAGCCTCGTTAAACAGCCAAAGCTTTTGCTCTTAGATGAACCCCTGGCAGCCCTCGATAAACGCTTACGAGAACAAACACAATTTGAGTTGGTCAATATTCAAGAACGGGTCGGGATTACTTTTATCATGGTTACCCATGACCAGGAAGAAGCCATGACCATGTCAAGCCGTATCGGTGTTATGGAAGAGGGACGGATTCGTCAGGTAGGTGCCCCGCATGACGTCTATGAATTTCCAAACTCTCGGTTTGTGGCAGAATTTATCGGCGCCAGTAATATTTTCGAAGGCGTTGTCATTGAAGATGAACCCGACCACGTCTTGATTGATTCTGAAGCAGCGGGCTGTCAGCTTTATGTCACCGATTCTGCTGCTGTTCCTGTTGGCGCTCAGGTTGCTGTTGCCATTCGACCCGAAAAAGTCATGATCTCAACAAAACAACCTTCTGAAAAACGCAACTGTACTAAGGGGGTCGTCCGAGACATTGCTTATTTGGGGGATATATCCATTTACTATGTCGAACTTCCTTCGGGCAAAGTTATCCAAGCTACCTTACCGAATCTTCTTCGTCTATCTGAGCGAGATGTCCAATGGGAGGATGAAATTTATTTGTATTGGCGCGCGGAAAACGGGGTCGTTTTGACATCATGACGCCGCACGAGAACCTTTCAACCTTTGGAAATCGTTTTTGGGGTCGTCTCACCCGGGAAAAGCGTTTGGTTATTGGTATTCCTTATTTGTGGTTAGGTCTTTTTTCCCTCATCCCCTTTCTGATCGTCGTGAAGATCAGTTTATCCCAAAGTATATTAGCTATTCCTCCTTTTCACCCCCTCTTCCAGTGGTCGGCAGAACAAGTCCTTCAATTACGACTCAACTTGGCGGCCTATAATACCTTATTCATTGATCCTTTTTATGCTTCAGCTTTTTTCAGTTCCCTCAAAATCGCTTTCATTGCGACTTTCTCTTGTTTGCTCATTGGCTACCCAATGGCTTATGCGATTGCCCAATCATCAACGCACTGGCGACCGATTTTGCTGTTGTTGGTTATTTTGCCCTTCTTCACGTCCTTTTTGGTGCGCGCCTATGCTTGGATTGGTTTGCTGAGCACACAAGGTGTTATCAATACTCTTCTTGCCTGGCTCGGCATTATTCATGAACCATTACCCCTTTTATATAACGCCTTTGCTGTAACCATTGGCATTGTTTACTGCTACCTACCTTTTATGATTTTACCCCTTTACTCAGTACTTGATAAAATTGATCCTGCCTATCTCGAGGCCGCGTATGACCTGGGATGCCGACCTTGGCGGGCCTTCTGGCGAATCACGGTTCCCTTGTCTTTTCGAGCCATCATCGCCGGCAGCATCCTGGTCTTTGTCCCAGCTGTTGGAGAGTTTGTCATTCCAGAACTTTTGGGGGCGCCAGAAACCTTAATGATTGGCCGTGTGTTGTGGTCTGAGTTCTTTAATAACCAAAATTGGCCTATGGCTTGTGCGCTTGCGGTGACCATGCTCGGCATTTTTGTTATTCCTTTTATGATTTTTCAACGCTTTCAATACCGCACCACAGAAGAATAGGGGAAAAGCGATGCGTCACCTATCCAAAACAAGCGTTGCCTCCTTGATCTTTGGTTATACCTTTCTCTATCTCCCGATCTTAACGGTCATCGTGTTTTCCTTTAATGAATCCCGTTTGGTGACCGTATGGAGTCGATTTTCAATCAAATGGTACAAGACCCTATGGAATAATGAAGGGTTGATTGATGCTGTTTTGGCAAGCTTTAAAATTGCCGCCATGACCGCCACCATCGCTGTTATTTTAGGAACCCTAGCAGCCGTCGTTATGGTGCGCTTTTCTAAATTTCGGGGGCGAACTTTGTTTGGCGGGTTGATTTCTGCCCCTTTGGTCATGCCAGATGTTATCACTGGGCTGGCTGTTCTCATGATGTTTGTTACCTTTGAACAATTGATCGGATGGCCAACGCACCGTGGGCTCCTGACCATTACCATTGCCCATATTACGCTTGCTATGGCCTATGTTTCCTTGGTCATTCAAGCGCGCCTACAAGACTTTGATCGTTCCATTGAGGAAGCCGCCCTGGATTTAGGGGCACGGCCCTTAAAAGTATTTCTCGTCATCGTCTTACCATTAATTTTGCCTTCCTTGATGGCAGGCTGGCTCTTGGCTTTCGCGCTTTCTTTAGATGATGTTGTTATTGCCAGCTTTTTATCAGGTCCTGGGGCAACAACGCTCCCCATGCTTATTTTCTCAAGTATTCGCATTGGCGTCAGCCCCGAAATCAATGCTCTGGCTACAATTATTATCGGTGTCGTGGCAACCGGTATCATGATTGCAGGCTTTATCATTCATCAGCAACAAAAGCGAAAATAATTGATCTATTCTGTTGAGGAAAAAAGTTTTGACTTTAGATCACCCGCCATTGTAACCTAGGGTGGTAAGCTGGAGAGTATTGGCCAAGTAAGCTACCGATCTCCACCTTATATTAAGGGTTGTTACGAATGGTTCGTAACAGCGCAACGTATGAGCAATTAGACCTGCCCACACGTTGCTAACCACATAAACTCGAACAAGGAGTTCAAATGGCTAAAAATAAACTAACGCACAACGTGCGTCATTTCAATCGAATCCTCAAACGGCCGAAAGGCCGAAAATTTAACCTCTTGCCTCACAAGGAGTGAGAGGGGGCGGGGCTTTTTTTGCCCCCTCCTCTTTTGATGGTGTGACGGTAAGGGGTTGGTACGTCTGTATTTTTAGGCTTCTTCCCAATCGTCACACCTTAGCTCAAACAAAGCAAAACCTTCTCTATGTCTTCTGAAAGGCAGGAGAGAGCTTTATCAAAAGGAGAATTTTGTCATGTTAATATTATTTGACCGTCACTATATCATTGCCTTTAACAATTATAGAAAGCTTTATAACCATTTAGAAAATTTGGAGCGGAACAAAGGAAAGGGAAAATGGATTTTCGCCCGCCATTCCCATCAGCGCGTATTGTCTTTTTACAAATACATTTGTGACCAGGAGATTCCAGTGCAGATCCCAGGAAAGGAAGGCGACAAAAATTTCGATGTCCTCGAAATGGTCAACGGCGATGTCAAAAATCCCATATTCATTCCCGTCACGCCGGATGTTGATGTCATCGCTCTTCAACACCAATGGTGCCAAAATTATTGCAAGGAACATAACTATGCCTTGTTTGAAATTTCCAAGCCCGCCGATGTCACGGAAATAGGCGTCGGATAGTGAAAGGCAGATGTTTTCAAAAAACCTTATAATCTGAGTTATGGATTAAATTATAACCAATAATTAATAATTTAAAATCAATAGGTTATCACGTCATTGCGAGGAGCGAAGCGACGCGGCAATCCATGCATTTCTAATTCTTTAACGTAATTTATGCTGTAAAAAGTTTTGAATACATGGATTGCCGCGTCGCTTCGCTCCTCGCAATGACGTAATTTATTGATATTTAGTGATATTTTTCATTGGATTAATCCATAACTCGGGTTTATAGCTGTCATGAGATGCAAAACCTCATTTTAAGTATAGAATTGGCGAAATCTGTCATGATAGATAGGCACTTGTTAAATCATCAATAAATCAGATATGGCATAAAAAAACTGGAGGATTCAAGGAATTTTACACTCTCTACCGATAATATCCCTGTTGAGGCTCCATCTGCTGTTGGTATTGGGGTTCCAGCATCATCTGTTGTTGAGGAGCCATCATTTGCTGAGGCGCCATAGGTTGTTGATAAGCCTGTTGCTGCATAGGCTGTGGATAATAAGGTTGTTGCATCATTGGCTGCTGTTGAGGAGGAGCGTAGCCTTGATTATAGCCGCCTTGCATCCCTTGTCCTGTTTGAGAAATCGCTGCTGGTTGCTGATATCCAACCGGGGCTGGAACAGACCCAGGAGGTCTATAAGCTTGCCCCCCCTGGGAACCACCATAAGACGATGCGTATTGTTGCACGCCTCCAGGCTGTTGAATATCATAGGGTTGCTGTTCTAACACTGGAGCTGGTTCCCGTCCTTTTCTCCGATGGACAAAGGGATTCACCTGCCGGACGTCACGCCGAACTTCAGCATTAACTCTCCCCATTCCATAGCGTGCAAAGGGTTGTAAAGATTTAGGAACCACAACTGAAGCGCCAACAACTTTTCCAATAGATCCAAGCTGCTGACCAACAGCCTTTCCGACAATACCGCCCCCAACAGCGCCTAAAGCATGTCCAAATCCTTTTCCACCTCCCTTTTCAGGTGTATTGGAGGCTTGCCAAACAGATTGCGAGCCTCTCCCCCCTCCCCCTGTTGAAGGTTCTATCGTTGCAACTGCGGCTAAAAAACCAATAATAAAGAATAATGTTCCCAGAAATAATAATCCGAGAACTAAACTCACAATCGACATTTTACTCATGGAAAGCCTGACTTCCTCATAAACCCAACGATGTATAAATCCAAATGCACGCGCCCCCTGATATGTCTTTACTGCTTTCTTATGGTGCCCAGCCTTTTGCCTAAATCTTTTTGGGGCCTCCTTTACCTGTTCAATCGTTTGCCTTGGCAAAGGAACACTTGCTTCCTTCACTCTTTGCTTCTCTTTCACAGGAATTTGGGCCATGGGCTTCAATTCCACTAACTCTTCACATGGCGTCCCTAACGGTGTTTGCGTCAAAAAAGAAGGCAAAGGATCAAGACTCACTGTAGAAGGAGAATGCCTCAAACTGGATGATCGATTCGCCGCCTGAGGCTGCAAATGCGTTTCCCAATGTAAATGTGAGCCACCCTCTCCAATTTGTTCGTCAAATTCCTCCTCCAAATTTCCTTTATGTTGAAGACGATTTTTCAATCCCATTAGTACCTTTAGCCCAAGAACAACCTCTTTATCGTAAACCTAATGCAATCCCTAGGCTTTTCATCATCCGTGCAATAATTCATCCGGTTCCGTACATTAAATAAAAGTATGGCACTATTTTAAGAAAATTTTAATTTTTTTTTATCTATTAGACAAAACCTAGGATTTCTGCAGGGCTCAGAGGGGTTTAGTGCAATTTAAATAAAAAATGTGAAAAAATGTGTTTTATTTTTTTTAATTTTTGATGCTAAGCTATGAATTGTGAAGTTTAGCGTTATTTATCAACAGGAGACGATACGATGAAGTTACCAATTATTTTAAGTGCAATGATCGCCGCATTGGCTGTTCCAGGCTCTCTAGCAAGCGAACAGACTACCGAAGCAACAACAGAGACTACAGCACCGGAAGCAGCTCCAGAAGCTACACCTGAAGCAACCCCGCCGGTCACAGAGGAACACCATGAGGCGGCGCACGCTGCAAAGAAGAAAGGCGGTGGTCCAAAGATAGGCGCGCATCGGAAGGGCCATAAGCACCCCCACCATCACCATCACCACCATGAGGGTCACCACGGCAAGTCTCCTCAAGGTCCATACAGAGGATCATATGATGATATGCATTTGCGGGGAGCCGATGGCGATGTCAATGCGGACCGTAGCCCTAAAGCCGGCGTTGAGGTATCTCCTGGTCATAACGTACCCGCAGCCGCACCCGCAGCATAAGTTTTTTTACTCAAAAAAGCGGGGATTTTCCCCGCTTTTTTTATGGGTGAATGGAAAACGTAAACAAAAACAAGGCATTCATAGTCTTTTCAGTTTAGCTTTTTACAAGGAACAAGGAGCGACGCTTGACGTTGCTAGGCGAGCGACGAAGTAACGAGGTAAAAATCTAAAATCAAAAGACTATGCCTACCGCCGTAAGTTTTCTGCAATCCTCGTTAACCACACCCCAGGATCAGACCCAAAGAGAGTGTCTACTTCTTCCGTAACGGCGCGAAGAATACCGATCAACCAATCCTCATCACTGCGGGAAAAATTACTTAAAACATAATGGCTGACCAGGTCCTCTCGACCAGGAGAACGACCTGGATGGCCGATGCCAAGACGCACCCGCCAATACGCCTTACCAATATTCTGATCCAAACTCCTCAGCCCATTATGGCCGCCATTTCCGCCACCGAGCTTCACTTTTATTTTCCCCGGTTCAAGGTCCAAATCATCATGAATCACATAAACACAATCGGGAGGGATTTTATAAAAACGGATCAAGTCACCTACAGGTTGACCTGATAAATTCATATATGTCATGGGTTTGCACAAAATAACTTTGTGCTCTCCGATGGTTCCTTCTGAAAAGCTTGCGGAAAATTTTATTTTAAAGGGGGGAAATTTATAAGCAGCTGCGATAGAATCAAGAGTCATAAAACCAATGTTATGCCGATTAAGCGCGTACTTTTCTCCTGGATTACCTAGGCCAACCAGCACATACATTCTAACGGCTCAGCTTATGAGCAACTGCGACACTTCATCTGTGCTTCCGGTGTTATCCCCAATCAAGTCGAGGATGCCGCTCCGGTTCTTGATGCTGCCCGCATTTGCCTCATAATCTGAATTATTATCATACATCACTTAGAAGATGCTGGCGCAGAGCCGCCACCTGGCGCTGTTGTTGCCTCTGTCGCTGCTGGTGTTTCTTCTTCCATTACTGTTGGCGCGACAATGGTTGCAATTGTATTATCCCGTTCAGGATGGGCTGCAACCACACCTTCTGGCAAATCCAACGATTCCAAGTGAATCGTTTGGTTAATGTCCCGTCCTGCCAAATCGATGGTTAGATTTGCCGGAATGGATTGTGCCGGGCAAATGAGTTCAAGATTGTGGTGAACAATGTTCAAGACACCACCCCGTTTAATTCCAGGCGCTTTATCTTCATTAATGAAGTTAATCGGAACAAAGACATGAACCTTGGCGCCTTTGCTAACGCGCATAAAATCCACATGAATAGGACGATCCGTTACCGGGTGGAATTGAACAGCTTTAGCAAGAACTTCCTGTTCTTTGCCTTCAATAGAAACCGAATAGAGCCTACTAAAAAAACCTGGCTGTAGACATTCCGTCATCAACGCTTTTGGGTCAATAGAGATCATTTCGGGATCTTTTTTGTTTCCATAAATGATTCCTGGCACCATTCCGGAAGTCCGAATAGCGCGTGCGCCCCCCGTTCCAGAGAGTGTCCGCGGCGATGCGTTGAGTGTCGTTGTTGTACCCATGAGAAAAACTCCTCAAAAAAAATTGGCTATAAAAATGAAAATACCTTTCCCCGTATATACATGACCCGCAGCAGAAATGCAAGATCGTCGTTCTAAAAAAGCCCCCCTTTACTCTTTTATCTCAACAAACTAGAGATCGATTGATCATGGGCAATACGATGGATCGCTTCTCCCAACAAAGAAGCCGCCGTCAGAATTTCGATCTTTGGCGCATTAAGAACAGCTGGCAATGGTTGAATGGTATCAGAAATAACAAGACGATTCAAAGGTGATTGATCAATTTTTTTAAGAGCCTCACCAGATAACACCCCATGGGAAACATAGGCATCAATCGTTGTCGCTCCCGCAGCTTCCAAAGCTTCTGCCGCCTGACAGAGCGTTCCTGCGGAATCCGCCATATCATCAATCAGGATACAAACGCGCCCCTTAACATCTCCTATAAGGTTCATCACGGTTGCTTCGCCAGGATTTAGGCGGCGCTTATCAATAATGGCCATATCGGCTGCGAGAGGTTCCGCCACAATACGCGCCCGCACCAATCCCCCCACGTCCGGAGAAACAATGACGACGGGCGTCTCTTGATAGCGCGCCTGAATATGACGGCAAAATAAGGGAGCCAAGGTCAAATTGTCTGTCGGAATATCAAAGAACCCTTGAATTTGACCAGAATGCCAATCAATTGTCAAAACACGGTTCGCCCCAGCAACCGTCAAAAGATTGGCCACTAACTTTGCAGAGATAGGGCTGCGGGGTAAAGTTTTCCTGTCTTGGGCCCGTAACCATAATAAGGGATTACGGCCGTTATGGACTTAGCCGACCCTCTCTTCAAAGCATCCATGGTCACCAACAGTTCCATTAAGGTATCATTAGCTGGGCTGGACGTTGACTGAATCACGAAAATATCCTGGCCCCGTACGCTCTCTTGAACCTCCACGAAGACTTCTCGATCCGCAAACCGTTGAATAGAAGCTTGAATTAAAGACAAATTTAAGTGGGCCGCGATTGCCGCTGCCAAAGGCTGGTTGCTTGTACCGGACATCATTTTCATAGCGGTTGTTTCCTTAGGCGGTTAAACGATCACTTTTATTCTTTAACGATAAGATTGAGAATCAATTTAATCATAATTTCCTTATCAGAAGGCTGGCCCTGGGCCACAAAAAGAGCAAGGGCGACAAGGGCTTCGTTGCTTAAATTCATATCAAGCCCATAGCATGATAAATACAGCAAGAGCAGGAAGCTTCCCATCCGTAAAAGGATGATCTTTAATTGTAAAATAAAATAAATGAGCCGCCCTCTCGTAAACGGAAGGGTAGAGAAGCTCTCCCTGGAATGTCTGGTGGATGCTTCCCATAATCTGTTTAAAAGCATCCTGTCGTTCAGCGCCAAAAAGAGGTGTTGCCTCTTCTTGCTTTATTAAACTGGATTTTAGTTCAGAAATTCCCTTAAACGCCATATCCTCTGTAAATAGAACCTCGTGATTTTTAGATTGTTGAGGGTAGGAAAGGCGGTTCTCATCAAAAGCATTCAGTAAAAGCCAGGATTTTGTATATGACCGAATAATATCAATGGCCGCAGAACCGATATCCGTCACATGGCCATGCGTGAGAAGGCTTTGTTTTAAAAGATCGAGAGACCTGGAAAGGTCGCTCAGCCCAGAATCTAACAAGCGCTCTTTGTTTAAGCTAAACCCTTGAAGGAGATAATCTTTGAGAACCCGAGAAGCCCACCGCCGAAACTCGCTACCTTTTTGAGAATTAACCCGATAACCCACAGCCAAAATGACATCTAAATTGAAAAATTCAATATTACGACTTACTTGGTATCCCCCTTCTTCTTGAACTGTTGCAAAAAATGCAACAGTTGACTCTTTTTCTAATTCCTTGGAGTTAAATATTTTTTTTAAATGTTTCGCGATAACAGACTTATCACGCTGAAAAAGCTGGGAGATTTGATTAAGATTCAACCAAACTGTTTCATCCTGTGCATCTAATCGGACCGAAAGAGATATTTGATGATCGTCAGAGTGAAATTCTATCAATGCATTATCAGATAATTCAGTCATCAGCCTTTATTTATCCTCCAACATCATGACTCGGGAGTCACTTTGATTTTTGAACTGTGGCGAAAAATGCCATAGTTTTCCTCTTCTTTTAAACTGTGGCAAAAAATACAACAACTGAAAAATGACCCACCTTACTTTCCTTTAGCCACGATCCCGATCCCAGAAAATGCATTGCCAAACTTGGCTTCTCCTAGAATTGTTTTTCGACGGCAACTGAAAAAACGAGCGGGATCCGTATACGTATTCGCAAGGGAGGGCGCAATAGGGTGAATCCCCGTCTGTTGCAGGCGATGCATGACATACCCCGGCAAATCAAATTGCCAATGATGAGGTCGATTGCCAATTTTAAAAAAGGAGGGAACATCCTTCAAGTTATCATAGAACTCTTGGGATACTTCATAGGTATCCTGCCAAATGCATGGCCCTAAAGCCGCCTGGATTTCTTTAGCGCCAAGGGCTTTCATCTGTTCGACGGTGTTTTCCAAAATGCCGCCCACAGCGCCCCGCCAACCCGCATGGATAGCTGCCACCATATCACCCTTTGTCGTCGATAATAAGACAGGAACACAGTCAGCAGTCAAAACGCCGATAAAAAGGTCGGGAGTAGTCGTAATCAACGCATCAGCTTCGGGAGGTGCCCCTTCAAAAGGCTGCTCCACAACAACCACGTTCGGTGTGTGGCGTTGTCGAACAATGACCAGCCTCTTCTCATCAAACCCCAAAGATTGGGAGATACGCCGTCGATTTTCTTGAACGCATTCCAAGGGATCCCCATTTTCTCGACCGACATTGAGGGTCGCAAAATCCCCCTGGCTCACCCCCCCTTGGCGCGTAAAAAAACCGTGCCTTATGCCTTTAATATCAGACAAAGCGGCCGCTTGAAGATAAGGAACCATAAAAACTCTCCCGTAAAATGACCTTATTATTTATAGCTGATTGTTGAAAAAGAGAATAGAGCTGGTTTGTTGATAAAGCACTCCTATCCCTCCCCGTTCGAAACCCCATTGTTTTTAAAAGAAATTCATCCTAACCTTAAAGAAAGCATAGAATGGGGGGCTCTATTAAATTGTTGTCTTTACAAAGCTATTGTTATCTTATCCTGGCCTCAACAGCTTTACTTGGATGTGCTGTCGGACCTGATTTCCAATCTCCCGAGCCCCCAAAAATAACTTCTTATACGATGACGCCGCTTCCTCAACAAACTGTTGAAGTAACAGGACAAGAAGATAAAACGCAAAAATTTCTCTTCACAGATCGCATCCGCAATCAATGGTGGACTTTATTTGAGTGTGAGCCTTTAAGCCAATTGATACGCCAAGGGCTTGAAAACAGCCCCACCCTTCAAGCCGCACAGGCGTCTCTGCGCCAAGCGGAGGAAAATTTAAAAGGCGGAATCGGTGGTTTTTTCCCCTCGGTCGATGCCCAATTCTCAGCGGCACGTCAAAAGAAATCCGCCGTTGGTAGCGGACTTAACGCCTCATTCCCTCCTTTTAACCTCTATAATACCTCACTCAATGTATCGTATAGCCCCGACATTTTTGGGGCTCTACGTCGTCAAGTTGAAGCGTTGGAAGCACAAGTGGACTTTCAACGGTTTGAACTTGAAGCTGCTTATCTCACCTTGACATCAAACATTGTCACCACAGCCATTCGAGAAGCGTCGTTGCGCGCCCAAATTGAGGCTACCCAAGACCTCATCGCCTTCCAAGAAAAACAACTCCAAATCATGAAACAACAACTTGAGCTCGGTGGCGCTGCCGAGACAGATATTTTGGCTCAAGAAGTCCTGGTTGGGCAAACAAGATCAGCTCTACCCCCTTTAGAGAGCGCGTTGGCTCAGACCCGCCATGCTTTAGCCGCCCTTGTCGGCAGTTTACCCAGTGAAGCGAACTTGCCTTACTTTCAATTGGAGGATATTCATTTACCAACAGAATTACCGATAACGCTTCCTTCCTCCCTGGTACAAAACCGACCCGATATCAAGGCTGCAGAAGCCTTGCTTCATCAAGCCAATGCACAAATTGGCGTTGCAAAAGCCAATATGTTTCCTCAGCTTATGTTAACCGGTAATCTGGGCGGGGCTGCAGGGCAAGCCCATAACCTTTTTGCCAGCTCATCCAATGTTTGGACGATCGCCTCCCAATTGTTGCAGCCCATCTTTAGAGGGGGCGCCATGATTGCCAAAGAAAATGCCTCTATCGCAGCTTATGAACAAGCCTTCGCCTCCTATCGTCAAACAGTTTTACAATCTTTTCAACAAGTTGCTGATGTTTTGCAAGCATTGGTGAAAGACGCTAAAGCCTATAAAGCCCTACAAACAGCAGAAAAAGCAGCTTATCAGTCTTTGGAAATATCGCGAAAGCAATATCAACTAGGGTCTGTTAGCTTTCTCACGCTTTTGAATGCAGAACATCAATATCAGCAAACCCGAATTGGGCGCATCAAAGCAGAAGCCACCCGTTATACTGACACGGCAGCTTTGTTCCAGGCTCTGGGGGGAGATTGCTTTGCCCTCAGAATGCAGGAAGCGCAAGGAATGGATCAAGAAACCGGATATGCAAAGGAGTCAGAATCGTGAGCTTACCCCGTTTTACTCAAAAGATTTCGAAGTCAAAGAAGGCTTTGCACAAAAAAATGCAGTCCAACAAAATGACGAAAGCCATGGTCATGATGCTCCTCTTTTTAGTTCTTCTGTTTGGGACTATATTTGGCTATAAATTCGTCAAAATTCTTCTGATGCCGCGTCCTACCCTCCCTCCCGTGAGTGTGTCAGCAATGCACGTAACTTACCAAGAATGGCAACCCAAACTGCGGGCCTTAGGCACTTTGCGAGCTATTCAAGGCGTTGAAATCACGACGGAGCTTGCAGGAATGGTCAAAAAAATCCATTTAATGCCAGGATCACAAACCGAAGCAGGCGACTTGTTGGTTGAACTGAATGCCGATTCGGAAATCGCTCAACGAGATGCCCTGCAAGCAACCGTAGAGCTTGCTGAAATTAACTACAAACGAGATAAAGCCCAATTTGCCATCCGCGCCATTAGCCAGGCAACGCTCGATTTTGATAAAGCTGATCTTGACAACAAGAAAGCGCAACTTGCGCAAGCAGAAGCGATTGTCGCCAAAAAAACAATTCGATCACCTTTTACAGGCGTCCTGGGAATATCGGCTGTCAATCTTGGGCAATATTTAAATACGGGCGATAAGGTTATAACCCTTCAGTCCTTAGATCCCATCTATGTTGATTTCTTTTTGCCCCAACAAGCTCTGGCTTCCCTAAAAGTTGGGCAAAAAATCACCCTAACACTCGATACGTATAAGGAAATGTTTGTGGGAAAAATTACATCTATGGATCCGAAAATCGATACCTCAACCCGCAATATTCGAATTGAAGCAACCGTAGCCAACCCCAATTTGAAGCTCTATCCAGGCATGTTTGGGGAAATTAATGTTTACACAGGCACACCGCAACGCCATCTCACTTTACCCAAAACAGCCATTAGCTTTAACCCCTTTGGTGAAATTGTGTACATCATCACTGAGACGGGAAAAGACAAGGCAGGAAAGCCCATCTTAAGCGTCCAACAAAGCTTTATCACGGCGGGCGAAAGCCGAGGGGACCAAGTCGCCATTTTGAAAGGATTAAAGGAAGGAGACCAAGTCGTTCTAGCAGGCCAACAAAAGTTAAAAAATGGAACAGTGGTTGAAATTCATAATGCTGTTTTGCCTGACGCAGAACCAGCTCCAGATCTGTTGGATGAATAAGGAAAAGGGCATATTAGATGAATTTCACTGATCTCTTTATTCGCCGACCTGTTCTTGCCACCGTGGTCAGCCTTCTGATTCTTGTGCTCGGGCTGCGTTCTTTAGGACTTTTGCCCGTTCGTCAATTTCCTTTTACACAAAACGCCGTCATCACCGTAACAACAGGCTATACCGGGGCAAGCCCAGAGTTGGTTGCTGGATTTATCACAACGCCTTTAGAGTTTTCGATAGCCCAGGCAAACGGCATTGATTATATGACATCATCAAGTACGCAAGGATTGAGCACCATTCAAGCCAATCTGCGTCTCAATTATGACCCTGAAAAAGCGTTAACGGAAATTAGCACAAAGGTTAATGCCGTTTTAAACCAACTCCCTAAATCTGCCCAACTTCCCGTTATTACCGTTGCCATTGGAGATGTTTTGGATGCGATGTACATCGGATTTTACAGTGATATTTTGCCACGAAATAAAATTACGGATTATATTAACCGCATTATCCAACCCAAACTCCAAGCCATCAAAGATGTCCAATATGCTGAAATTATCGGGGAACGACAATTCGCCCTCAGGGCTTGGTTAGACCCTTTAAAAATGGCTGCTTTTGGCGTGACAGCCGCAGATGTATCGAATGCTTTGGTAGCCAACAATTTTATTGCCGCTGCTGGTCGAACGGATGGGCAGATGATCACGGTCAGTTTAAGCATAGAAACAGGGTTACGCAGTGTTGAGGAATTCCGTAACCTTATTCTTAAATCTCAAAACGGGGCTATTGTCCGTTTAGGGGATGTGGCCAATGTCACCTTAGGGGCCCAACAGTACAATACGAATGTCCGGTTTGATGGGCGGGATGCCGTTTACGTCGGAATCCAGACGGCTTCAAATGCAAATATATTAACGGTTGTTGACGAAATTCGACGCGTCTTTCCTTCCCTTGAAAAACAACTCCCTGAAGGATTGAGTGGAAAAATTGTTTATGATTCTACAAAATTCATCCACAGCTCTATTAGCGAAGTCGAATACTCCTTATTAGAAGCCTTAGGCATTGTAACTCTCGTTGTTTTTCTATTCCTAGGCAGCCTTCGATCTGTCTTTATTCCTGTCGTGACCATTCCATTGTCTTTGATTGGCACGTTTTTTCTCATGCTGTTGTTTGGCTTTTCTATCAATATCTTAACGCTTCTTGCTTTTGTCTTGGGTATCGGGCTTGTGGTTGATGATGCGATTATCGTGGTTGAAAACGTTCATCGACACATGGAAAATGGACTATCTGCCCTTGAGGCCTCTTTATTAGGGGCAAGAGAGCTTGCCAACCCTATTATTGCTATTTCTGTTGTCCTCATTGCGGTTTACCTGCCCATTGGGTTTATGGACGGCCTCACAGGGGCGCTCTTTACAGAATTTGCCTTCACTTTAGCAGGCGCTGTTGCCATTTCCGCCATCATTGCTTTAACCCTATCGCCTATGATGTGCTCAAAATTTCTACGACATACAAACCACAATATGTTGATTCATGTTATTGATAAGGTATTCAACAAATTACAAAATGCTTATCAACGTGTTCTTCATGAAACCTTAAATTTCTTGCCGGTTGTCGGCGTTTTTTCAGCACTCATTTTTACAAGCATATATTTTCTTTATACCACCTCGAAAAGTGAGTTGGCTCCTAGAGAAGACCAGGGCATCATTATATCCCTTCTCACAGCCGCCCCCAATGCAACCCTGAAACAAACGAGCCTTTATACGCAACAAGTTTATGAGACCTTCAAAAGTTTCCCAGAAACCGACCATATTTTTCAAATGGATGGGAGAGGCGGTTTAAATCTAGGTGTTGCCGGTATGGTCTTGAAGCCCTGGGATGAACGAAAACGGACAGCCGATGAATTGCAACCGATGGTTCAAGGAAAGCTCAGTGAAATTACAGGCGGCATCGTAGCCGCTTTTCAGCGATCTCCTTTGCCCGGAGCAGGCCGCGGATTGCCTTTACAAGTTGTGATCGAGACAACCAACCCTTATGACCAATTGGATGCCGTTTCCCGCAACATTATGGAAAAAGCCCTAAAAACAGGCCTGTTTGCCTTTTTAGATACAGACCTTAAAATTGATAAAGCGCAAACATCCATTATTATTGATCGGGATAAAGCCTCCCTGCTTGGATTAAATATGCAAACAATTGGGGACGTCCTCCAGTCGTCATTAAGCGAAGGGTATGTGAACTATTTTTACTTAGATGGCCGATCCTATCAAGTGATCCCCCAAGTGAAACACAACGAACGGCTTAATGAAGATCAACTGTTGGATTACTATGTTTCAACGACAAGTGGAACACCTGTTCCTTTATCGACCGTAGCCAGCCTCAAAAGGACGGTTGTTCCCGAATCCATCAATCATTTTCAACAGTTGAACGCCGCCACCATTTCAGGGGTCGTCTTTCCTTGGATCACACTTGGACAAGCCCTCGATGCCATGAAAGCCATCGCAAAAGAAGAGCTTCCCAGTGGGTATTCCGTCGACTATGGGGGAGAATCCCGACAATATGAACAAGAAGGCAACGCCCTTTTGGTGACATTTTTCTTTGCGCTGGTTATTATTTTTCTATGTCTTGCCGCTTTGTTTGAAAGTTTCCGCGATCCTTTAATTGTGCTGGTCAGTGTGCCCATGTCCATTTGTGGCGCGATGATCTTTATTAGCCTTGGGGTCGGCGGAGCCAGCTTAAATATCTATACGGAAGTTGGACTTGTCACCTTGATCGGCCTGATCAGCAAGCATGGTATTTTGATTGTACAGTTTGCCAACGACCTTCAACGGGAAGGAAAAAAGAAGCGGGAAGCCATTGAAATGGCAGCCAGCATCCGCTTGCGCCCCATCCTCATGACAACAGCCGCTATGGTTCTAGGGGTTATCCCCCTCATTACCGCCTCCGGCGCCGGTGCCGTAAGCCGCTTCAACATCGGCCTCGTGATTGCATCCGGCATTTCCATTGGAACCCTCTTCACGCTATTTGTCGTACCCGCCATGTACATGTTCTTAGCGGATTCTATTGAGGAAAAGATGTAGGTTGCAACCTATTAGATCTCAGCAGGCTAACAGTAGCGACTCGAGATAGTTCTAAAGAAGAGAGTTTTGGAAGCGTGCTAACAGACTTGTCCGTAATCGCTTCCATTCCCATTCCTCCATCTTTTGCAACAAGCCTCAAACTTGTAAGGTTTGTAAGCAAGCTTATCGATTCATCTGTTGCTGCTGTGGAAGCCCCTAAAGTCAATTTCCTAAGGTTTGTAAGTTTTCGAAGGGATCGATCTGTAACCCCATCAACTGCATTTAGTGTTAACGCCGTGAGATTTGTCAAAGCGCTAACAGATTCATCTGTAATAGGGGGATTCCCTGACATTCCTAACGTTCTAAGGTTTGTGAGTTGACCGATCGATTTATCTGTAATCATAGAATTACTTTCTTCATCGGAAAAAAATCCCAAATCTAAATCTTGTAGGTTTACAAGACAACTAAGAGATTCATCAGTGATTCCGTTATTTAAGAAGAGCCTTAGCCCTATAAGGTTTGTAAGCTCTCTAAGAGATATATGGGTGATGATCTTATTCCTCGTCAAATCTAAGTAGGTGAGGTTTTTAAGTTGAATAAGCCCAGTATCTGTGATTTGAGGGCTCGTTTGCGCATGGCGGTGCTTATACCACACGAGGGACAATTGTTCTAGTTTCGTCAGCTGGCTGACAGAATCATCTGTGAGAATGAAGTTCCCAGAAATGTCCAAAGTTGTGAGATTGGTTAGCAACTTGACAGAATCATCTGTAACATTTTTGTTATCATAGAGTACTAATTCTTGCAGATTTGTCAGTACGCTAATAGACTCATTTGTTACAACCTCAGACGCACGCAAAACTTGAAGATTTGTGAGCTCTCTAAGAGCAGTATCATCAATGCTACTAGAACTTAATTTTAAACATTTCAATTTTTTAAACTGACTAACACTAGAATTTGTAATATTATACACATAGGGCGTATTTACCTCTAAGTACGTAAGATTCACGAGGCTACTTATAGACGCATCTGTAATTTGATCGCATCCTATAATTAATTTCTCCAGATTTGCCATCAAGCTCAGATGTTCTGAGACACCTGGAATACTAGTACGATTGAATTCTAAACTTCTCACACTTGTGAATCTATTAATGATATCCAAGAAAGTTACCTCGCTGAGAGAGGCATCTTTAATTCGGAGAGATGGCCATTTATTATTTATAAAAAACCAACCTTTACAGACAAGAGAAAGACCTATCCGTTCCTTATCTGGAATATAGCTAAATAAATCTAACCAAATTTCTTCTGATAAATCTGGTAAAACTTCCTCTTTTCGAGCCTGTTTAAGGGGCGGTTCACTTTGGACTAAACTTTTATTTGTGTCTCGCTTTCTTTTAAGTGTTGGCTCTGGTGACTCTACTTCCATTGAAAAAGCAACCTTATAGTTGCAAAATAAAGACAAAATAAATAAGAGAGAGAAAATAACTTTATTTTTATGTAACATTTGAAAATTCCTCAAATATCTTGTGATTTTAATTTCTGTATCTTATATAATTTCTTTTCATTTTACTACTTTTTTTACGCCTAAGAAGCTTACAGTGGAGTAAAACATTAGCTATGAAGCAATTTAAGCCATACTTGTTGATTGGTCTGTCGAAACTTCTGTTGGGAAATACGCATCACCCCCAACATTTCATTTGACGTAAATGGCCACAGGAATGCTAAGGTCTATTTTAAGGGTTCTACAACATAAAGATATACGAATGAGTGTTTCAGAAAAAGACTTTCGAAAAGTCATGGGTCGCTTTACAACAGGCGTTGCCGTGATCACAACCCAACATCAGGGAAAACCAGTTGGGGTTACCATCAATACGCTCACCTCCGTTTCGCTAGAACCCCCTTTGGTTTTGTTTTGCTTAGGCAAACGGCGCCATGTTTTTCCTGCTTTTTTTGAAAATCCCCATTGTGCGATTCATATTTTGTCCTCTGCTCAGCAAGATTTATGCAAAGCTTTTGCCCATTCCTTAAGTTATCCATGGGATGGATTGGTTTATGAAACCAGTAAAACAGGATGCCCCTTGATTCCCAGCTCTTTAGGAATTCTCCACTGTCGCCGGGAAGAAACCTATGGGGGCGGTGATCACCTTATTTTCCTTAATCACGTTGAAGAAATCCATTGGGAAGAGCCGGATGAAGGAAAAAAACCCCTGGTCTACTTTCAAGGAAATTTGGCTTAAGCTTGTAAGGTTTTCTAAATCCAAGGACGACAGCCTGCGGGTACGAAACACAAATAACACACCATATTTATGGAATCATTTCTACTTACCACGCGCCTTCCCCGCGAAGGCGGGGATCCACGTCGCAGCGCGTAGCGATGCATAAATCGTTACCTTTTCCTCCACTTTCGTGGAGGAGGCGTAAACGACCCCCGCCTCCGCGGGGGAGGCGTTCTGGGGTATGAAAAAACACCTCATTTAAGATATGTTATCTAAGACTCACACCCCTCTAGTTGTTAAGCCGCATCCTCTATCATCGTCTCAGGACCAGCAATCATCGCTTCGGCGACCACACCGGTATTCGCCCGAACAGCCTTTTCAATTTCAGCAAACATTTCAGGGTTTTCTTTGAGGAATGCGCGTGTGGCTTCCCGGCCTTGGCCGATGCGTTGGCTGCCGTAGGAATACCAAGATCCCGCTTTGTCAACAACACCAGCTTGGACGCCAAGGTCAATAAGCTCCCCTGTCTTGGAAATGCCTTCCCCATACATAATATCAAAGTCAACAACCTTGAAAGGCGGCGCCATCTTGTTCTTGACAACTTTAACGCGCGTCTGGTTGCCGGTAACTTCATCCTTATCTTTAATGGCGCCCACACGACGTATATCAAGGCGAATTGACGCATAAAACTTCAAAGCGTTACCACCTGTAGTTGTTTCTGGATTGCCAAACACAATGCCAATTTTTTGACGAATTTGGTTGATGAAGATAACCATACAGCCCGTCTTAGAGATAGATCCTGCAAGTTTGCGCAATGCTTGACTCATCAGGCGTGCTTGCAGCCCCATGTGCGAATCGCCCATATCTCCTTCTAATTCCGCTTTCGGAACAAGAGCTGCCACAGAGTCGATGACCAACACATCAATGGCCCCACTGCGCACCAGCGTGTCGGCAATTTCCAAAGCTTGTTCGCCGGTATCCGGCTGAGAGATCAACAACTCATCCAGGTTAACCCCCAATTTCTTTGCATAACCGGGGTCTAGGGCATGCTCCGCATCAATAAAGGCGCACGTGCCCCCTACTTTTTGAGCCTCCGCAACCACGTGAAGCGTTAGCGTTGTTTTTCCTGAAGATTCAGGGCCATAAACCTCAATGATCCGGCCTTTGGGTAAACCCCCAATGCCAAGGGCGATATCAAGCCCCAAGGATCCGGAGGAGACAACTTCAACCTCAACAGCGTTTTCCCGCTGGCCAAGGCGCATCACGGAACCCTTTCCAAAGGCGCGCTCAATTTGTGATAAGGCGGCATCTAAGGCTTTGGTTTTATCACCACGAGATAAGTCGTTCGACATCAGTTATTCTCCTTTTCGTTTATGTTATTCCCTGGTAACGATTCATATTATGAGGCAAATGCTAGCAGAATCGAGAACCGGAGCGGAGCGTACTTAACGTACGCGAGCACCGGAAGCGCAGATGGAGCGCAGCAGTTGTCCATAAGCTGAATCGTTACATTTCTTGACTTACAGTTAGCACTTCTTTGACTTTCAATGCTAGGTCTTTTAGCGTAAATGGTTTGGGAAGAAAATGGATTTTTGCATTATGGTCCAGATTTTTGCGGAAGGTGTCTTCCGTATACCCAGAAATAAAGATGGTCTTCGTATCTGGGTAGAGATCCCGAATCTTTTTACTTAACGTCGGCCCGTCCATTTTCGGCATCACGACATCCGTGACCAAAAGGTCGAAGCGTTCCCCGTTGCTTAAAATATCCAGCGCTGACTCGCCGCTATCCGCCTCGATTACCCGATATCCCTTTTCCCGCAATGCTCGGGCGCTAAACATGCGCACCGCATCTTCATCTTCCACCAGCAAAATGGTTCCTCCACCCGTCAAATCCCCCGAAGGCATTTCTAAATGGGGCGTAAGGGCTTCTTCTTCTCCGTCAAAACGGGGCAACAAAATTTTGAAAGTCGTGCCTTCATTGGGCGCGCTATCCACCAAAACGAACCCACCGGTTTGCTTCACAATCCCATAAACTGTAGAAAGTCCGAGGCCTGTACCTTCTCCCACTTCCTTCGTCGAAAAGAACGGCTCAAAGATGTGTTCTAAATGCTCCGGTGCAATGCCATGGCCTGTATCAATGACCTCAATCATTACATAATCGCCCTTCGCAACCAAGTCATGGCCCATGCGCTGCTGCTTCAAGCATTGGTAATTACTGGTACGAATGGTGAGCGTGCCACCGCTGGTAACGGCATCCCTGGCATTGACCACAAGATTGATAATCACCTGTTCAAGTTGGCTGACATCAACCTTTACAGTCCACAAATCACGACCGTGGGTCATTTTGAGTTCAATTCCCGCACCAATCAATCGACGCAACAAGGTGGAGAGATCTGCTAAATTATCCGTAATGTGGACAACTTTTGGCTGTAATGTTTGTTGACGGGAAAACGCGAGCAATTGGCGCACCAAGTTTGCTGCCCGATTGGCATTTTGTTTGATTTGCATCACATCCGTATAGGCTGGATCATTGGGCAAATACCGCTGAAGAAGCAAATCACAATACCCAATCATCGCTGTTAACAAATTGTTGAAATCATGGGCAATACCCCCTGCCAATTGGCCTACAGCTTGCATTTTCTGAGACTGAATGAACTGACGCTCTAAGCGTTTCTGCTCTGATATATCCAGAAACTGAAGCATTAAACCAGGGGTGTCGTCTTCTTGCGACACATGGGAAACATAGGTGGTGGTTTGGATCTTGTCTTCGTCAAAGCGAATTTCAAAGGGTGTTGGGGGGGTGGTTCGCTCAAAAGCCCGACGGAATTTGGTTGTCGTCTCCGATCGAATCGCCGGATGAATCATCTCAAAAAAACCTTGACCAGATTTAACGTCGCCAATCATTAAGGTAAAGGCTGGATTATGGTCAATAATTTGCCCTTCCTCCCCAATCATAACCGCAGGTATTGTCGCATCTGAAAAGGCTTGTTTGTAAACGCCGCCCCCTGCCCCTCTGGCAAGAAGGCTATCGACCTTACAAAAAAGAAGGGGTTGAGATTTTGCAGACGTAAGAGGCAGCATTTTAAAGGGAATCGTATGAGGGCTGCGCACGGGAATAATAGAGGTGCTGGTCGCCCATTCTTCGCCCAGAAACTCTTGAAGCGCGGTTCCCAAAAGCCCCTCTCGTGGTAACCCAAGCCATCGACAAAAGGTATTGTTCGCCCCGGTGATCAAGCCATCCGTGTTGGTATAAACGATGGCAATGGGCGCTTTGTCCACAAAGGATTCGAGAGCCGCATAGCTATGCTTCAGCTGGTTATGGGTGGCAAAATGCGGTGTAATATCCCGAAGGGCCGCCATAAGGCCTTTACGGCCGAAATAGCCTCCGATGTCTAAGGGGGCCGTAGCCATCAACCACCATTTCTGTTCTTGGCCTAACCCATTGCCGCCACCGCTCACCAAAATCTCTCCCCGCACCCTGTCTTCGATCATGGATTTGAGGTAAGCGGCTTCAGGGGTTGGTGAAATACGGCCCAAGATTTTGCGTAAGAACTCTTCTTGATTCGGATACGTATTGGGGTGGGTCGTCCAAATGGATTTGCCTGAATCATCAAAAATAGCCGCTTCAATAGCAGGGGTGAGGGTTGATATGCCCGCATGGATCAGCTTTAATTTTTGCTTATAAATATTTTGCTGTTTGTTCGCATAAATCCAGTAGGCCATGGTTGCAATAGAGACAAAACCAATCAAAACAAGGCTAAACCACTCTAGCGTATCCGTGGCTTGGGCGCTCAGATAACTGAAAGCCCCACACCAAATGATGGTTCCTAAAATAACAACAAGTGACCCTATTTGTGGCAATTTTGCCCTCCCTGACGGTACGAGAGCAAAATACCCCCTCCCAGAATCAACAAAATAATGAGCAATGACCATTCCGTTGGAATTTTATAAATATCCATCATCACCATTTTGATGCCCACAAAGCAAAGAAGGATAGAAATAGCTGATTTTAAGTAAATAAACCGCGTCAATGCATTCGCCAACAAAAAATAAAGGGAGCGCAACCCCAAAATGGCAAAAACATTCGAGGTATAGACGATAAAAGGATCAAGGGTTATGGCAAAAATCGCCGGGATAGAATCAACAGCAAAGAGAATATCCGAACATTCAATGAGCACCAAAGCCACGAACAAGGGCGTCGCCTGCCAACCTTTTTTCCAAACCCATAATTGCTGCCCCTCTATTGTGGTCGTTAAGGGCACAAAGCGTCGTAAGAAAAGAATGATGGGGTGCGTTTCAAGGTTCAGGGGCTTTTCAGCGATCCAAAATATTTTAAGGCCGGTAAAAATTAAAAATGCCCCTAAGAGATAAAGGATCACATGGAAGTGGCCAATGAGCTCAAGGCCAAACCAAATCATCAATCCTCGGAAAACAAGGGCGCCAAAGATACCCCAAAACAAAACACGGTGCTGGTATTTAAGGGGGATAGAAAGGGATTGAAAAATAACGGAAAAGACAAAAATATTGTCAATACTTAAAGATTTTTCAACAACATACCCCGCCAAAAACTCTAAGCCCTTTTCGTGGCCCATAAAGAAATAGAGGGATGTGGCAAACACCAGGGCCATCAGGACCCACACCAATGACCATTTTAAGGCTTCGCGAGAGGCAACAACGTGGGCTTCCCGATGAAACACCCTTAAATCAAGCCATAACATGCCCATCACAAGAACATTGAAAATAATCCAAAAAAAAGGTGTCGCTTCCATGGTAATCCTTTTCAATATACTATTAATAAAATTATCATAGACTTGATTTTAGGGAAGAACCAGAGGCTTAAATATATGCAAGTCACACAAACGCTTTTCATCGATGAGTGCGAAATCAGCGAATCTTTTATTCGCGCCAGTGGGCCGGGGGGACAGAATGTCAATAAGGTCTCAACGGCCGTGCAACTGCGCTTTGACGTTCTCCACTCGCCTTCCTTGCCCGAAGATGTGCGGGCACGATTGTTGATTATGATACGGAGCCGCCTCACCAAAGAGGGCGTGCTGATTATCACGGCCCAACGCTATCGCAGCCAGGACCAAAATCGCCAAGATGCCCGCCGCCGCCTGGCAGAACTGATCTTGCGCGCAACCATCCCTCCCATAAAGCGCGTTCCCACCAAGCCCACCCGCGCCTCCAAAGAAACGCGTTTGGCAGCCAAAACCCACCGCAGTCGTCTGAAACAAGGGCGTCGAGAAGTCGGGGAAGACGAGGGGTAGGGTATGATTTTGCCATATTCAGTCATTGCGAGGAGCGAAGCGACGTGGCAATCTATGTATTTAGTCGGGTAACAGAGAAGATGTCTCCACCTTCTCCGTCCCCTAAGAACCGGACTTGACACTTTCGCGTCATACGGCTCAAGCCTCTTTAAAGCCTTATGATTAAGACCCAGCATCACAGATTCACTCCTTGTTTGCGGTGA
>CAMCRD010000004.1 GCA_945877185.1 Candidatus Finniella inopinata | reverse complement strand
GATATGGGAGAAGCGCGTGGAGCATGGTTAATACTTGCAGGTATCCAAATCACTTGGCAGCTCCTCCACAAACGGTTTAAAGCTCACTGGATTTCAATGCGCCCCAACTTCCTTACTCCCACAAGCTTTCTGGAATATGCACCGCATGCGTCATAAAATGATTTGACAGATTTTAAATAAATTAGCCATACATTACACATTGCAGTTTGTATCAAAGGGGCAGCTGGGCCACTTATTAAAGACTGCAAAGCGTCAATATTTTATAGATAATAGGGCCTGTTCTAAACTGAAGTGCAACACCATATAAAGGCAATTTCAAGGGTGAAGTGCGAATTCCTGTAAAGGTATCCGTTGTAAACCCTGGAGAAAATGAATGGCCGTCCCATTTTCACCCGCTCACCAAATGGGTGAGAGAACCAATACCCAAAAAATCACAAAATTACCTTCCAACAATTGCTCCGATAATCGCAAATTGTCGGTCGATACATATGGCGGAACAATCCATGTTGAGTGGGATCCACAAGGAGCCGTCACGCCAATGGGTCAGCTTCCCTTCTTTATTGAATTCTTGAAATTGGGAGGTTTGTTTGACACTTGGGTTGAGAGCTGTCCTTTAGAGATGACAAGCCCGAACTCTCCAACAAAAACAAATCTTTTGGGGACATTATTCTTATCCATTCTTGCAGGGCATAGGCGTTACGCCCATGTAACGACAATACGGTGTGATGGAGTCAACCCTGGTTTGTTGGGTATGACAAAAATTGTGAGCGAGGATTCCTTGCGTCGGGGTTTGACCAAAATGCCACGAGCAGCAAGCATCAAGTGGCTTCAAGCAAGCTCATACAAATGTTACTCACCGCTACTTTATTCCCCTTGGATTATGGACATCGACACCACCATCAAGGTTTTATATGGGCATCAGGAAGCTGCTGAGATTGGGTATAACCCTAAGAAGCCTGGTCGCCCTTCCCATACCTACCATACTTATTTTATGGCAAACTTGCGCCTTGTGCTGGATGTTGATGTACAAGCAGGCAATCAAATGGCGGCAAGCTTTACAGTGCCAAATATGTGGTACGTATTAGACGGCATTCCGCGCTCTCAATGGCCTACATTTCTTCGGGGCGATGCCTGCTTTGGAACCGATGGTGTGATGACTGCCTGTGAAGAAAGGAAGTTGCCATATCTGTTCAAGTTAAAGAAGACGAAGAATGTTTCCAAAGAGATCGACAATCTAATGCTCACCGCCGGATGGCACAATGCGGGACAAGGTTGGGAAGGCAAGGAGTCCTTAATAAAACTGCATGGGTGGAAGCAGTACCGTCGGATTATTGTGTTGCGCAAATTACAATCTAAACCCAGAAAGAAAATATCGGAGTCAGTTAAGAGTCGGCAGCAAATCCTTAGTATTCCTGGGATAAAGGAATGTCTTGACTACGAATATGCCGTTTTGATTACCTCATTAACGGATGAGATTTTGACGATTGCCCAACACTATCGGGATCGAGCTGATTGTGAAAATATTTATGACGAGCTAAAAAACCAGTGGGGATGGGGTGGTTACACAACACAAGATCTGGACCGATGCAGCCTTGTAGCGCGTGCGGTAGGGGTTATTTACAATTGGTGGAACCTATATGCACGATTGGTCAATCCAGATAAACACATGGAGGCGATTACCAGCCGCCCCTTGTTGCTGCACGCCGTGGCCAAACAGACGAGCCATGCTGGGCAAGCCCACCTTAAGATCACGAGCATGCACGGTAAAGCTAGTGTTGTCAGAAAAATCTTAGCGCAAGTGGTTGATTTCTTTGAATCCATCAAGGTCATCGCGGAGCAGTTAACAGTTGAGCAACGATGGTATCTGATTTTAAGCAGGGCGCTTGTAAAATTTTTGCACGGGAGAATTCTCGAGCCACCACTGGCGTTACCAGATACGGGATAATGTAATTTTCCTGTGAAGTTGGATTTGAATATTGTGCGGAAAATCGATTTATAAAATCGACCACGGGAGAGGATTAACTGCTTTTTTTAGGATTATTGGCAAGAACTTGATAAGAATGGAGAGTCTTGTCAGTAATCTCGCTACCCGTCAGTTTTTTTAACGCTAGAATTTTGAACCCTTTAAAGAATATTTTGTATGGTTTCTGTGACCAGAGCTAAGGATTGCGCAAGAAGGAATTGAAGGGTGATCAATCCTTGTTTGAAAACAGAGTAGAGAGGACATCCTAATGTTTTCTTCCACGGTATTTTTTGGCCGCGTCCCATGAAGGAAGCCATGAGCAATCCGAAGGCCAGGATAATCAATAGAGATACAAGACGCCTAGACTGTTTCATATGAGTATTTTCCCAATTAAACCCTGACGTTTTTAGTTTTCGAAAAAGCTCTTCTATAGACCACCTTTTGCGATATTTGGTCAGTATTTGTAAGGCTGTTAGGGGTTGATTGCTCATGACAATAACAAGCTCACCAGATTGGCCAAGGGTACCAGCAAAATAGACGCTGCCTTCATACATTTCATTTCAATGAGCCTGGTCTGGCAACCTTTCAAGTGTTTAAAAAGCTCGCTTGCTTGAATAGGTTTATCTCCCCAAGGCAGCAAGGTATTTTGCTTTACGCGGATGAAATAGGGGATTCTATTATAGTTGAGCGCTCTGAACCATTTATTCCCTACAAACTCACGATCAGCCATCAGGGAATTGATGCGCTCAAACCCAAATACCTCATGAAAGCCTTTCAGTAAGTCGAGTCGTTCTGTGGTATTTGAATTCCCCTCCTTATCAAGGTCCACAAACATGAGTGGCACCGAGATTTCTTTGCTAATTTGCCAACTGAGTACCAGATAATTGATACTCTTTTTCCCAAACTTCCAGTTGGATCGATCAAGACAGAGATCAAACTTTCCTTTAAAACCAGTAAGCTCAACAATAGCTCTGGCATAGTCCTTGTGAGATAATTCCTCTTCACAAAAAAACGCTCAACCTTTCGTAAGGCAGCTTTAGGATTAGGACTACCTACATAGCGTGAAAGGCTCTGATGGTGAACATTGCCGCTGCATATGACACCAAAAATCATGGAGGGCAGTGTTTTTTGTCTTGAAGGATGAATCCTGAAGTGTTTTGATATCGTTGTAGTAAAGAGAGGAAGTTTCAACATTTTGAAAACCTTTTTAATGGATTGGAATCACAATATGGGCTTCTTCTCTTTACTTTTCAATCTATTACAAATAGATAACAGGTAAGGAGAGGTATAACAATGAAAAATAATCTATTTGTTGTGATACTTAAATATATTATTCCCTTAGAAACAATAGATAATTATAGACAGGATCATTTGTATTTTCTAGATCATCATTATAAGAGCGGAATTTTTATTGCTTCTGGCGCGCAAGTCCCAAGAATTGGTGGCATTATCATAGCAAAATGTTTAAGTAAACAAAATTTAGAAGAAATATTACATGAAGATCCCTTTTATATTAATGGATTTGCAGAATATCAGATATACGAGTTTAGCCCAACAAAATATTGTGATTCGTTTAAGACAATATTGGAAGAGAGTTAATCATCGCTCGCAAGCGATGCTTTAAATTATAAACATTCAGAAACCCTGTCGTTGCTGACGAAGAACTTCAAAACTTTTACTTTTCAATGCCATATAAAAAATGACGGGTAGTGTGACTGGCGGCTAGAAGCAGCAAACACGAATGAACAAAGAAGGGACGTGGTTAGATGAGTATGAGCAAGCCGGAAGCCATCGAAGACAAAGCAGTTCTTTTCGACAGGGGGTCGACCTTCGACATATTCAAGCGTGTGGAGGGGTGCCTTCGGCAAGAGAACATAGAACCTGGGCTACCCCGCTTCCTTGAGTTTGCCAATCTCCTATTTTTGAAACTTTTGGAAGAACGCCAACAGGAACCCTTGTGGGGATCACTGAAAGCCGAACCCAGCAACAAGATAGAATATCTCAATGGGATCATTATTCCGACCTTACAAACAAAATACGATGCGAAGGATCTCTTCGCCGAAACACAAATGACCAAGGAAGGCACCGTTAAAAAGATTATGGCCATTCTGGATAAATACCAACTCACATCTTTTGATACAGACATCTTGGGAGACGCTTACGAATATTTTCTAAAGGACAACGTATCGTCAAAGCAAAACCTTGGACAATTTTTTACGCCCCGCCACATCGTCAAAGCAATGGTTTCTCTGGTAAACCCAACAAGTAATGACACCATTTATGACCCTTTTTGTGGTACGGGGGGGCTTTTGACAGGGGCTTTCAACGCTATCAAGGAGTTCGATCTCAGAGGAGAAAAAGGCATGTTTTTTGGCAAGGACATTTCGGTTTCGACCCGTGTCGCCAAGATGAACGCTATCTTGCATTGGGGCAACCATAGCAGCATCGAGCAGGTCGACAACACCCTGGCGCATCCGGTACATGAGAAATATTCCATCGGCCTGACAAACGTTCCTTTTGCCCGTGACCCGAAAAACTACCCCTACGACGAGTTGTATGAAAAAGGACTTGCGAAGAAGAAGACGGACGTCCTGAGCATCCTTCATCTTTTCCAATCCATCC
Source organism: Candidatus Finniella inopinata (assembly GCA_945877185.1). GTDB lineage: Bacteria > Pseudomonadota > Alphaproteobacteria > Paracaedibacterales > VGCI01 > VGCI01. The sequence continues at coordinate 41,436 of CAMCRD010000004.1, read as the reverse complement.
GGAAGGGCGGAAGGATGGTGGCCATCGTGCCGGAAGGGTTCTTGTTCGGTACGGAGCGTAAAGCCGCCAGGCGGTTCTTGACGGACAACGCCGATCTCAGGCTTGTCGCTTCCTTGCCCCATGGCGCTTTCCTACCCTATACGAATGTGAAGACGGCCATCATCTATCTGGAGAACATCCGCTGCCCTGACCGGAAAGACCATTTTTGGTATTTCGATGTTGAGAATGACGGGTGGACGCTCGACAAGCACAGGAAACGGATCGAGGGGCGCAATGACCTCGACGTCCTGCAAGGCGCAACCATTAACGAAACGCCGGAAGGAGAACTGGCCTCCCTTGGCTTTATCAAAGTCCCCTTTGAAAAAATACGACAGAATAATGAAAACTGGATCGGCAAGCATTACCAGGACGGCAGCGCAGCCCGTTCAAAACATCCCCTTGTGCCCCTTGGCAAATTGGTCACGTTCATCTCTACGGGTTTTTCCTACAAGGTAGGCCAGTTGTCGGATAACGGTGTTCCGTTCTTCACCTTGAAATCGGTAAAAAAAGATTTCTTCCCTCATTGTGAGACGAAGTATCTCAAGTACGAAACGCAAACCAATGATAAGAACACCTGCCTTAAAGGGGACATACTGGTCGCGATGAAGGACAAGAACAGGGAAGCACCGATTTTAGGACGGGCGACGATCGCCAACAGGAATGGGATCTTTTCATCTGACCTGGTAAAAGTCGTGATTGGATCAGCAAATCTGTTATCAAGCGAATACCTTTACTACGTTTTGAAGAATGAATCGTACATAAAGGAAATCAAGAAGTTCTCCGCGGGTAGTATCGTCAAAAGCATAAGCCTACAAGATATGGCATCCATTAAAATTCCGCTCCCCCCTCTCGCCGCACAAAAGGAAGTGGTCAAGGAATTCAACCAATATGAAAAGCTGATCCTTGCCCAGAACGAAGCCGCTAATTTCTTTCATGAAAAATGTCGGGAGCGGCTTACATCGCTGTGGGGATAAATTAGGCCGATGACACGATAAAAAAAATTCCAGCTTACCAATCCAGAATTCGGGTTAAATAGTTGATGTACCAATCCTACGCCCTACGCTTAGACTCAAGGAAAACTAGGATTTCTCTAATTTTCTAGTTCAGAACTCGCGTTTATACGCGCATAAAACCACGGGGCTTCTCCCGTGGAGTATTCACATAGCTCTTTCTAGCTAGGAGATTTTTCGAGGTTTAAGCAATTACGCAGACTAAAAATTCCTCATTTTTCATGACAAATTGTCACATATTTTAGCTATAAACTTTATGTTTTTCATCAAAAAAATGTCTAAAATCAATGCAAAAAAAATTGCACATCGCTTCAAAAAGAAAAAGAATGAATAAATAATGTAAAATTCACATAAAATTTGTTGACACATAGATATAACAGGATTTAGGTTTAAACTCTGGTTATAGTTGATTTTTGGTCTAAAGTAGTCATCATGACCCAAGAATAAGAATAACTTGTGTATATTTTGATTATTTAGAAAAAAGATAGCTATAAGCCATGCTTGTGTTAAAAATTTTAAATGGAGAAGTATGATGAGAATATTTGTTAAAAGTCTTATGCTACCTATACTGGGGATTCTGTTTGTTGCAACGCCAACAAATTCAGCCGAAGAAACAACAAAGCAATATCGAGTAGAAAATATAGTGCGTAAACATTTTGATATTATTGCTTCGACGCAGACCTGTACTTATGAGGTTGTTGACAATTTTATTAACGGTGACAATTCTAAATTAGTAGAACTATTTGAAAAACAAAGACTTTATGAAGATGAAATTTTACTAATGACGGCAAAAGAACAAACTGCGGGAATAGGAAGTAATTCACGAACATGGCAATCTCCTCCAGGCAATGTTTATGCGACCTTTACTTTTCCTTGGCCAGAAAATCAACAAGGTCTATTGTTTTTTGTACCACAGGTTAGCAATTTGTCAGTTTGCCAAACAGTTACAAGCTTTGGTCTTAATCCACAATTCAAGTGGATAAATGATATGCTCTTAAATGATAAGAAAAGTGCTGGTGTCCTAGCAAATTGTAAAGGTACGTTTCCATATTATAGCCGTAGCAATGATCAACCTTCTAGTACTAATCATGTTGCTTTAGTTCTTGGAATCGGCATTAATGTAAACATGGAGCTTGCGGTAGCTCAGGAAAGGTTTGAATCTGTAACTGATGTGATGAAAATGCCTTTTACATCTATGACAATTGAGAGTGGAAGAGTATTTGATGTTGAAGCTGTTTTAACTGAATTAAATAAAAATTTATGTGAAAACTTTAGTGTACTCTTGAGAGATAGGGATTTTGCTTCTTCTTTTTTACCTAAGATTTCTCCTATGTTGGCATATGTGGGGCAAGAAGTAGAATATTCAGAGGATAAAGAAGAGCCACGTAAAGTATTATTCCGTGGAATTCAGAACGATGGGCAAATAATTTTGCAAGAGGGGGATAGAGAAACCACAAAATTAAGTGGCAGAATTCGTCCCATTTTTTGAGATTAGCTGCTCACTCCAATTCACCCCCTCCCCTAAAAGAAGGGGTGGGGTGTGATGACGAGAGTTTTTTAATTTAGTGCCAATAGTTTTGATCTAAGTTCTTGTATTATTTTATTATGATGAGAGGTAAATTATGAATTGGAAGTTTGTTTTTATACCTGTGCTTTATTTGCTAATTTCAAAAATGGGATGGGCGTGTTCTACAATCTATTGTTATAATGATGAAGGAGTTTGCCAAGGAGGCTTACGTAATTTAAAGACCGCAATTTTATGGAGCAATGATCAAAATTACTTACTAGAGGACATTAATGCAGAGAATATTATTCAGGGAGATTGGAAATCCACTGCAAAGTGTTTGATTATACCTGGAGGTGCAGATTTACCTTACTGCAAGAAATTAAATGGAAAAGGCAACCAACAAATAAAAGACTATGTAGAAAATGGGGGGGTATACATTGGCTTTTGTGCAGGGGGTTACTATGGTGGAAATTTTGTCGATTTTGATAGAGGAGGAGACCTAGAGGTTCTTGGAGAACGTGAGTTAGCTTTCTTTCCTGGTAGTGTTTGTGGGCCGATCTTAGCTCCTTATGTTTATAACTCTGATGAAGGTGCAAGAATTGCGGATGTCTCATGGGTTGATAGTAACCTTTATAATGTATATTTCAATGGGGGTGGATATTTTGTAGATGCTCATCAATACCATAATGTAACTGTACTTGCCAAATATACTAATTCCGAGTTTGAACAAGCAGCAATTGTTGAATGCTATGTTGGACAAGGGAAAGCTATTTTAACGGGTATTCATCCAGAGTATTCCGCAGAATCATTAGAGGTAGAAATTCAGGAAAAGAAACCAGGCTGGAAAAACCTAGAAGAAAATATAGTACCAAAACTCTTAAATCGTTCTCATATCAAATTATTTAAAGAAATTATTGGAAGAATATAAAAATATACCTATAACAGTATATCTTTTCCTATGAATTCTTGGCATGGAATTCACTAATGTAGATGAATCAACTCCGCATCTTGCTGTAGAGCTGGTTTATTTTTGATTACTCCTACACTCAACGGATAACACTTGGAGATTGCGGGTAACCACAAATATCTGGCTTGAGTTAGTCCGGTTTCATATTGGAGAGGTTTAAAAATTTACTGTGTCACCTGTATGGGCGGCGAAGTAATAAATGGGGGGGATTATTTTTAGTGTGTGTAAAATTCAAACATCGAAGGAGAAAATAAAAATGCGAATAAAACTACAAATAATTTTGCTACTTGTATTTTTGGTATCTATTACATCAGCTAGCGAAAATAAAAATTTAATTGTTGTATATGAAGATGAGGGAGCGTCCCTCCAAGCGATCAATAATATAAAATATTCTTTAAAAGAATTAGTATTTGACACCTATGAAATAAAAGGTATCAAAGCGATTGATATTAAAGAAGGAATCGACCCAAGGACTGTATTATTTGTTATGCCAGGCGGGAGAGCCACGCCTTATAGACAAAAACTATACGAAGAGAACGACTCAGCTGGCAATAAAGAAATTAAAAGATTTGTAAATGAAGGAGGATGTTATCTTGGTTTAGGAGCAGGTGCCTACTATGCTGGAAGCAAAGTTTTATTTTCTCAAAACCATCCGGAATCAAACCAACGTATAGCGGTTGAAAAAGAAAAACTTCTTTGTTTTTTCTCAGGGCCTGTCATTGGGCCTGTTTTTGAACCTTTTGTTTATAATTCTCACAAGGGAGCTAAAGCAGCGAACATTATTTTTAATAGCGAGGTAAATGAAAAACTAAACGTCGTACCTATCTACTATAATGGCGGGGGATACTTTGATATTTCTAACAATAGTGATGTAAAAGTTGTCGGATATTATGATAACACTCCCCATGATCCAGCAATTATCAAATGTCAAGTTGGTAGAGGAAGTGTAATGTTAAGTGGCGTACACCCAGAATACACTCATGAGCTCATTAATACAATAATATTGTCTGATGAGTTGGAAAATGAAGAACGCCAATATCTTATGAATATTAACTCATCAATAACACAGGAAAATTGTAATGATGTATTAAAGTTTATTTTAAGCGACTTATTAATTAGCATTAAGTAACTTGTTTATATAAAAGCTTAGCATATTTTTTCCTAGAACACGCTTAAATGCTTAGTTTTTGAGAAGAATCAAACTCTTTGGGCCAGTTAGACTGTCAAAATCTTTTAGAACATGGGGATATCTCACATGGGTATTGTAAAGGAACGAGTTACCAATCTGTTTTTCTGCACCATCCAAGGATTTGCTTTCTTTATCCTTATGATCATCCCTTTACAAGCAACTGATTTCTTTGATGATCGGCAAGAACCACGAAGCGTATGTGCCTATAGATGGGATGCTAACATCCAAGATGAACCTACGGATACTTTACTACCCTCTCTCATTAAGCCATCAATGCCTGGCAAAGTAGTTAAACTATTGGTACATGAAGGTCAAGAGATTAAAGAAGGGGAGCGTATTTGTATCCTTGAAGCAATGAAAATAGAGGTGCCTATAGAGGCTCCATTTTCTGGGTACATACAATCCATTTTTTTTTACTTTTGGTGATGATGTTCATCAGGGTTCTTCGCTTGTACTCTTATTGCCTTCTGGAACAATCCCTTTTCCCCTTAATGCCCCACCCCCAAACAAGGCAGAAGAAGCAAAGGTGCCAATAATATGCAAGGATGCAGCAATCAACCATGCAACGCAATCGCCCCAGATCGCCTCTTTCTCTTCTCCTTCATCGCTATTCAGGGAGAACCCAATTCCCCATCTTATCCCAAGCACCCTGGAAACAATTTTCTCCACCTCCTTTTCATCGTTTGTTTTTCCTGAAATTCCAAAGACTATTTTAACGCCCCTCAATCCTCCTACGCCACCACTTAAGAAAATCAATGTCCAAAAAAGCCAAGAGGAATCCACCACAAGGACTCGACCGCATCCTTCTGCGCTCGTTGTGCAAAGACCCACCCCCCTTGCTTCTTCTCTGAAAAGGGAAAGCCTCTCACTTAAAAAGGGGGGTAATGAACGAATAGGGCATTCCTCACATGGAACCCCTTTCTGTCAAAAATTACCAGCCATTCAAGATGCTCTAGACTGTTCTTTCATCACCTGCACCAAATGGATGGGAGGCTTGATGGCTATCATTCAATTCATCCTCACTTTAAAGGCCATGGTTTATTATATCCTCAAACGACCATACTCTAGAAGGTTTTCCTTTATGCTATGCCCTTTATCAGAAATCACATTCTTACGGAGTGCTGATTTCATCAAACTTCCCTTTATGACCCATCAGCGGACACATAATATGAACCGCATGTGGCATGTTAATCGAAATGGTGTTCTGGCTAATTTGAGATACGGAGGATTTTTTTAATCTCTTAGGGTCGAATTCCCCGCCGCTTGCGGCATATCTTTATACATAAGTTTGTTTGGGTGGCAAGGAATGGAAAGTTTTCCAAGCTAAAGTAAAATCTTTCATTTTTTGCATACCCATCCACATGACTTTAGGACCTGGCTCACCATCAGATTTCCTACCTAAGAATCCTCCTAATTTTGCGATCATTAAAATCATTTCATTGACTTTAGGTGGAGCGAGTGGGGGAGGTTTTTTCGTAGAGATTACATAGAGTGCTTGCCATTCATCATCTTCAAAAAAGTAGTGGCATTCCATATTAGCATAAGTCCTGCCTAACATCGTTAAATACAGTATTCTCCAAGCAATAATCATATACAAAGCTATAAAGTTGGTGGTTGCTTTCAAATTTTCAAATTGTAATTTTTCTACTGTACACCCACTTTTTAGAATTTTAAAAAATATTTCTATTTGCCATCGGCATAAATACCATTTCACTATATCTATAGCGCTCTTAGCATCATTTACAGGAAGGCTTGTTAGCAAAAACCACTCTATTTTATCTTGGTCGCTTGGGGGGTTCATTTCCACACAATGCACCACGTTAATCCTTACGGGTGATAATTTCTTTTCTTTGCGGGGAGGAGGGTTTAAATAAACTGTACTTACCCTTACTTCTTGGTGAACAAGGCGCTCCTTCCGCAGATGTTTTTTGTGGGTAATGTTTCTGTCATAAGTTTTCCCAGAAGGTAGCTTGAACTCAATTTTACCTATAGGCTGAGAAGCCCTTACCCTTTCCCATAATTTTAATCCTTTATCATCTAATCAGGTGATAGTCTTACGATTCATTTGAGAGCGAATTAACCAAAAAGCTTTGTTTGTCTCTGATGGCATTTTTTCCAATATCTCATAAATATCCCCTTCACGATCAGAAATACTCACAACCAACGTATCAGGAGCTGCTAAAGCTATTTTATTAGCTGCTTCATAACCTTTTAACCAACGATAAGTTTCTTTTTCTTCAATGGGTTTATTTTTGCGCTTGTGGCGGATCCCTAATTCCTTTCTAGTCCAGGTTTCAAAGGAGATGATTCCTAAGCATAACCGATCGGGAGTGATGGCCAAGTTTGGATGGAGATAAAAGCCGTGACTCTTCTCATGCCCTAAATATCCCATCCCTTCAACAGGTTTCCTTCCTGTATAATCAATTTCTGTCGTATCTTGTCGAATTAATACAATATTTTAATTTTTGATACGCTCAACAGTGGCTTCTTGGTGAGATTTTAAAATGCCAAAAGCGGTTATATTCTTATGATTAAAAAACCGATACGCAGCCAGTGTCTCTTTCCACGTTTTACAAGCTCCAGGAATGCTTTTATCAGGACTGGCTACTAATTTATTTAACAGCGATCCAAATCTTTTTTCTAAACGTTTATCCCCAAAATTAGCACCTTTAGTCTCGTTACTTACCCAATCCACCATCTGCATAAATCCTATCCATTAAGTATTTTTAATAAATTATTATAAACTTATGTATAAAGATATGCCGCTTGCGGCGGGGATGATTTGTTGGAAGAGAAGTTGACTCCCGTTCGCCTTCCATTGTAGTGTTGCAGACGTAAGCTGGAGACTGTCGGGAAAGTAAACTGAATATCTCCACCTTAAACAAGTGTTACAAATGGTTTGTAACATGTACGTGACGTACAGGCGCTTCAAACACCTGCACGCCACTAGCCACAACCAAACGAAGTAGGTTTGATCATGGATAAACACAAACTAACGCACATTGTGCGCCATTTCAATCTAATCCTTAAAAGGCCGCAGGGCCGAAAACTTAACCTCTTACCTCACATAAAGTGAGAGAGGGCGGGACTTTTTTTGTCCCATCCTTTTTTATTGTGTGGCGGTAAGGGGTTAGTATGCCTGTATTGTCGGGCGTTATTTCGGTTTGTTCGATTCTCCTTGATCGCCGCACGTTAGCCCAAACAAAGGCAAACCCTTGACCTATGTCGTTTTAAAGGCAGGGGTGGGCTTTGCCGAAAGGAGATTTTACCATGTTGATATTATTTGATTTTCCAGCAAACCGTATCCTTGCGTTGACCAATTACAGTAAGCTTCATAACCACCTGGAACACCTGGAAAAAACCAGAGGAAAAGGAAAGTGGGTTTTTGCCAGCCACTCCCATCAGCGCGTATTGTCTTTTTACAGGTATGTTCGCGCTCAGAAACTCCTTGTACTGCCCACCACAAGCGCAATCTTTGAGCGAAGCCTGGAAGAAGCCTTGAAACAAGCCGAGAAAAGCAACACAGCAGTAAAAGAAGGGAGCAAAAACTTTGACATCCTTGAAATTGTCGATGGGAAAAACCCCGTTTTGATTCCGGTGACGCCGGACGTTGATGTCGAGGCTTTACAAAAACAGTGGTGCCAGAATTATTGCAAAGCCCACGGTTACGCCTTGTATGAAGTTTCCAGCCCCGCCGATTTTAAAGAACCAGGAGGTGAAGATGATCAAGCTTCTTGATGAAACCTGCCAGGAACTTGGAACATTCAGGTCATCCGTGCAGCTTTTTACCTACCTTCGGGAAAATTTAAAAAACTTGGATGAGCCGGAAAGGGAAGATTGGCGGTTCGTGATATACTCCCATAAAATGCTTGCCAGAATCCTTAAGGAGTTGAAGAGCAAATCTTTTGCCGATATGGCGCAGGAAGCGTGCCAGCAGGAACGGAATATGGTTGTCATGTGCATAGGAGATGCCAGCAACCCCTTTATTTTCTTAGAGACTCCAGATCTGGACATGGCCGAGATAGGGGAGCAGTGGTGCGAGCATTATTGCAAAGCCAATAAGATGTACATCGTGATGCAGTGAGGAGAAAATGACGGACAGTGGGTTCACATATATGGAGATTGGTGTGGACTTGCCGAAGTAGAAAACTTGCAAAAACAGTATATTGGAAGGACAACAAGATTCGAGATTGCTGCCCTTCCAAACTTCCTGGACAAGCCCACTGGAGGAAAAGTAACAGACCCAACAGTGCCAGGGCAAGTTTCTTAAGGTGCGGCAAATGGTTGCCATAAAAGGAGAGAATTTAAGTCCTTTAGAGAGGTTGTTTGGCTGTAAGATCTCCGTGGTACCATCGGGATTTCTTTCTCCCTAGCTAACGTTCCCCAGAAATCTCCCGTGCCAACTCTGCCACAATCTCGATCCCCAATTTAGTAACCTTGGAAACTTTTTCTAAGGGCATTCCGTCAAGGATCAATTCTTTCGCTATTTCCTGCTTGCCTTCTGCTTTACCCTCTGCCCTTTCGGAAGCAAATTCGATCACATATTTTTCCTTTTCAATGGTATCCGCTTTATACTCGTGTATCTCTCGTGGGTTCCATTTTGGGAAGTAGAGCCGTTCAAGGGCTTGCGCAATTATGGAAGGCATCACAATGCCTTGTCTTTCAAAGTCGGCTATCGCCTCATGAGTGTAGAGAGGCGCGAATTTGAAAACGGATAACCACCAATCCGTTAAGCTAAAGTCTTTCTGAGGCGGAAACACATTATGCCGTGCGCGGGGCAGTTCGATCTGGATCATTTGAAGGTGTTTGATCTGCTGACCACTGTGCGTGTCCGTCATGAGGTAATGCTTCATGAACTGGCCTTGTGGCAACGGATTGTTTTTTGCCCGTTCTAATAGGCTATCAGAAATCTTGTCTTTGATCCCAAGAGCGCGGTTGGAGTCATACCCCAACACCTGTATCGCTATCGTCGGCTTCAGGTTCCGGTACCACATCGGATCTTGGAGTTCCGTTTCAGACAGTTGCTGGGAAAATGTAGAAGCGCTATAGAACAAGACGCGCTCGTCAAAGTTGATGTGGCGGTGGGCTTGCATTTCGATGACATAGTGGCACCCTGATTGCGAGACGACATGCATATCCATAAACGTTTGCTTGATCTTTTCCTTTGGCAAGGGAGGCACGGCAATGGAAGCTTCCCGTACGTCCTTTACCGCATCATGCGCGAAATCAGGGACGAACGTATTGAGAAATGATTTGATGATCTCCTTGTTTTCCTCAATGGCAGGGGATAGGAGATGCTTGAAGGCCGTGTCCGTTGTCGGGTCGGCATATTCACCCCCCTGACCAAAAGATTTAAGGCCATCAATGAGTTCCTGGGTCTCGTCGGTGGTTTCCCTGTTAGGGTTATGAAGCGGTGCGGTCGTCATCTGTTTGTCCTTCTTTTTCATCCTATTTAAGAAAAACTATACCACAAAAAGGCATTGCCAGTGATCGTTTTTTTCAAGCCGATGCGCCTTGCTCCTTCAGCCAGCGCAAGGTTTATCCTGCGGTGTCGATTTAAAGCCCCAGAGACGGCCACACAGCGTTTTGGTGCACCATCACTTTGAAAGGTGGTTTCAAACACCAAAGCCACCAGGTGGGTCTCTAATGCGCGTTTAAATGGCATGCTGAAGCTGATTCACACCATGATCTTGAGCGCTACAAACGTTTACAAAAAAGGAACATCACCCATAGGAACTATAGATCCTCGGATGCTGATCCTGACTTGCCGCTTGCTGTTGGTTTAGGACTTGCTCATGACAGTCCCCTCGTTTCCATGCCGTACCCAGGTTTCTTTTTAGGAGCCTGTAAATGGTCATGTGTGATACACCATACTTCTCGGCCAACTGCTGAAGGGACAAGTTCTTTTCCTTGTTTAAACGGACAATATTTTGCTGTTGCCTTATGCTCAACGAATACTTGCGCCCAGGCGCTGTTCCCTTTTTCATGACGGCTTCCTCTCGTTCTTTGGTATTGCGCCGAGCCTATTATATCACGGATTCCATTATTGTGTTATCAATTGTGTTACGGCATGTGTCAACATTTCCGTCAGATATCAAAGTGTTGTGTGGAATATTCGCGCGCAAACCCATTGCGTAAATTGCGATAGTTTACGCACAGCAAGACATTAGGGGCAAAACAACTCTATAGCCATGGCCCCATACCCCCCCGCATCACTGAATGGCAGAGGTTGGCATCCCCTCCCGCCCCCTATCCCCCCTTGTAAAAGAAGTGGAAACCAGACTCGAATAGGTATCGAACAGGACTCATAATCGGACTCATAAACTTTCTACATAAATATTATGAGTCTAGGAAAATTGGGGCTTCTAAGGCATCGGAACTTGACTCCCCCTTTCAACCCATATTATTATCATATTTATTGTTGGTATTATTAGGAGTTTTTTGACATGGCAGGTAAACAAGCTAAAGTCCTTTCGACACGCGAAATCACCCAAATGCTCACACACATCAAAGGCACCCGATACCCACAACGCAACAAGGTCATGCTCCTCCTTTCCGTCAAGGCCGGACTCAGGGCAAAGGAGATTTCAAACCTCACCTGGGCCATGCTAACGGATGCGTCCGGCCAGGTGAGTGATACCCTTCATTTGCCGGACAATTCATCCAAGGGAAAGTCAGGGCGCATTATTCCCTTGAACGCCCAACTAAAAGAAGCCCTCATTAACCTCCAGCAAATGGTTTCCCGAACGCCTGAACACTACGTCATTAAAAGCGAGCGTGGCGTAAAGATGCTGCCTGGCGCAATCGCTGTGTGGTTTGGCGATGTATTCAAAGCACTGCGCCTCGATGGATGTTCCAGCCATTCGGGACGCCGGACGTTCGTAACCAACGCCGCTAAAAAAATTATCGAAGCCGGAGGCTCTTTGCGTGATGTCCAGCAGCTTGCGGGCCATGCCTCCTTGCAAATGACCCAGAGCTACATTGAAGGCGACTGTGAGGCCAAGAGGAAGGTCGTCGATATGATTTAGACTGATGCTTGCTACATCTTTTGTTGATGTTTCATTGATAATGGCTTACAAAATCGGTCAAATCTTCAAGGAACGGACTGAGATATATTCTATTTTCTGTTTTTTTTCAATTCACTAAACCACCAATCATCAAGTCATTGCTCTTTCATCGATAAAACAACGAAAACAATCCCCACAGGGGGCAGTTTTGTATGATTTGCAGGCATCCTTCGCACCATAACTCGCTAACTCATTGATTAAACTTGTAACCTCTGTAACCCCGCGCAAGCCCATTTTTTTCAACAGGGGTTACAGCATAACGGTTTGATAAATAATTGTTTTTTTCGTTTGTAACCCCTGTAACCCCTGTAACACCTATTTTTTTAATACATTCACGTTTACGTGTGATTGAAGATTGATGGGGGAAAAATAAAACTCCCCACACGCGATATATGTTTTTTAGTGTTACAAGTGTTACATATACATATATTCATATTTTTATATATATAAGTGTTTGTAAATAAACGATTCCACTGTAACCCCTTGGGGCTAAAAATAGGGGTTACAGAGGGGTTACACGGGTTACAAGTTTAATCAATGAGTTACGGTATAAGTCCCTTACAAAAGCCGATTTGGGAATAAGGTTGCGCGAATCCTCGTTGTCAGGAGGCGACCGAAAAGAAGTTTAACGCTCGTTAAAATCCAGACCTGAACTTGTATTGAGTGGAAAAGGAACGACATTGGAGTTACAACCGGCCAGGTTGGTTTCTTCCTGACTGCCTGCGTCATCTGTTTTTTCTTCAGAACTTGAAGGACTCAAGTGATACATCCTTACAGGATTTTCGCTCCTGTTAATGCGGGTCGGGGTTGTCCTTTTTCCGCTCTGGCCAACCTTCAAAATCCCCCTTTTAATCAACTCCGGCAGGATCACTTTCTCATCCTTCCCACCCATCACCTCATCTTTAAACACTTGTGGGAAGACGCAAAAAATAGTTGCACCATCAATTTTTTTAATGGTTCCCGCGCGGTTATGGCTGGTTGCATGTTTAACCCCGTTGTGTTCCTCAAAATCGAATCGGGATATTTGTTGCTGGCACAGCCTGTTGATATTGTCGATGACTTCCTTCAGTTCCCGTGACTCCCCTGTGCTGCCCCTGTTGCGGAGCCATTCCTTGAAAAGGGTAGTGTAGGCATTGGCTACCGTTCCGGCTTTCCACGGAAGAATGCCCCTGTTAATGCAGAATTCCCCAACAGCGGCATAGACAGCAAAGTACGCCAATACTCTGTGGACCTGGCCGGAGAGCGCCTTGTGCTGTAAAGCCTCAAGGTGGATGGCCTTAAACGCCTTTATGTCGGGGCTAAGGCTTTTTGCAATGTCATTCCAGCTATAGGACATGATGTAATCCAGCAAGGCGTCAAACGCCGTTCCCTTGTACTTGGCCGATGCCTGCCGGAAGTGGTCGGAAAGCTGTTCCGGTGGCATCCCATGCGTATCCTCGAAGATACCAAACCCACAGCCCGCATCGGCTGGAATATCCACAAAGCGCACTTCCTGACCTGCTGTCGGCTTCAGCTTGCCTTCTCCCATCTTTCCGTCAAGGGTCGTTTCACCAGTCACAACGGCGTTGTTCCTGAAGCTGTCAGGGTCTATCCTGTTTCCCTTCTGGTTCGCTCTTCCCTTGGTTTTTCCATTGGCGACCATATAGGCAAAAGCACCGATTTTATCCGGGTTAGCCAGCCCCAGTTCATCCACGGCCATACAACCGTCATTATGGGACACCATGACAGATTCCATGGAGTTGTTCGTATTCAAAAAATTATTCATCTCAAAACCTGTCACAGAGGATGTGGCAGCCAGGGCCGAAGACTTGCCGATAGATGAATTCCCGTAGAGGTTGAATATATGCCCGTCAATTTGTAAGGGGGTAAGAAAGGGGGCTACCAACGGCGTTGTGATTGCCATGATAAGGCGGGAGTTCCCTTCCGCATATTTGGCTATGTTTTCCTGCCAACCTTTCAAATCCCCCTTTATATCGATATTGGGCGTATGGTGTGGGGGAATTTTCTGGATATATTTACCCTCCGTATCTCCGTAAATCTTGTTGGGAAGGACGTAAACCCCCTCGTCGAACCATCCAACCTTCTTCACGCTGGTCGCAAATTCTTTGGGATTTGAACAATGGATGTACATATTGAACGCCTCCCGATAACCCTTTTGTGGCATAACCGAAAAACCATCATCGGCAAGTTTTTCCCTGAGCTCTTTTCCGTCCCCTGCCAGCAGTTCGTTCGGGATGACCACCGTCTTTAAATGGCCTTTCGGGTCATAGAAAATGAATGCCTTTGACCATCCCCCGTTTTTTCTATCGCTCACATGATGGGTGACTTTAAGGTAAGGGCAAATCCATGTCGGCTCTTCAGTCTCTTGCCCCTGTTCATCAAGGTGCAGTCTATAGACGCCTGTCCTTGTGAGTTTATACTTTCCGATAACTTCAGAATCATTCTCCATGTAGATGCCGATAAACTTCTCCCTGTGGGCCGCCATGAGCTCAGCCGTCCACCCGTCTGCCAATGCGTCCGCAAGGTCGTAATTCTCCTTCACTGGTTCCACTGGATCCCTGTCAACGACTTTCCCATCTTCAACAACCAGCAGTGCAAGGGTTTTTGTATCAAACTGCCGGACACGCCATGCACCCGCCTTCCGGCACCGCGTATAAACGTGGTCTGCGTATTTGTGCCCGGCTTCCCCACAGTCAGGCGATATCAGCACGTTTCTCAAGGAGACAGGGGAAAAGTCCGTCTTGTGCGCAGAGCTTGAGCCGCCAGCGGTCGTGGTTACGCAATAGTCGGGGAAGAGGATTCTGGCAGCTTCAGCCGTTTTCTCGCCTTCTACAAAAAGGATATCCTTTCTGTCGCTGTTGAGTTCGGGAAGGTTGTAAAGGGGCCGTTCATCCAAGAACTGGCTATACCACCCTGCCTTTCCTACTGCATCGGTTCCGTAGAGATAAGGCCGGATTTTCTTATCCAACCTTCCGTCCTTCTGTTCCACGCCATCCCACCGGACAACGTACATCGCCCTGGAACCATCCGCTAACCTGTACAAGTAGATATGGTCAGGAAACTTCCTGAACTGCTGATTGTGGTAAGCGCACGTATCTTTGTCAAAGGGAGGTGCATCGTCCGGAACAGGGAGGATAGGGGCGTATTTCTTCTTCTCCTTTGTCCCGTTACTTTTCCTGGCTTTTTCTTCCCCCGTGATGGGTTGCAATAATTCTGAAGTATCCATGTTATGCCCCCTCCAGTATATGTATGATTTCTTGCGCGGCCTGAACTTGAGAGATTTGCCGGACGTAAGCCCACAAGGATATGATATCGCCGCCCGCATCACCCGTCGCAAAGTCCGCCCATTTAAAGTTTCGGGCATTAATCCGGAAGCTGCCCAGGTTCCGGTCATACCGTGTCGGGTTGATCGAGACGTAATCGGAACCTTGTTTAACGGCATGGGGCAGGATGCGCCGGATCAAGATTTCTTCATAACCTCTGGCGGTGTCCTTGACTTGTCGAAAATCTATCTTGTCGTTGGGGTTATACATCTACGCCTCCCTTGAATGGTTCTAAAAGGCTTTCATTTTTCCAACACTTTTCTTTCCAGTCACAAAAGCGGCACTCAAAACAATCGGAATCAACAGAAATAATAGGGAGCGACATTGTTATTTCCTTCTATTCCAAGTGTAGTAACGGGTTCCAAAATACCTTCCGGCCAGCGGCAGATAAGTCTAGCTCTGGCAAGGGCGTGCCGGAGGCGGGCTTTGTTCATCTGCAGCAACATGCCGACAGGGGTGTGGTAGAGAACGCTGATGAACTTGCTATCCCGATGAATCGGGGGATCGTATGTATCTTTATAGAATAGGTTCATATTTTTCTCCTTTCGATAGAGACTAAAGTCATAGGTCATGGTTCCAGAGTATTCAGGTTCCATAAGGGGCAAGCCTGGTATATCGGGTTCCATCATCCGAAGTTGACAGGCGTTCCTGCTCTTTCAGGTACTTGTCAACTTCAACCGCCGAGTAAATGACGTTCCGTCGCCCAAACTTGACGTATTTGGGTCCACGGCCTTTCGTCCGTAAGTACGTCAACATTTGTATTGTGACGCCGAGGATGCCCGCGAGTTCCTTGGGGGCATAGTGTTTCCCTATGGTTATGTCTGGCGTGGGGTCGGGTGCCTTACCAGATATCTTGTCCGGTGCTTTGCCAGGCGTCTTTTTAGGCTTTGCCATTTGCTATTGCCTCCTTATTAATTTTCATTTTATGTGTAACGTTCGTCTTTTTGGGTGCCGGTATCAGATCAGGCGCCCACCATCATTTGTTGCTTTCGCCAACAGTTCTTTGATCTAAAAAAATGTCCAAATCAGACTGGCGGTATTTAACGAGCCGTCCAACCTTGATGAAGGGAATCGGGTAGCGTTTCGAGTACCGCCATGATTCAAGCGTTCCTGGCAAAACCCCTATATAAGCCGATGCTTCTTTGTTACTGAGCAGCTTTTCTCTATTTTTAAGTGGGATAAGATTGGTTGGTGTTGATGACATGTGGTAACCTCCTCTATGGTTCTGTTAGACATGTCACTATAGGATGATGAGAAAAAATAATTCACCGCAACTGCGGTGATTTTTACCGCAATTGCGGTGAATTCAGGGAGAAATCATTGTTTTTGAAAGCTTTTTTTGGCGATGGTCAGTTTTTCGTCCAAAGTTCTTTTTCGCCATCCCCCCATAATTGCGGTATTTTTCAGATTTGGATGGGCAAAAAAATCACCGCAATTGCGGTGAATTCAAAAAGTGCATTAATTGTTTGTGAAAATTCCTTTTAGCTACGAGATTGTTCTTTAAAATTATTTTTGGCTATGCCAAATTTATCCTCTAGATTTCTTTTCGACAAACCTCCATAACCGCGATATTTTATAGATATTGCTTCAATTAACTGGGCTTCGCTTTTAAATTTTGGATGTTTCTCAATCCCTGGAAAATCGCCTTGAATGTAGTCTAAAAGGGCGACAATGATGTTGTGGTAGGTCTTTTCTGAACGCTCATTTAGCGCTTCCCTGCCTTTTAAATCGTTGTTCGGGCCGTCAACTTTGTTCATTAAGGCGTTATATTCGTTTTTGATGGCGGAATATTCCGCCTCTAACGTGGTAAGCTTAACCTTGAGCGCATCGTGGTCAGCCTGCAAAGATATAAATCCATCCGCATTAAGCGCGGCATTGGCCGTTCGTTCCACTTCATCAAATAAAAAAGCTGGCTTTTGATCGGGATAGTGTTTGGTCATCCATTCTTTAAGATCAGTATGCATGATCGTTAAATAGGGAGGGGCAACCATTGTAATTCGCCAGCTCTCTGTCTGTTTAATCGTTACACCCTGATTTCCGAAAATTAAGCTACCATTTCTACAGGCATCAATGATTTTTTCCGTGTTAGCCCGTAAGCACGGCCAGTGTGAGAACTTCGCTGCGTTAGGAAACAAATCATCGCCTGTTTCGCGCAGTATGTCGGCTTCATGTCCAATCAACCCACACCAACGAATAGCAGCCTCAATTGGCGTATAAAATATTTTTACCAATGAGTTGCAACTTTTGGGATTGTATGGATCGGGTGAGTTGCCTACAATAACTGGGAGCCATGGAGGACGGTAAGATTTTGGCATTTGTAACTCTTTGTTGACATTTCTGATTGAGGTTCACACTATTTAACAAGCCCCGTTAAGCAGGGCAATTTAACTAGAAAAATAAGCTTTCCTTATAACTGGTGCAATAAAAAAAGGAAAAACTTTCTTCATTCGTGTGCTTAATTATAGCCATGGGCTGAGTACTGGATGGTGGCTAAGATGACTTTCCACTTCTAACACCCTGCTGACATTTGAAAATTTAAAAAGTTAAAAACCCTTGAAACCCGCAGAATATATGGAATTAAAAAGAGATTTAAATGATATATGCTCGCCCCTTGTGGGAGAGGTCACCTTCTGAACGAAGTGAAGAAGGTGGGTGAGGGGTAGAAGTGTTGGGGAAAAGAAACTATTTGTTGCAAACTCACCCCTCACCCGCCACAGCGCTACGCTCGTCTCGACCTCTCCCACAAGGGGAGAGGTAAAACAGCCAATAGAATTTTATTCACATTTTATGATGAAAATTATGCTTGGCACGTTATATGAGATAATTTTCAAAAAGGTTACTATTATCGATGCGTCCAACAAGAAAAGAAAAAAATATTCACACGATACAACCCACACACTTGCTCTCCCTGTCACACCTCTTGTCTCTGAGCCAAGTGGGCGTCATCCTCGCTTGCTTAGCCTTGTTGGCGCCTTTGTGCAGCCTACCGCCGACACGCTTTGGATACTACAGCCAAGCTGAAACGTGCCTTATTGCATTTTGGGCAATTTCTGCTGCGACTGGCTTATGGGTGTATTTCTTAGAGAAAAAATATCCACGATTAGCCTATCATACTTCCAAGCTTCCCATCGTATGGGGTCCCCTTCTTTTGGGAATTGTAACCCTCCTTATTTCTCCTTTTCATGTTTTACCTTTGCGAGATTTGACAGGAGGTTCCCCCCATATCGCTGAAGGAGCTCTTACTTTTATCGCTTCCGGTATTTTGGCATTCAATTTTTCTATCCTCACACGCATTGCAGCTTATCGAAAATTAATTTTTGCCACAGCTCTTTTGGTTGGCCTTACGATTAGCGTCCTTACCATCGTTGGATCCATGGAATCCCCTTTTATGAGTTGGCGGTACTGGCAATGGGCTCCTTATTTCTTTCCTGATTTTCTCTCTTTTATTGATATAGCCCTTGCTGCTCTCTATCTCTCTATTCGTAAAGACTTGAAGGGAAAATACCTAAACGACGTCATTGCCATTACTCTGTTCACGCTTATCGCCTATTACGCCAGCAACAAAAGCTTAGCTTATGGGATTGTTTTTTCGATCATTGCGACAGGTATCGGATTCTTTCCTGCTCCTTGGAGACGGAATCTTCTCCACCTTGGTTTTTTTAGTTTATCTTTTGCTCTGACAATATTGATTACTTTCTATGATGATTTCTCAAGGTTATTTCCTGAATCTTTGAAATCTTTTGCCGATCTTTCAACGATTACCAGCCGCACTTGGTTATCCAAAGTCACTTTTGTAGATTTGTGGGTCGCACCTTTAACTTGGGAATGGATTCAGCAACTGTTTATTGGAAAGGGGTGGGGCACCTTTAGCAACATATCAGCTTCTAATATGTTCTTAATTGATCAAATCAGTATTTTTAGCGGTAAAGATTACAATCCAAGCTGGGAGTTGGTTCATCGTGATCTTTTACATACCCACAATATTTTGACAAATTATTTTCATTCCATAGGACTCCTGGGTGTTAGTTTATACTTATATATTCAATATAAGCTTCTTAACTCTTTGTCTCGAAATTTCTTCCTCATCGGGGTGGCTTTTCTAGTTTCTTACCAAGTTCAATTGTTATTCTGGTTTCAATTCATCATAACCATTCCCTTTACCCTTCTCACACTTGCCGTCTTATGTAAGCAGCGCACGCCCGTCCCCTGGTCTTCTCTGTTGAAGCCAAAAGCCGTCCTTGGATTTGCGGTTTTATTGCTGATTTTTTCAAGCGTGCAAGGCGCCATAACTTGGGGATATCAGAAAGATTTAAAAGACAAAGCACCCCCTACAAAAAAATTGGTTAGTGTGCTCATTGATGCGCCATACCTTCGTTTAGAAGTGCCATTCGGGGCTCAAAGACAAGTTACTTCAGCGCGTTTGTTTGCAACGGCCCTACAAAGCGAACTTGAAAAAGAGCCTCAGGAACTTGTGACCTATTCCCTAAAGCTCGTTCATCATCTCAAGTCTTTACCAAAAGATGGAAATTATTTAAGTAATAATGTTGCCATCAATATCTTGAGCGAACTTGCTTCAAAACCAGAGACCCTGAAGTTCCTCGATGCCCGAACCTTCAAAACCTGGGAACAGTTAGCAAAAGATCATATTGACGTCATGCCCTATCGCACAGACATTTTACTTCCCTTTTTCAACCTCTACCAAACACTTGGAAAAGAAGCCCTTGTTCTTGAATTTACCAAAATAATCTGTGAAAAAAATCCGCATGATTCAATCGGCCTTTGGTTTATGGGATCTTCCCTGTTGAAAAATCCGTCGCATTTCGATACGGCTATGTGCATTCTGCAAAAAGCAATCCGGGAGGGAGTAGAACGGTTTATGCCTGTCCCTCCTGCTTTAAAAACAAAAATTATGCTGCATGCAAAAGTATGCCCACAAGATGATGCACTCTTTTTGTTTTGAAGAAGTTGTTAGGCTTCTCTTTCAGCACTTAAAGGTCAAGCGACCAAAAGAGAAAGCCTAGATATCAAAATTTATAAGCGGCACCAAGGAGGAATGAATCTGAAGAAACTTTAGACTTTCCTTGAGCTGACAGGGGGACATCCGCAAATGTGCTCTGCCCTGCTATCTTACTCTTGGCGCCAAACCCATGGACATATTCTGCACGAAGGAAGATGTTGATATATAAAGCAAGATCCATACCACCACCCCAAATATAACCATTCCGACTAATATCAAACGCATTTAAAACTTTCATAGAGGGGCGTCCTTCATAACCGAACTTCATATAAGGTAAAATATTTGATGTACCATACCCGACACGACCAGAAACGCTATAATTTACATTATTACCGGACTCTATAACCTTACTTTTATTGTTACCCACAATACGATCAATACCCAATCCTAATTCAGCGCCTAAATAAATATTCTCCTGAATAATGATTCCATAACCACAAAAGAATTTAATTCCGGCCCCACGGAGGGCTTCTGTCTTGTTTGTACTTCCGTTGTTCACCCCTATCGTATAAGAAGCATTCGTTTTAACTTTTTCATTTATATAATTCAACCCACCACCCAGATAAAGACCATTAAAAACAGGGGATGGAGCATCTGCAAAACTACTTCCAACTAAAATTGTATTGATTAGGGCAGTTGATAAAATCTTTTTCATAGCTTCCTCTTATTTTTTTATATTTATATTTATATTTTAGTTAGCCAAATCATCCCCTGAAGGCCCTTTAAATCAAATCTTACTGAGCTTGCGGAACCAAAATCCTTTAATTGCTGTCCCACCCTTAGGGTTCTTCACTTTTACCTATATAATAAGCGCCAATACAATAGGGTTTCTTGCAGGACAGGAATGTAAAACAAGAGTTGTTGCGGTTCAAACACACAAATTTCAGATAATTTTTATATTAGCTTTAAAGGGGGGAATAATAATAGCCAAACAGCTACACAAAAATAAAACTGAAAGAGCCCAACCCCTTCAGAAATTCTCTTTTACCCATGTGGCAACACGCTGCCACAAATGAGTCGGCGCTGCATCCATCTGCATGGTATTTTGACTCCCCGCGTAGTCACGCCAACCATACTGAAGCAAGCCAGCACACGTAGCAAACATTGGATTTGTGGCAAAATCACTGGCGCCGATCACCCCGATGGGCTGACCCTGACGAACTTGCCGACCCCATAAAGTTGCTGCCATCTCTCGTATCCCCGGAAGCTGACTTCCGCCGCCCGTTAAGATGATTCGCTGACAAACAAGGCGATCCATCCCCGTTGCGGCAAGGCGACTCCAAATTAATTCAAGTGTTTCTTCCACGCGCGCCCGGACAATATGGGTGAGCAGAGATTTTGAAATTTGGTGAGTTTGGGGTCCCTGGCTTTCTCCCAATTGAGGGACGACAATATTCTCTCGCTCATCCGCCGATGAAAGGATCACTGTCCCATAGAGCGTTTTTAAACGCTCCGCCTGAACCAATGGGGTTGATATCCCTCGGGCAATGTCACTCGTTACTTGGGCGCCTCCAATGGGAATACTATCCACATGAATCAGCGTTCCATCAAGAAAAGAGGCTATGGTTGTTGTCCCCCCCCCCATGTCAATAACCGTTGCCCCAAGTGTTAATTCATCATCAACAAGGGTTGAGAGACCGGAAGCATAGGGCGTCACAACAAAGCCACTCACATCGAGATGGCATCGACCGATGCAATTTTGAAAATTACGAATCAGGGCTTTTGGGGCCGTGACAAGGTGAATTGTGACGCTTAATTGACCTCCTACCATACCCCGAGGATCATGGATCCCATGGGTGCCATCGATGGAATAACTAATGGGCAATGCATGGATGATTTGTTGGTTCTCTGAAATTTGTGCGTTTCGACCAAAGGTCAAGAGACGACGAACATGCGTCTCATCCACTGTTTGATTCACAATGCTCACATGAGACTCAAAAGTTTGAGACCGCACGCTTGAAGCCGGCAAGTTAATACAAACCTCTGAAATTGTTTGCCCAGCCATTTGCTCAGCAGAATGGACTGCGTTTAAAATTGCATCTTCGAGAGCTTCGAGATCAACAATAAGGCCACCTTTAATTCCTTTTGAAGATTGATGGCCCACACCAATCAGGCGTAAAACCTCTCCCTCCTTTTCATGGGGGCGATTCTCAACTTTCGCAATGGCACAACAGACCTTACTGGTGCCAATATCCAAAGCCGCAAAAATATCTTGGCGACTTTTGGTTGTTTTTTTTGTAAAGATATTCATAAGCGTAGTTTAACGTCTTTATTCTTGTTTGTCTTGTTCAATTAGGTTTCTTTCCCTTTGCCCTTTAGACGCACAGCCGCCGTTGGAGAGAGGCGCATCACCATTTGATTTTGCACCCTCAGGTCAACAACAGAGACTTCTGAGGGATTAAGCTTTTTCTGCTGAATCAATAAAGCCAATCGCACGAGAGCATCTTCCACTTTCGTTTCGGGGAGTTTGACCTGTAAGGATTTATCCAAATGCAAATCCCATCGACGTCCCCCGACCCTTACCAGCGCTGTCAGTCTTTTCCGAACATCAGGAAATTTTTCCAAAAGGCGCAAAATATGGGGCGCATGAACAGGTGCATCCCCACCCACAATGAGAGGTAACTTATCAAATGCTTGAAGGTTATCGCTGCTGATAATAACGCCTTGTTCATCCACCAAATAATGTTTTTGTTGGTGCTGCCAGAGGGCAACAGGCTGACGTTCATACAGTTGAATATAAATAATCCCAGGTAATTGGCGCTTAACCGTCGCTTGACGGATCCAAGAAATCTCTTCAAGCTGCTTTTTAATGACATAAGGATCATACACCAACAAAGGATCACCTTGACGCACATTAACAACTCTCAAAATTTTCTCAATTGGTGCATTTTGGCGCCCCTCCACCAAGACATCAGAGAGACGCAAACCCATACGGCCTGTTGCTGCAATCGCAGAATGAGAAACAAAATTCCCAAATCTCTGGGGATAGCCTGTCCACCACAAGAGCGCAGGGAAGATAAGCGATATGGCGCCAATAATAGCCATTTTCATCAAAGAATTTGACCAAAAGCGGCGCATGGTCGTCTCCATCCTCCATGAGGGGGAACCTCGTTTTGGCAGAGTCACACGTGCCCTGGGCCTGGATGGTTTTACTTTTAAGCCGCGCATGTTTTATAGTCACACTGAGCTTGATCCAGCATCCAAGATATGAGTTGGTTAAAAGTTATCCCTCCATGAGCTGCTATTTCTGGAAGCAACGATAAGGGTGACATTCCCGGCTGGGTGTTAAGTTCTAATAAATAAAACTGATCCTGTACCTCATCGTACATAAAATCAGATCGGGATACACTACGGCATCCAAGGACTTTATGAGCCTTAAGCCCCAAATCCATTACTTCTTGATAAGCGGTCGGTGACAAAGGCGCTGGCATCAAATGCTCTGCCCTTCCTGGTGTATATTTTGCCGTATAATCATAAAACGCTTCACGAGGGCGAATTTCAATGGCCCCAATAGCGCGGTCTCCCATAACGCCAACCTGAATTTCACGCCCGTTAATATACTTTTCAATCAAAATCACATCCCCAAAGGCCCATTCTTTCTGAAACGTTTTGAAGTCTTCTTCCGACCGAATGATGTAAACACCTTTGCTGGATCCTTCATTAACAGGCTTAATGACATAAGGCATCGACATGGGGTGAGCGATATTTAAATCCTCCCTCAATACAACTTTCCAAGGGGGAACCCCAATTCCTTCTTGCTCAAAAACACGCCGAGAAAGAACCTTGTTCATAGCAATCGCTGATGCATCTACCCCAGAATGGGTATAGGGAATCCCCATGACTTCAAGCACCCCTTGAACAGCCCCATCTTCTCCCCCAACACCATGAAGCGCATTAAAGACAATATCCGGCTTAGGCATCAGAGCTGCCGTCAGTTGGCTCAAATCACGCGTCACATCAATAGGAACAACGTGATGCCCCAACTCTTCCAAAGCAACGCCGACAAGCCTTCCTGAATCCAAAGAAACGTCCCGTTCTGCCGACCATCCACCCATCAATACAGCCACACGCTTTTTTGTCATTTTATCCCCACCTTAACAATTTCCCAATCAAGACGAACACCGCTGGTCTCATAGACCCGGCGCTTTACCTCTTCTCCTAATGATTCTAGATCATTTGCCGTTGCTTGGTCTAGGTTTAACAAGAAATTACAATGCTTTTCCGATACCTGGGCATCGCCAATTTTCAACCCTCGACACCCCGCAGCATCAATCAATTTCCATGCTTTTTCATGATCTGGGTTTTTAAAAGTACTTCCGCCGGTACGTCCCCGTGTCGGCTGGCTTGCTTCTCGCTCCTGCAGGATCGCATCTATCGCTTTGCCAATATCAGCAGGATCTTGACCGGCAGTTCCCTTCAAGACGGCGCCTGTCACAATCCATCCGTCTTCCAAAGATGTATGTCGATACGTCATTTGTAGCGCTTCAGGCGTTAGGCGATGGCGCTCACCCTGCGAATCTAAGACATCCGCGTAAACCAGAATATCTTTAATTTCTTGACCATAAGCGCCCGCATTCATGCGCACAGCTCCCCCGATGGTTCCTGGAATGCCAACAAGGAATTCTAAATTTCCCACGCCAGCGTCACGACAGGTTAAGGAGACGGTCCGATCAAGGCAGCCCGCTCCGACATGAACAAAATCCCCGTCGATACGAATATCTGAAAAGCCGCGTCCTAATCGAATGACAACACCAGAAACGCCCCCATCTCGAACCAAAAGATTGGACCCGGCACCAATAACCGTAACGGGAACTTGCTCAGGTTTATTGGATAAAAAATGAGCGAGATCGGCCTCATCCGCCGGGCGAAATAATACATCTGCAGCCCCCCCGACCCGAAACCAGGTCTGCTCCGCCAAACGAGCATCAGGGACATATCGTCCCCGAACAATAGGAAGTTGGTCATGCCAATTTGACATTATTTAGCCATTTTTAGAGGGCTGTTAAGAGCGTCTAACTGTTCAGGCAAAGAAGCCGCCCACTGGGTAATAGTCCCTGCCCCCAGGCACAATACCATATCCCCCTCTCGAGGTTCCCCCTGAAATAAGGAATATGTTAAAGATGCAAGATCTTGAGGGTCTGCCAATTCTTGTACATGAAGCGTCGACGACGCCTTAACTGCCGCAACCAAATTGGATGCCGTTGCCCCTTCAATTGGCGTTTCCCCCGCCCCATAAACGGGCGCAATGACAAGGGCATCTACGCCCTCAAAACAAGTAACGTAATCTTGGAAAAAATGATGCAACCGCGTATATCGATGAGGCTGAACAACCGCAACAATACGCCCTTTTGTGGCCTGACGCGCAGCAGATAAAACCGTTTTGATTTCAACAGGATGATGGGCATAATCATCAATGACCGTGATGCCAGCCCCAACACCTGTTTTTGTAAAACGACGCTTTACTCCTGAAAATTCGGCAAAGGCGCGCCGAACAATGGCGTCCTCAAAACTCAGCTCTTGGGCAAGGGCAACCACGGCCAATGCATTTTGAACGTTATGCTGTCCCATCATCGGTAAGAACAGGTCCTTTATTTTTCGAGGAAGAATAGAAATAGACTCCCGTGCCAAGGCCCGATGCGCCAGAGCCGCTGGTGTTGCAATTTCCACGTCAAACGTCGTGCCCTCTGTCGTTTGGCGCAAATTGACCGCCCGTACATTGGCGTCTTCCGTAAATCCATAGGTCATAATGCGCCGATCCGATAATTGGGGAAGCAAGTCCCGAACCTCGGGATGATCCAGACACATAATACCCAAGCCATAAAAGGGTATGCGCTCAACAAAATCAATAAAAGCCTTTTTCAGGTGGTCGAAACTGGCATAAAAATCCATGTGTTCGGGATCAATATTTGTGACAACCGCAATCGTTGCTGGAAGGCGCGTAAAGCTGCCGTCAGACTCATCAGCCTCAACGATGATCCACTCCCCTTTACCAAGGCGCGCATTGGTTCCATAGGCATTGATGATCCCCCCATTAACAACCGTAGCATCCAAAAGGGCCGCATCAAACAATGCTGCCATCAAGGATGTTGTGGTCGTTTTCCCATGGGTTCCAGAAATGGCGACGGATAGCTTAAAGCGCATCAATTCTGCCAGCATCTCTGCCCGACGGATCACAGGGATCCTTTGGTCACGTGCGGCCCTTAATTCAATATTGGTTGGTTTAATGTCAGAGGAAACAACGACCACTTGAGCACCCTGAACATTTGAGATCTCATGTCCAATGGTTATCACAATGCCTTTCTGGCGCAACCGGTGGATATTGGCGTTTTTCGCAATATCGCTGCCCCGCACTTCATAACCTAAGTTATAGAGAACTTCGGCAATACCGCTCATGCCAATGCCCCCAATGCCGATAAAGTGAATGATTTTAACGGTATGGGGAGGAATACGCATGGAGATTTTGTGCCCTTTAATGGAGTGTGATGCTGCTATCTATTTGGTAGCAAATTTCCCCCTATTTGCGCAAGCTTTACAGAATGACTAAAATGACTCAAATTTTACTTTATTTGTTTATTTTAGAGCACTTGAGAACTCGATTATGTTGTCAACCTCATAATGAGTACAAAATCTCCTTCTCCTCGGGAATGATTGTAACTTTTCAGGAGTGTAGTTCCTGAAAAGTTGAGCTTTTCGGGAATAAGCAATTTACCAACGCTTTCAAACCAACAACACTTAAAAAAAATACTTTCGCTCTAAAGCAACCCCTCCACCATTTGGGCAAGTTTTGCAGCCGCATCTGGCTGACCGAGGCCATGCATTTTTTGGGCCATTGTTCTGAGAATTTTGTCATCCTTCATAGCTTTGAGGAGGAGTTCTTGCGCCTTAAGGGGCGTAAAGTCCCGTTCCAACACAACCCAGGCTGCACCGTCCTCTGCTAAACTCATCGCATTCGCCTGTTGGTGGTTATCCATCGCAAAGGGAAAAGGCACAAGAAGGGCAGGACGACCTGATACCGATAACTCTGCAACCGTTGAGGCGCCTGCCCGTCCAATGACCAGGTGGGCGTCCCGCAACTGGCTATCCATATCCTCAAAAAAAAGTCGGATATCCACAGAAATTCCAGATTGGTGGTACGCAGCAATTGTTGCATCTAAAAATTCTTTGCGACATTGCTGATGAACAACCAAACGTTCGCGCATATCTGCCGGAAGGTCACACAAAGCCTGGGGAATAATCGATGAGAAAACCCGTGCGCCCTGGCTGCCACCAATCACCAACAATCGGAATGGTTCTTCTGCTTTGGAGGGGTGATAAGGAATATCCCGAATCGCAATGATGGATTTGCGCACAGGGTTACCCGTAGGCACAACTTTGTCTTGAAAGGACTCCGCAAATTTAACACTTTTATAAGCAAGTCCAAGCCGCGTGACAAAGCGCACCATCAAACGGTTGGCGCGACCCAGAATCGCATTTTGTTCATGCAACGCTGTAGGGATGCGCATCACATAGCCCGACAGTACGGCTGGCAGCGACGGATATCCCCCAAATCCCAAAACAGCTTTGGGGCGTAAACGAATCATATAGACTAAGGCCAAAAGAAAGCTAACGACTAACCCCAGCCCCAAAACGATCGGCTCCAATCGGCCTCGCCCCTTCCAGGTTGGCAAAGCAATGACTTTGGAAACACCTGTTGCGCTTTGAAATACTTTCCCGCGGTGATCGGTCATGATCACGACCTCATAACCCCGGCCATGCAACTCTTCGGCAAGGCTCAAAGCCGGAAAAACATGCCCCCCCGTTCCGCCGGAGGAAAGAATAATTGTTTTGGGTGTTGTTTTGGTCATATTTTCTTGCTCATAAAGGACGTTTAATTTATATACCAAGCGTGGTCATGTTTCTAGATTTTTAAATTTAAGTAGCCTATTTATGCTCAGCAGAGCAATTAATGATGGCTTTTATGCCCGTTTGAGCAGAAGCACTTACAAAAACTCCTGATGCCCCTCCTTCTACTTGCAACCAGACTTCATAAGACCCCTCCTGGTTTACTGAACAGAGTTTACTTCTTATTAAAGATACTAAATCGCCGATCTTCCCATAATCAATATTGGTTTTTTCTTCCACAGGGACAACTCTCGTACCTTGTTTGGTATTTGGAGTCCTCATTTTCCCAGCCTCCTCACGATTTAATTCGCCTATAGAAGAGGATTTTCGATTTTCCCCTCCCAACAACGCTTGAAGATTCTCTTCACCTACGATTTTATAGCCCCTGTTAATGATTACGGGCAGCTTTTCGTGAGATTCACTCATGTCCGCCAAACATTTCTCTGAAATGCTAGTGATAAAAACAAGAACTAAAATGAGAAAAAATCTATATAAATTAATCATAAAGCTACTCCTTATCAATTTATTTTCTTTTACAATGATAAGGAACTCCATGTTAAAACACCCTTAATTTTCAGAGACTAGGTTCTTGAATCTTATCTAAAAATTAGCCCTCTCTTACCCACTTCTTTAAGGTATTGAAAAATAACCGTTCTGCATATCGTCATTGCGAGGAGCGAAGCGACGCGGCAATCCATGCATTTCTAATTCTTTAACGTCCTTTATGCTGAAAAAGGTTTTGAATACATGGATTGCCGCGTCGCTTTGCTCCTCGCAATGACTGTATAGGGCAAATAACAAGCCTCTTATCTGCTATTTTAGAAGGTTTTTTATGAGGGGGGCGAGAAAAATTGGTTAAGTGCAAGAACTAAATTTTATTGCAAAATTTTATAGCTTTTTCTGAAAGCAGCTTTAGATCGAATTGGTTCAAAATAGAGAATGACCCCACTATATCCAATCTTTCTTATTATGCGGCCTTTAACCGCGATAACGCGGCCTGTCGGCACTTGTGTTGATATCCCCTGATTATAGTCGCGTTCCGCTCGGCTTGGCGCTGTTTGAACCTTAAGGCGCCTTAAGCACTCCTTTCCAATTTTTGGAAGCGTTGCTCGGGGGATAATTTTTCCCGATATGCTCGATATTTTGGTTTTTGTATATAGGCCATACCCTACTTTTAGAAGCTTTCCCTTTTTAACGAGTTTCTTCAGGGCACGTCCAACCTGATCATAATCTGAGCATACTTCTTCAAAATCACTGCGCAAGAAGACAAGTCGCCGCTTACGATCTATATAATTCTGAATCTTTTCTTCCAAACATCCTGTACGCATGATAAAAATAACCTGCAAAAATACGACACTTTACAACTATTAATATATTGTATTTAATATTTTTTTCAAGGTGTTTTTGCGCCCCCCTCACATAATCTCCGCCGCACCATGACGGCGGCGGGTGAGCGCCAAGACCATTCCCATGGACATCGCAAGCGCTAAAAGGGACGAGCCGCCATAACTGATAAAGGGCATCGTCATCCCCTTGGTTGGAATGATGTGAAGGGTTGACGACATGTTCACCAAAGCTTGGCTGCCAAATTGAATAATCAACCCACAAACGGCCAGAATCACAAAGAGGCTGCTCTCATGCATCACCCGTAAAAAAGACCGCACAACGATAAAGGCAAATAACCCGACCACCGCCGTACACAAGATCAGCCCAAATTCCTCACCGGCAACGGCAAAAACAAAGTCGGCATGGGCATCTGGGATATATTTTTTAACGGTTCCCTCCCCGGGCCCCCGTCCCAACAATCCCCCATTCGTAAAAGCTTCTAAGGATTGATGGACCTGGTAAAGATCGTGCTTTGGATCCCCCGTTGAGGGATCTAAAAATTGGTCAATACGCCTGGCTACATGGGGAAAGAAAAAATAAGCGCCAATTAATCCTAAAACGCCCATAGCGGCCACAAAACCCATCCAAAACAAGGGCATACCCGCAATGAATAATTGCCCGATCCATGACGCTGTTGCCACAACGGTCATTCCCAAATCGGGCTGTAACATTAAGAGAAGGGCAAAAAGCCCCAACAAACTGCAAGAAATCATCATCCCTGGAAAGTGGGGATTGCGATACCGTTCTGTTAGCATCCAGGCAACCAATACAGCAAAAGCCGGTTTGACAAATTCTGAAGCTTGAATTGAAAAACTCCCAAAACTCATCCATCGGCGCGCACCTTTAATTTCCATGCCGCTTGTGATGGTGAGAATCAAAAGGCCTAACCCGATTAAATAGACGAGGCTTGCAAGTCGCCGAATTTGTCGAGGTGTCATCAATGACGTCGAGATCAAGACAAAAAGAGTTGGGATCATCATGAAAACATGACGCTTTACAAAGTAAAATCCTCCCAAATTTAATCGGTCCGCAACGGGAGGACTTGCCGCAAAACTTAAAAGAATCCCAATAGCCATCAAAATGGTGATGGCGCCTAAACTCCATCGATCAACTGTCCACCACCAGCGTCCCAAAATACTTGTATCCCGCCGAGAAAAAGTATAATTTTTCACTTTTACCGAAGATGATTGGACAAGAAGGGGGATGTCCGTAAGCTCTGTTGGTTCCATGTTCTGCTTAACAGACGGTCGGCGTCGACGCATCCAACGAGAATCAGGATCCGCGGATAAAGCATCCTTTATCATTCTTTCTCTCCCAAGGACTGAACAAGTTGGCAAAATACAGTGCCGCGATGCTCAAAATCCTGAAATTGATCAAAACTGGCACATGCCGGAGACAATAGAATAATAGAATTCGCAATACCATTGGCCAAGGCTAATTGATATGACTCTGTCACTGCTTTTTCCATCGTTCCTGACTTTGTATAAGGCACATTCCCCTCCAATGTAGCAGCAAATTGTTCTTGTGCTTCTCCTATTAGGAAAGTATGCACAATTTTTGGAAAATAGGAAGACAAGGATTCAATTCCATCGCTTTTTGCTTTTCCACCAGCAATCCAATAGATCTTATCAAAAGTCGCCAGAGCTTTGGCCGTTGCATCCGCATTTGTTCCCTTACTGTCATTGATAAATTGAATGTTTTCCAGCGTTCGCACCCATTCCTGACGATGGGCCAATCCTGGAAATGTTTGAATCGCCCCTGCAATTTCCATCTTATCCAGGCCTAAGGCTTTACAAACACCATAGGCAACAGCCACATTCTGAAAATTATGGGCGCCCTTTAACGTTGGCAAAAGCGTTACATGCAATACCGGCTCCGATCCATCCATCAGCCACCCTTCTTGAAGGTAAAGTCCTCCATCCAGGTTCCGGTTCACAGAAACTGGGACAGCAGACTGAATAGCAGATATCTCTCGCCAAACCGCTTCAGAGGCCGGATCATCAACGCCAATAATCGCTTTTTGTGCCCCTGCCTGGATCTTAAAAATGCGCTTCTTCGCAGCAATGTAATTTTCTAAGGACCCATGACGGTCCAGGTGATCCGGCGAAATGTTTAGCCAACCAACCACATGTAAATCCAGGCCTTCTGATAAGTCTAATTGATAAGAAGAAAGCTCCAGAACATAAGTTTCGGCGAGAGGCAAATCGAGCATAGGCGTCCCAATATTTCCCCCCACTTGGCAATCAATCCCACAGGTTTTCAAGATATGGCCAACCAACGCGGTTGTTGTGGATTTGCCATTGGTTCCTGTAATGCCGACAAATCGCGCTTCTGGATGTGCAGCCCTGAACAAATCCCCATCGCCAATAATGGGAACACCGTTCTCTCGTGCTTCTTGCGTGATGGGATGTGGCGTCGGAAACCACAAAGGAACACCCGGGCTTTGGACAAGAGCGCTCACCTGATCCCACGGAATTGGGGAAGGTGTCTTTGCTCCTAACTTTTGAGCTTTGATAACTGAATCAGGATTATCATCAATAGCAATAACAGACGCCCCTCTTGCCAATAACCATTTAACGGTTGCAAGACCAGAACGGGCCAAGCCCAAAACAGCATATGTTTTCCCGCCAACAGGGAACCAATCACGCATTGGCATTTCAAGAATCCTTAAAATCATGAGGAATTTTAGCCCATCATAAACCAAATGCTTGATAAATGCATCCCGTGAAGTCTTGTAACCAGACTATTTTTCACCAAGGGGTGCGCAACGTTGTGCAACTTTTTATTGTTTTTGTTGCACAACGTTGCATAACCCCTCAGGGGTATTTCAGACACTTTTAGACTTCGTAGCTCTTAATTGGAGAAACTTTTACCTCTCATCGATAAAACTCAATTTTTAGTTGAATTATAGATTAATATTTTGTAAATTTCGTGGGGGTATTGAAAGTCCGTTAACTAGGTTTGAGGAGAGTATCATGAAAATCAAAAAAAGCGTTTATTTATTTACTGGTTTGTCTGTCTTAGTTTTATGTAGAACGGTACAAGGGGCAGAGGAAAGCCTATCAGTTCTTGATCAAAACACGCCCACTCTATCACGCGAGCAAGATGAGACCCTATTAGGATTCCTAAAAACTACTTATGAAGCCGCAGAGTTAGGTGATCCGGAGGCCATTAAAAAGACTATCGGGTTTGCTGATTTGAAACTTGAGGAAAATAACCTTCCTAATGATTTATTGAAACTTCACGACTTATCTAGGCAACAAGACGCCGCCAAAAGTGTTTTAAGAGGAATTCGTGATCCTTTGGTTTATCAATGGATGGCTCAAAAAGGTGAATATTATTGGCTCCTCATGCATGTTAATATAGCTACTTTAAAGGAAGCATTTGGTGAAAGTGCGAAGACAATATTTACTAACGAAAATATTAATAATCAACTCTCTCTATATTCCTGGGAACTGTCGGAGGGTCAAAAATCTAAACTTATTGAACTTCAAAAATGAAGTTTTTCCAGTAAGGAGGGGATCAAGTTCCCCCCTACCGCAGTTTCAGCGTTGAAAGCCCAACCAACGCGAGGATGCTGGCAATAATCCAGAAGCGGACAACAATGGTTGGTTCTGCCCAACCCTTCTTTTCAAAATGATGATGGATAGGAGCCATCAGGAAAATACGTCGTTTCGTTAATTTATAATAACCCACTTGTAAAATAACAGATATCGCTTCAATCACAAACAAGCCACCGATAATTGTTAAAACCAGCTCATGCTTTGTAATGACGCTGATGACACCCAATGCCCCTCCTGCTGCGAGAGAACCCGTATCTCCCATAAATACTTTTGCAGGTGGCGCATTAAACCAGAGGAACCCAAGCCCTGCGCCGATTAATCCCCCCCCAAAAACAGCCAACTCGCCGACCTGGGGCACATAATGCAGTTGAAGATAGTTGGCAAATACTGCATTTCCGACTAAATACGAAATGAGGGCAAAACAACTCATTGCAATCATCACAGGGACAATGGCCAATCCGTCCAGACCATCTGTTAAATTCACAGCATTGGACGCCCCCACCATAACACAAATCGCAAAAACATAATAAAACAAGCCCATATGAATCAGATAATCTTTAAAAATAGGAACGGCGACAGCCCCAGCTAAATTCCCACTCGACAGGTCCATAATGAAGTATGTTGCGAGACCAGAGATGAGAACTTGGCCCAAAAATTTACGCTGTGCCGATAACCCTTTGCTACTTCGCCGGGTAAGTTTTAAATAATCATCTCTGGCTCCAAGCGCCCCGAAACCGAGCGTAACAATAAGCACAATCCAGATATACGTATTGGATAAATCTGCCCACAGGAGCGTGCTCAATGTCAATGCCAATAAGATTAAACACCCCCCCATCGTGGGGGTTCCTTTTTTGGTGATCAAATGCGTCTCGGGCCCATCTTCCCGAATGGGCTGGCCATTGCCTTGCTTGCTTTTCAACCAATCAATAATGGGTTGCCCCAAACAGAAACTTAAGATCAGCGCCGTTAAAATTGCGCCTCCTGTACGGAACGTTAAGTACCTAAAAAGGTTGAAAAAAGCAATTTCACTTGCATGGGGAAAGAGAAAATAATAGAGCATCGCTTATTGAACCACCCCATCTTGACCGTTTTTTTGACTGAGCAACTTGTCAACAAGTTTACTTACCTGACTTCCTTTGGACCCTTTAACAAAAACAATATCACCAGGGCGCAAATCCTTAAGGACAAGGGGGATCAAAGCATCGGCATTTTGTGCATAGCCGCCTACTTTGTCCGTAGGCACACCGCCCTTAAAAGCCGCCTCTATAACAGGGCCCCCGACCGCAAAAATACGATGAATAGGACGCGCCAGAACTTCCGCCATCAGGTATTGATGATGAGCCTCTGCTTGGCTTCCAAGCTCCAGCATTTCACCTAAAATAGCCATCCGTCGTCCTGTTGGAGAGACCGGGGTTGCCGCTAACACAGACAATCCGGCTTGCATTGACGTTAAATTCGCATTATAGGCATCGTCTATGAGCAAGATTTCACCACCCGTAATGGTAATACGATGTTGTTGCCCACGCCCCTTTACAGCTGGTAAGGTCTTCAATTGAGCAAACAACCGTCCTTGGTCAAGCCCGAGAGCTTCCCCCAAAGCTAAAGCGATCAAGCTATTTAAAGCCACATGTTCGCCAGGCTGAGGTAACGTATAGGCTAACTCTCGCCCGTTCAGTGTCGCTGTCACAACGCCCATTTGCCTTGTAACATCAAGGCTGTAATCGACGAGTCGAATCGCAGCATGTTGAGATTTCCCAAAACCAAGGATTTTTGAAACACCATATTTGGTCGCGAGGCTTCGCATCAGATCAAATTCGGGAGCATCTTGATTGATAATGGCTAAACCAGGAGCTGGGGAACACTTAAAAATATCTGACTTTTCTTCAGCAATTTCTTGACGAGACACCATCAAACCAATATGGGCCTCCGCAATAGCCGTGATCACAGCGATATGAGGACATACTAAGGAAGCAAGAGGGGCAATTTCGCCCCGATGATTCATACCCACCTCAAAAATACCGTAAACCGCATCACGGGGCATTGTCGCCAAACTGAGCGGAACACCCCAATGGTTGTTATAACTGGCAGGGGATGCAAAGGTAACGCCATATTCCCCAAGAACATGGCGAAGCATTTCCTTCGTACTGGTTTTACCGACACTTCCCGTAACAGCAATAATTGTCGCATTCGTCCGCTGCCGTGCAAAGGCGCCAAGCTTAGTGAGCGCCACCAAAGTATCTTCAACAATAAGCTGGGGAAATTGGCTATAGCTCTCAAGAGGATGGTCGACAATGGCCGCAACGGCCCCCTTGTCAAACGCCTCGCTTACAAAAGCATGACCATCATGGATATCGCCTCGAATGGCGATGTACAGATCGCCGGATTTTAAAGTACGTGAATCAATGGATATGCCCGTCGCTTTCCAGGAAGAAGGTTCCTCAGATATCGCTAAAGCTGCAGCAACTTCTTGGCTCGTCCAAAGACCTAATTCAGAGGAGATCATTACGCCGCCACCCCTTCTTTTAAAATAGCTTGCACTTCCGTCCGATCATCAAAAGGGACGACTTTATCGCCGATAATCTGCCCCTGTTCATGACCTTTTCCAGCAATGAGCAAGACGTCATTCGGGCGCATTTGGCGAATCGCAATTCGTATGGCTTGGCGACGGTCCCCAATCTCATGCGCCGTCGAGCAAACAACCAAAATCTGGGCTCGAATAAAGGCAGGATCTTCATCTCGTGGGTTATCGTCGGTAATATAAATATCATCTGCTAAAGTAAACGCAACTTCCCCCATTTGGGCTCGTTTTCCTGCATCCCGGTTACCACCACATCCAAAGACAACCTTCAAGCGCCCCTTTCCTGTTACATGTTTACGCAAAGCCATCAAGGCACGGCTTAACGCATCGGGCGTATGGGCATAATCAATAAAAATAGCGTTCCCTTCAGGTGTTTTGCCAACCAACTCCATACGCCCGGGAGCACTGCATAAACTTGGCAATGTTGCGACAATCGATGAAGCAGGAACGCCACCGGCAAGAACCAATCCCATCGCACACAAAACATTTTCAACTTGAAAGGCGCCGACCATGTTCAAAGAAATATCAGACCATGTTTCCCCTTGAAAGGTCAGATCAAACTGAATTTGATCCGTTGAAAGGCGCAAATTATTGGCCATCAAGTCAGCTTCTCGATCAACGCCATACGAAATAATGGTCTGCCCCCGCCCCAAAATCATGGCTTTCAGTGCTGGAAAATACGCAGAAGCCACATTCAGGATAGCTGTCTTATCTGCCCCCAGAACTTCCATAAATAACTTAGCTTTTGCTTCAAAGTAAGCATCCATCGTCTCATGATAATCCAAATGGTCTTGGCTCAAGTTCGTAAAACCAGCCGCCACAAGGCGGACCCCATGGAGACGATATTGATCAAGCCCATGGCTTGAGGCTTCAAAAGCACAATGGGTGACATGTGACTCAAATAATGTGTTCAGCATTTCATGGAATGTTAAAGCATCTGGCGTGGTTAATTTGGTCGTGGGAAGATCGCCCTTCACCTTTGCCTGATAAGAGAGATCAACCCCCAAAGTTCCCAAACTCGATGCTGCATACCCTAGTTTTTGCCAAATTTGACGCACAGAGGTAACAACAGAACTTTTGCCATTTGTCCCTGTTACAGCAACGATCGTTTCCGGTTGGCCTGGATAGAGAAAAGCGGCACTTTGTGACAACGCACGCCTGGAAGACGCTACTGTTAGAATTGGCACGCCCAGCTTATCCCTCATCGCTTCTACAAAATCGGGCTCCGCAATCAACGCAACCGCCCCCGCCTTTAAAGCAGCGCGGGTATGCATTTCAGCCTGATCACAAGGAATGACCACAAAGACATCTCCTGCATTTACCTGGCGCGAATCATGAGATAAACCTGAAAAAGGCCCTGAAAAAGGAAGCAATCCATCATGATTGAAAGTCTCTTGCTTTACCACGCCCTGCCCTAGATGCCGTGCAAGGTCATTCAGCGTCATAAATATTATCCTGGGTGTGAGTAACCGGTGTTAATTTTGTACTGAGCCCTATCACTTCTTTTGCGTCTCCATCTGTCACAGGAATAACGCCCAATA
Source organism: Candidatus Finniella inopinata (assembly GCA_945877185.1). Classification (GTDB taxonomy): domain Bacteria; phylum Pseudomonadota; class Alphaproteobacteria; order Paracaedibacterales; family VGCI01; genus VGCI01. The sequence goes on along the minus strand of CAMCRD010000004.1, from coordinate 4,368 downwards.
AAGGCGCCATTCGGGCAATGATACGCCCTCCTGTTGGTGTTGCATTCCATCCCCCTGTTGTAAAACCATAGGTATTCTTCGTTGGTTGTGGGTTATCTAAGAACACTAACACAATATACTGTGGATTGTCTTTTGGAAATACCCCAATAAAGTCTGTTATTTTGGCTTTGTCCGCATATCCTCGCCCCTCTTTCTTATGGGCTGACCCCGTTTTTGCACAAACATCATACCCCGGTATATTTGCTGTCTTGGCTGTTCCTTCTGTCACCACCATCCGCATCAGGTTTCGAATTTGGGCTGATGTCTTTGAAGACAGAATTTTCACAGCATTAACCAAAGCCTTCGGATCCCGCTTTAAAAGCGTTGCCGAGCGGATATACCCATCATTAACAATACCAGCAACAGCAACAAGCAATTGTAAGGGGCTAACCGCAATGCCGTACCCATAAGAAACAGTCATTGTTGTGACATCCCGCCATGTCATGGGGACAAGGGGACTCCCGATCTCAGGCAACTCCAGGGTTGCTGTCTTTAACAAACCAAATCTTCCTAAAAATTGTCGCTGGGCCGCTGAGCCAAACTGTAAAGCCATTTTTGCAGACCCAATGTTTGAAGAGTGCGTAAAAATCTCCCTTACGTTTATGATGCCCCGTATTTTGACCCGCCAATCATCAATCTTAAACCGCCCGATACGAATGGGACTGCTATTATTATATTGACTATTCAAATTGGCCGTCCCTGTTTCAAGGGAAATGGCTGTATTGAAAATCTTAAAAGTCGACCCTGGTTCGTACACGCCCAAAGTATTCCGATTAAAAGTAGCGTTCCCACAATTCTGATTCGGCAAATTTGGATCATAATCGGGCAAAGAAACCATCGCCAACAATTCGCCTGTATCGATTTTCATGACCATGGCGTTTCCACCTTCCGCCTGAAATTCAGCAATAGCCTTTGCTAATTCGTCATGAACGATATGTTGGACCCGCACGTCAAGGGACAACTGCAAAAAGTTGGGATCCTTGCGCAGTCGCTCGTCAAAGAATTTTTCAATCCCCGCCAATCCATCATTATCAATGCCACAATATCCTAAAACATGAGAAACCAACGACCCATAGGGATAAACGCGCCGCTCGTCGCGCTGTAAGTAAACTCCAGGAATTCCAAGATGATTGACAGCTTGCTGCAGTTTGGGAGAAATATGCCGAACGATCCACACAAACCCTTGGGTTTCCGACTTAAGTTTCTTGAGAATGTTCTTATAGTCCAATTCAGGCAAAAGGCCAGATAATTTGGCTGCAGCTTCTTCAGCATTGATAATGACCTTTGGGTTTGCATAAACAGACCCCGTCACTAAATGCGTTGCCAAAATCTCTCCATTGCGATCCAGAATATCTGCTCGTGGACCTGCCTTTGCAGAAGCAACAACCCCATGGGGCATCTGATGATCAGGAGACTCCCACAAAGAGCGGATCACCATAACATCCGCCAAGCGTATAAAAACCAATAAAAAAGCGATGCTAAAGGCTGCTCCTGCCACCAAAGATCGATTCTTAGCTGTTTCAAGAACATTGCGGTCGCGCATAACTTGATGCCATAAACTCAAATGTTTCGTCAAAGCACGCAAAGGTTCGGCCATGAAATGTTTCATACCCGCCCCCTACTCATTCAAGGCTGCGAGCGTGGTATCAGACACCAAATCTGCCACAAGCTGATCCATTGCTCCTCGATCATATCCGGGCGCACCTCCAGGTTCTCCATCTGTAACTTGTTGCAAGGAAACCAACTGAGAACCTTGTATGGACGAAACAGCCAAGTACCGTTCGCACAAACTTTGAAGCCGTTTGGGATCATTTAAGTGCGCCCATTCTGCCCTTAAAACATGGATAGATTCGTTTGTTTCGCGAATTGTTTTGCGAATACGATGATGATCCTGCTCAAGATTCATAACTTGGTATTTCAATTGGAAAAGCCCTAATCCTACGCCTGCCGTAATAAACACAAATAAAAATGTTGGACACCGCATCAGCCCTCTCTCCCTTCTCTCTCGAGAGGTTGGCTTATGGCAGATAAACGGATCGCTGACCGTAGGCGCGCCGATCGCGCCCGGGGATTTAAGCGTAATTCCGTGAGGCTTGGCGTAATTCCTTTGACGCTGGCGCCTGTCCCTTTCCCTTGTGCAAAGGTAGGCATCATATCCGATACTTCAATAGGGTCCGGCAAATGACGCGACCTTGAGGAATTCCACCCTTTGCGAACGCCTTGACGAGCCCTTAAAAACTGTTTTACCAAACGATCTTCTAAAGAATGAAATGTCACAACGACCAAACGGCCCCCTGGCAACAAACATTCCTCAGCAATTTTTAAACCCTTATCTATTTCAATTAACTCATTATTTACGAAAATCCGCAAGGCTTGAAAAGTGAGTGTTGCGGGATTTTGTCCATCCTTTGCCCCTTTCACTACAGATTTCACGAGGTTTGCTAATTGTGTGGTCGTTCGAAAGGGTTCTTGTTTTCTAAATGCCACAATTTTACGGGCAATGGCTCGAGATTTTCTCTCTTCTCCATAACGAAAAATAATATCGGCCAATTCTTGTTCGGAGTAGGTATTCACAACATCTGCTGCACTGACGCCTTCCTGCGACATGCGCATATCCAATGGACCTTCAAAACGAAAAGAAAAACCACGATCTGCTTCATCGATCTGGTAGGAAGAAATACCTAAATCAAACACAAACCCATGAACTTTCGACAAACCGATGGTTGCCAGCAGATCTTTTAGTTGGCTAAACGTCCCCTGAAGCATTTGAAACCGTTCAGAAAATTCTTTTTCCAGCGCCTTTCCTTTAACAATCGCAGCCGGATCCCGATCCAACCCAACAACCCGACAAGACGCAGCGCCAAGAATAGCCCGGCTATAGCCACCGCCCCCGAAGGTGGCGTCCACATAAATTTCGCCCTCTTGAGGAGAGAGGGCCGTCAACATCTCTGGCAATAAAACGGGGATATGGCTCATGAGGCATTTTCTTCCAAGCTCAACCGGACAGCTGGCCCTTCCCTCTTGAGGCGTTGCCTTGCATCTTCTTGAACTTTTTGGAAAACTTCTGGGGACCATAATTGAAATGTTGCGCCACGCCCTACAAACGCGACTTGCTCCGTAAGACCTGCAAACTTTAAAAAATCTTCAGGAATGCTCACACGCCCTTCACTGTCAAAGGATAAAAGGTGGGAGTCAGCAAAAATAGCAGAAACCAAGTCATCTTGGGCATCGGAAAACAAATCGAGGCGATCAATGCTGTTACTTAACCGTTGCATGCGGTCCACGCCGCATCCTTCCAATGCAGGGTGCTTCAAAGACCGAAAAACCACGATGCCGGAAAAGGGAGGTTCACCCATCAAGGAAGATTGGCCGGAAGACAAGGATGTGCGAAAGGACGCCGGCACAGAAACCCGTCCTTTCTTGTCAATCTTGTTTACAAATGTCGATAAAAACAATGCCATTCGATCATGCATCCCCTCTCTTATGGGATACCATGGGATGACATGGGAGTCAATGGGATTTTGCAAAAATCCGTTGATTTATTTAAGGTTATTTTATGAATATTGTATTAAATTTTATTAATTCCTTACAAAGGCTTACATCTCATTTTAAAAATCCCTCTGCTCCCTTAAAATTCCTTCACTTTCTCCATATCTATGAGCACCTCTAAGAACAGGTCTTTAAGCTCCCCAGGCACATAAAGAAGTGGATATGTTGTGTCGAATCTGTGAGGAGCAAAGAGTTTGATAAGTAGGGAGGCATTGTGACAACTCGCATCCTGTCATTGGAAAAATAATGCGATCGACCAAGGGGATATGGCTCTTTTCCTTCCTTGGTAGCGTCAACATAACAGAATTGGCTTTTAAAGCTTAATTGCAAAGAAGAACCGTACCATGGGCGGGTTTTCTCATAAGGACGGTATTTTGTTGCCACCGCTTTGAGGGTTATAGACCAAGGTATACAGTCTTTGCTGTCATACTTAACACAAAATTCAAAAACCTCATTTTTGGTATACTAGGTTCTGTGCACTTATCTAAAAATTGAAACAAAAAGGTGGTAATGTTCCTTTGTAAATAAAGAGGAGCATTGCCATTTTTTTAGCTAATTTTTAGATAAGTGCACAGAACCTAGAAAATGTTACCTAAAATACACGTTACTTTTCATGTAAAAGCTGTTTTTCGGAGAGTGTTAATAAAAGATACATAACGTGATATAATCATTTAAGCAACAATAGGAGGCTTAGATGAAGTGTAAAAAGTGCAATAAAAACAATGTTGTCAAAGCAGGATTTGTGAGAGGGTGCCAGCGATTCAAGTGTAAGGACTGTAG
>CAMCRD010000003.1 GCA_945877185.1 Candidatus Finniella inopinata | reverse complement strand
TGACGGTCAAACGCCCCATGAGGTATACGTAAAAATAAAAAATCTGAATGGGGCGCCCCATTCAGAGACCAGATTAGCAGCGTAACATAATACGACTATAGCTTAACTTTGCTGCTAAACTGTCCAAATTTTGGGGACCACCTCTTACAGTGCTCATACGTTGCGCTGTTACGAACCATTCGTAACATTCCTTATAAGTAAGGTGGAGGTGTGCAATTTACTTTATCGATGCTCTCCAGCTTAAGTTACAATGGCAGGTGATCCAAAGTCAAAACTTTTTTCCTCTATTACATCATTGAAAGAAGCGTGCGCAACACGGCGATCAAGGGACAGAGCAAATTGCGATGCTCGCAGTGACAACGTAATGAAATTAATGCTTTTTTTGGGAATTTGTCATGCCCAAGATGTTATTCAATAACTAACGCGAACGTTACTTGTTATAAATTAACTAACGAATTTGCCGTTTTATGTTACTTAATTCACCGTAACTAACGAATTTAGGGAATTTTGTTACTTATGAAGATTGACTCATCAAAGGGTAGCTCATAATGCCCCCTCACCCCCTGAGTGTAGAAGCCCCCCTTAGGAAAATATTTATCTTTTTTGGTTAGGCTTAATTTATAGTTCACCAATGACGAGATCAAAGCAAAGAGAAGACGATGAGCGATAAGAGCAAGGATAACCCTCCTAAAGCAAAGGCAAAATCTACACCAAATACCCAATCTCGCGTAAAGAAAGCCTCTAAAAGGAAACTCATTAAAATCCTTTCCCTGGATGGCGGGGGAATCCGAGGCATCATACCTGCCCTCATTCTGCAAGAGATTGAAAAGAAGCTGAAACGCAAACAACATTTAGCCGAATGTTTTGATATGATGTCCGGAACTTCTACGGGCGGGATGATTGTGTTGCTCCTCAATATGCCGGATGCTCATAACACACCAAAATACCGTGCGTCAGATGTGATTTCATTTTATCGAAATCTCGGGTCTTTTGTTTTTAACCAGTCTTGGTGGCACTACTTAACGACTTGTAATGGGTGGCTCAGTGAGAAATACCCTTCTGATCATTTAGAAATGAACCTACAGAAATTTTATGGAAACTGTCGGTTACAAGACGCCCTCACCAATGTCATTATCCCGGCCTATGATATTAGCCAAGACAACTATGTCTTTTTCAAAAGTGATAAGTCCAAACTCGATTTAGAACGAGATTTTTATTTCAAAGACATTGCCCGGGCCACCAGCGCGGCGCCCACCTATTTTAAACCCGCCCAGATCCAGGACCTAGCCCGTAAAAAAACATATACGTTAGTTGATGGAGGCCTTGGTCTCAATAACCCAACAATGTCCGCTTGCGTCCATGCCCTTAAGCTTTTTGGAAGAGATAACGATTTTTTGGTGATTTCCATTGGAACAGGGATCAATAATCCCGTAACCCCTGGGAAATTATCCTTTGAAGGGAAAAATATCGACGACGGCGGTAAGCTTGAATGGGCACCCAGTATTGTCCCCGTCATGATGAACGCAACAAATGAAGTTGTCGATTATCAAATGGAAGAAATCTTTAAGAATGACAAGGGTACCCAGAAATACCACCGCTTTCAAGTGCGGCTCGACGCCCATCATACAGCGTTTGATAATGCCAGCCCTGAAAATATCAAAGTTTTAGAAGGATATGCAAAAGAGCTTATTCAGGAAAAACAAGCCGACCTTACGGAAATTGCCCGTCTATTGGATGACTAAATCATTGAGGAGGGAAAAGAATGAACAACGATATTCTGACAAAAAATTTGATCGCTGATGAAGGGCTCCGATTGAAGCCGTATACAGATACGGTCGGTAAGCTCACGATTGGTGTCGGCAGAAATTTGAATGATGAGGGCATTACTGCACAAGAAGCCCTTTATCTCTTAAATAATGATATTCAGCGCATTGAAAAAGAGTTGGCCCCCCTTCCCAATTTTTCCCAACTCTCCGAAACCCGCCAGCGCGTCATCACGGAAATGGCCTTTAATATCGGTTTTGAGGGGGTTATGGAATTTAAAGGGATGTGGAAGGCTATTCAAGATGAGGACTGGGATAGCGCCGCAAATGCGATGCTGGATAGCCTTTGGGCCAGGGAAGTGGGACAGCGCGCGATACGCCTGGCAACGACGATGCGAACAGGAACGGACGTTATGCAAGAGCCTCTCAATACATAATTCGGATGTTATCTTCTAAAACATCCTACCAGCCAATGAAGAGGATTTTGTTTGATGAACTGACTACAGACGACAAGCTTTTTACAACATTAATCTAACGCTCCATCCTCGTAATGGTAATGTTCTTGAGATCCTGAAGTAAAATTCTGTTTAAATTCTTTAGTACTTTCGGATTCTTTTTGTGGAGTAAAATGATTATTTTCAATAGCCCAATCATAGACAAAAGCATCTAAAGGATAATTAGTTAAAATTCCTGTTAATTTATTATGCTTTATTAATTTCTCTGCATTTTCCTTTGTGGAATATATTGCAGAAGGGAATTTTGCCCCGGTTCCTTGAAATACCCAAACAGAGGCTTGAAATTTCATTTTTATTCTCCCTTTTATTAAAAAAACACAAAGACCATTGCCTTAAAACTGAGGTACCTCGAAGGTTAGGCGGTTCCCCTCAATCTTAAAGCCTTTTAGCTTCTTCAAAAAATTCATGCCCAACAAGGAATGGCCAGACAGGTTCTTATTCACGGTAGCGCCGAGATCCTTCACAACAATGGACCCTACCTTAACCTCCGCAAGGTATACAGGAGCCGCAAAGGTATCGCCATTCACCGTATGAATGAGCTCACGGTAGGATAAATTTTCCACATCAAACCCTAACCGTTTGGCATCTTGGAGCGTTAAGGCCACGCGTGTGGCGCCCGTATCAACCATAAACTGTATCGGCACATCGTTCACCAAGGCTTCAATCAAAAAATGTTCCCCTTCTGCGCGAACAAAAGTTATAGATCCATCGGCATTTTGTGTCCCTGAGAAAGGAAGAAGGTTGCCTTTCAGCCGATCCCATACATGGCCCAAATCCTCGTGATAACTATATCCGACGAACAAAATCAGGAAGATACCGACCCAACAAGCTCCGTATTTGAGGGCTTGAGGCGCATGACGATGAAGGAATACGGAAGGAACCAGGAAGCCAAGAAGCAGAAGGGAGCGGATAAAATAAGCAAGATTATCGTCTGATTCAAGAACATGGGGAAACCGCCAGAGGAGGTATCCAAGCAACAAAGCCCCAAGGACGCCGAGGAGGATCAACAGGAGATGGTTTTTTTGCATAGGGGATGTTTCACTTAATAGTCTCTTTAATTATGAACCTTCTCTTCTTTACATTTACCCGCATACTTCTGACATAAATCTCGATAATGCATTAATGTATACAAACAAAATATACTGACAACGACCAATTGTTGACCAATATGAAGAAAGCTAGTGGATTGAGCCATTTGTTCGCTGAAATATTTCAGAGATTGAGATATAAAAATAACCTTTTCCGGAGCAACAAATTTTAAAATAAAGCTAATAGATATTACTACAATGCAAGACGCCACAACAAATAACAGAAGAAACACCAAAAATCTAATAACCACAACAAAGCTTAGAGCATAATATTTTTCTATAAAATGAGGAACTTTATAATATTGATTAGCTAAGAAGCAAATTATAGGCAATATAAGACCAAGAATAATTAGGCATGTAAAGCTTAGGTATGAAAAATCGTTCATCATGAGCCTAAATATCTCAACACAGCCTATAGAAGTTGAGATGAGAAAATATAGAAAATAGTTAGTTTCCGATAATTCTTTACTAATTATCTTGCTCTTTAATTTGTTTACATTCCAAAAAATCATACTATCCTTCAATCCTAATTATATTAACCGTGGGTCCGAAGCCGCTTTAATTTTGTCCGCCTTCGCTTTCATTCGCTTTCGCTTACCAGTCTTCGCTAAAGCTACGACTTGGTACAAGCTACAGCGTAATTTTAGCTACGTCGTGACACCACGCCTTAGCGCGTTCCGCGCGACGGCGGGTGGTGGTGGAGGTGGGATTATCGCGCTCACGCGCGTTGCCTCCCTACGGTCGGCCCGAACCCCAATTTTTATTGACCGTGGGTTCGAATTCACTTTTCCACAATATTATGATTAGGGAGGGCACAAGGCCCTACCTAATCATAATGGCGGAGGAGGTGGGATTCGAACCCACGGTACGCTTACGCGCACAACGGTTTTCGAGACCGTCCCGTTCGACCACTCCGGCACTCCTCCTCGCTCGAGGCATAAACTATCACATAATATTAGAAAGCGCGTACAGTTTTTGTTGAAAGGTGGACGAGAAATGATTAAAGTTGCCCATGGCGCCTGCTTGGTGGAATTTGGTAGACACAACAGACTTAAAATCTGTCGACCAAAAGTCGTGCCGGTTCGAGTCCGGCAGCGGGCACCATAAATTTACAAAACTCAAAGCCAACCTTATTGCTTAAACGCCTTTTGTTTGCTCTTAAGAGCCCCCTCCCCTTGACCTTTCAAGTCAATAATTTTTTGGCACAAAAAGCTTGACTGCTGAAATACGGGCGTGTAAGTTTCGTTCATGAACATAAATAGCTATCAATTTAATATCGGATTCAACGAACAAAAATGGCAGCTTTCCAAGATACTCGGCAGCAAACAGAACAAAAGGTGATGGTTCATCTCTTAACGGAAATTGAAGGCAATCCCTCATTTACTCAGCGTGGCTTAGCTTCTGAGCTTGGGATTGCTTTGGGGCTCATGAATCAATATCTAAAAAGCTGTGTAACAAAGGGCTGGATTCGCGCTACCCAAATTTCTCCCCGCCGCATTACCTATTTTCTAACCCCAGAAGGGTTTAAAGAAAAAAGCCATATGGTGAAAGATTATTTAGCGCGCTCCTTAACTTTTTTCCGTGATGCGAGAACCCAATGCGAAGTTCTTTTTGAGGAATGTCAGCATAAAGGATGGCAAAAAATTGGCCTTGTTGGCGCCGGGGACCTTGCCGACATTGCTCAACTTGTCGCCCACGGAAATGGTCTGGACGTTTCTTTTGTCAGTGAAGACGCAGACTTAAAGGCCTATGATGCAATTTTGGTTACAGATGTGATGAACCCTCAAGGCACCTATGATTCTATTAAAGAGAAAGTTGACCCAAATCGGCTTCTCACCTTGTATTTGTTGCATATTTCAAGAAGTTCCTTTGGCGAGGGGGATGTAAAATGAAGCAGTGGGAACAGCGTCGCTCTTGACTTTATTCTTTTAGAATAAGTTATGAGCGTTATGAAACTCTTGTGTTTTTGCAAGAATGAAAGTTAAATACAATTTTTGCAGTCTGGGGTGATTTTCACCCGGACTGCGGCAGCTATGGGAAAGAGCACTTAAATTATAAATAAAGCCATATTTTTAGACAGGGATGGCGTATTGAACTATCCTATGATACGGGCAGGTAAACCTTTCCCGCCTCAAACATTAGAAGAATTCAAAATCTATGAAGATGCCCATGGGGCGCTCAACGAGTTTAAACGAGGGGGCTTTAAACTAATTGTCGTTACAAATCAACCAGATATATCTCGCGACACTCAACTAGTAGAAGTTGTTGAGGCTATGCACCAAAAACTTATAGATAATTTACCCTTAGACAGCATAAGAATATGCATAGACGAAGGTAGTTCAGATTATAAACCGAATCCTGGGATGCTCTTAAAGGCTGCAGAAGAGTTTGGCATAAAATTGAAGAAAAGCTATATGATTGGTGATCGTTGGCGTGATATTGGGGCGGGAATTAATGCAGGATGCTATAAAACCATTCTGCTCGATAGAAATTACACCGAAAAAATGATTTTTAACCCTGATTATATTTGCAACACATTAACACAAGCAAAAGATTATATCATTGAACAAGAAGGTTTGAAAAAGGCATGAAAAATGATTTAAAAATTAAGCTTTATGCGGATGGGGCTGACCTTTCTGTCATAGAAAAAATGGCATCGTACGATTGGATCCAAGGTTTGACAACAAATCCTACCTTAATAAGAAAAGCCGGAACAGCTGATTATAAAAGATTCGCTCTAGACTGCTTAAGAGTTATTCGTGGTAAGCCGATTTCATTCGAAGTGTTTGCTGATGATCATCAGGGTATGGTTGACCAAGCTTTGGAAATCGATTCTTGGGGAGAAAATATCTACATAAAAATTCCCGTCACAAACACAAGTGGCGAATCAACGTCGCTTGTGATCAAAGAATTGTCGGCTAAGGGCGTAAAGCTGAATGTAACGGCTGTATTTACGATCGGTCAAGTGCAAGAAATTATGGGTGCTTTGAACGAGGGTATTCCAGCAATTATCTCTATATTTGCGGGTCGTATCGCTGATACGGGCGTTGATCCGGCTCCCTTAATGAAAGAGGCTAAAGATATGATGCGCCATCAATCGAAACTGGAGTTATTATGGGCAAGCCCTCGTGAAGTTCTCAATGTTATTCAAGCAGATAGCGTGGGTTGTGACATTATCACAGCCACATCAGATATCTTAGGTAAGCTTAACCTTTTAGGGAAGGACTTGACGGAATACAGCCTAGAAACTGTTCAAATGTTTTATAATGATGCGAAAGAAGCTGGATTTAAAATAGCGGCATGAGGGATATGAAGATGCAAACAGTATTGGTCACAGGTGGTGCGGGTTACGTTGGGACATTATTGATCCCTCAGTTATTAGAACAGGGAAATGATATCATTGTTTATGATACCCAATATTTTGGGTGTTATTTAAAGCCCCATCAAAAGTTGACGGTCATCAAAGAAGATATTCGAAATAATGCTGCCTTTAAAAAAGCTTGTGAAGGAGTTGACGTTGTTCTTCATCTAGCCTGCATTTCAAATGATCCCAGTTTTGAGCTGGATGAAGGGCTTAGCAAAAGTATTAACTATGATTGTTTCGAGGATCTCGTAAAAACTGCAAAAGAATCAGGGGTTAAGCGGTTTGTATATTGTTCAAGCAGTTCAGTCTATGGGGTTTCAGAAGCTCCAGACGTTACGGAAGAACACCCCCTTGTTCCTCTCACATTATATAATAAGTACAAAGGGATGTGTGAGCCGCTTCTCTTTAAATATCAAGATGATAGTTTTACTTGCGTTACAATTAGACCCGCCACCATTTGCGGATACAGCCCACGTATGCGGTTTGACCTATCTGTTAACATTCTAACAAATCATGCGGTTAACAATCGTAAAATTTCTGTTTTTGGGGGGTCTCAGCTTCGCCCAAATCTTCACATACAGGATATGTGTAACGTTTACAAACTGATGCTTCAAGCACCAAGGGAAAAAATCCAAGGTCAGACTTTCAATATTGGCTATCAAAATCAATCAATATCCCAGTTGGCCGAAATTGTCCGCGATGTTGTTGAAAATGAGTTTCCAGAAAATTCTCAGATTGATATTGAAACAGTGGCCAGCAATGATCTTCGCTCCTATCACATTAACTCCGATAAGATTAAGGATATTTTGGGATTTTCCCCGCTTCATACTATTGAGGATGCGGTGAGGGATATTTGTCGTGCTTTTAAAGAAAACAAATTTGTTGATTCCATGAATAATCCTGAATATATCAATGTCCGCAATCTTAAAACCACAAAAGCTGCCTAAGTTATGAAAGAAATTGCTGTTGTCACCGGTGGGGCTGGATTTATAGGGAGCCATACTGTTGATCTCTTGATTGAGCAAGGATTTCGAGTCCATGTTGTTGATAATTTATATGGGGGAAGGCTGCAAAATTTAAGCCATCATCATTCCAACCCAGACCTCGTTTTTGAAGAGGCTGATATTAGGTCAATTTCACCTCATCATCCTTTATTTAAGGGGGCTTCGTACGTTTTCCACTTTGCAGGTATTGGTGATATCGTCCCCTCCATTGAAAAGCCATCTGATTATATGGATGTAAATGTTCAAGGCACCGTGAAAATTCTCGAAGCCGCAAGGGTGGCTGGTATTAAGAAGTTTGTTTATGCCGCTTCTTCGTCTTGTTATGGACTGGCGAGCACACCAACAAAAGAAGATCACCCTATTCAACCGCAATATCCTTATGCTTTAAGTAAATACCAGGGAGAGCAAGCCTGTTTTCATTGGCAGCAAGTTTATAAACTCCCTGTGAATGTTATTCGAATTTTTAATGCTTATGGCACACGATCCCGGACATCGGGAGCTTATGGTGCTGTTTTTGGCGTATTTTTAAAGCAAAAGTTGGCAGGTCATCCATTTACGATTGTGGGAGACGGAACCCAAAAACGGGACTTTTTATATGTAACAGATGTAGCCAGAGCCTTTTATGCAGCTGCAGAAACGCCCAAAGTAGGAGAGATTTACAATTTGGGCGCTGGAAGTCCTCAGTCTGTAAATAAATTAGTCGAGCTCCTTCAAGGAGACACGGTGTATATTCCAAAACGCCCGGGAGAGCCAGATTGCACTTGGGCGGATATTTCAAAGATTCAAAAAGATTTAGGATGGTCGCCAGAAATTACCTTTGAAGAGGGTGTTCAGCTGATTCTAGACGAAATAGAGTATTGGCAGAATGCGCCTCTTTGGACGCCTGAGTCTATCAAAGACGCAACAGCGATATGGTTTAATAATTTAGAGCAAACAAATCATGATTGACATTAAATATAGATCAAAAATTAAAAGCCTCGACGAAATCAAAAAAATAATAGGCCCCTTTCCACGGGATAAGAAAGTTATCATGTGCCATGGGACATTTGATATTGTTCACCCTGGCCACATTCGACACTTGATGTATGCAAAACACGCGGCGGATATCCTTATTGCGAGCATCACCTGCGATGCCCATATCAAAAAAGCAAATGTGCGCCCGTTTATTTCAGAAGACCTTCGCGCATTAAACCTAGCTGCCTTAGAAATGGTGGATTTCGTTTATGTTGACCCTGACGAAAAACCCCTGAAAACCTTGTCTGAATTACAGCCTGATTACTTTGCCAAGGGATATGAGTATGTCTCCGGCAGCATGAATCCCAAAACACAAGAAGAGCTTGACGTTATTAATGCCTATGGGGGAGAGATTTTATTTACCCCAGGTGATGTCGTCTATTCGTCTTCTGCAATTATTGAGAATTCACCACCTAATCTATCCCAAGAAAAACTCCAATCTCTTTTAGACGGAGAGGGCCTTACTTTAGAAGACATGCGGGGAGCTTTTGACAAATTTAAGGGTATTCGCGTTCATGTTGTTGGAGACACCATTGTGGATACGTATACATACACTACAATGATCGGTGGACAAACAAAGACACCAACCTTGTCTGTCCGGCATGATACTCAAGAAAACTATGTTGGTGGGGCAGGAATTGTTGCAAAGCATCTTAAAGCGGCAGGCGCGGATGTCACTTTTTCAACGGTTCTCGGAAACGATGCTTGGAAAGACTTTGTCCTCAATGATTTGGTCAATTTTGGCGTTAAGGTTCTGCCCATCATTGATGAGTCAAGGCCAACCACAAACAAGAATGCGATCATTTGCGAAGCTCATCGACTCTTGAAATTGGACACCCTTGATAATCGGGTCATTTCAGATAAAATATGCAAAGCCCTTAAAAAACAACTCGAAGCAGAACCAACGGATTGCGTTATTTTTAGTGATTTCCGACATGGAATTTTCTCAGCAGCAACAATTCCTAGCTTAATCGAGAGCATTCCTTCCCATGCTTTCAAAGTTGCTGACAGTCAGGTCGCCAGTCGGTGGGGAAACATTCTTGATTTTAAAGATTTCGACCTGATTACACCCAATGAACGAGAGGCAAGGTTTTCTCTTGGAGACCAGGATTCGGTAGTTCGCCCCCTCGCCCTCCATTTATTTAAACAAGCCGAATGTAAAAATTTGATCTTGAAACTTGGTGAACGAGGTATTTTGGTTTATCGCAATCGCTTAGATGTGGATTCAGATCTGCGGTCCTTCTTCATCGTTGATAGCTTTAGCGATAAAGTCCTAGACGCTGTGGGTGCAGGGGATGCTCTGTTGGCCTATGCAACTCTGGCTCACATTGTAACAGGTAATGAAGTGATTGCAGGTGTTCTGGGTTCTCTTGCTGCGGCTATTGAATGTGAGCATTTGGGAAATATTCCGGTCACCCAAAAAGAAGTTATGGATAAGATTGATCGACTGGAATTAGCTCACTCTTGGTCTAGTCATAAAGATGCCATAAGAATGGTTAGTTAAAAGGATAAAAAATAAAATGATACATTACCACCATATTGGAGGGCGTAATGGCACTTTTCCTTTTCCGCTAAAGAAAGGGAATCTTTTAAAAGATTTCCATTTGATTTTATATGATGCGGATCGTGATTGTTTAGAGCATATGCAAGAGAATAAGTATGAGAATTTTGGGGAAACTATGGTTCTCCCTTATTGTATAGGCAAGGAAAAGGGGTCTGCAGAGTTTTATATCACGTATCATCCAGCAGGTAGTTCTCTCTATCGTTTTAATGAAGAATATAAAAACTTCTCTTCTGTTACATATCCTAAGTATGGGGAGTTTATATATGGAGATAGTTTAAAATCAGAAGAGAGCGTATTTATTGAAACATTTTCCTTATCAGAACTTTTAAAAAAAAAATCCTTGCCCATAGATTTTTTGTCATTAGATGTTCAAGGAGCAGAATATGACATTTTACTGGGTTCTAAAGATGTTATTGCGCAGAGTGTTGTAGGGATACAGCTGGAAATTGAATTTATCGAACTGTATAAAAATCAACGTGTATTCTCAGAGATAGACCGTCTTTTGAATAGTATGGGTTTTGAGTTAATAGATGTAAATTCAATAGGCAGAGCTTCTCCGATTTCATTGCCTATAGGTTTTAGGGCAGAAGAGCAAATTATGTATGCTGATTTTGTCTATATTAAAAACTTCAATTCACTTATTCATCATAATGATATTGATAAAATGTATCAATATGCTCTTTTTGCCTTAATTCATAAAAAAATGGGCTTATGCATAAACATGTTAGAATATATAAAAACAAATAATTTTACATCTAAAAAAGAGACAAGATATTCTCATCTTCTTTCTAAACTTCTGGATGTATATAAGAGTGAAAAGAACATTTATTTACCAAAATTTCATCAAATTTCTGGAAGAAATATGATGAAAAGTATGTATAATTCTCATGTGGATGAAGCGGCTATATCTAAGGAAAAAATGAATATTGATTTGTTTTTAAAAGAAAAATTTTCTGGTTTTTTGGAGAATGTAAAATCCATCCAGAATATGGATATAACTCCTATTGAAGCTCTTTTGAAAGAGTACGACCTTGATTCTTTGGCGAATATATTAAAACATAACCGCCAAGATGAAACGAAAATATACATAGATTTAATTTCTAATTTAACTTAATAATCTGTTGTAATATTTTGTTTTATTGATTTTTTTGAGACGGGTATTTTATGGCATTTACAGATATAACTTCCTTTAAAGAAAATGGCTACGTTGTCGCTGATTTATATAATAGATCTTCTCTAGACAAGGCTATTGATTTCTGTTTTTTTTGCTTGAAAAAGAGGGGGTTAGAAGTAGCTTCTCTCGAAGATTACCATAATCTACCGCTTAATGAGGAGCTCCATACGTCAATACAAGTAGAGTTGACGACCAAATTTTGGGAATTAGGGCTTCAAAAAGCGATTATTCAAGATAATATCGATGTGTTTCGTCATTTGCTGGGTGAAGATTTGTACATCCAAACGCAACCTCATTTTAGAATATCTAGGCCTGGGATTGATTCAGATAACATTGGGTACCATAGAGACACATGGTATGGCGCTTCTGCCTATGAAGTTTCCGTTTCAATTCCATTAACTCCCATGAGGGAGGGGAGTGCCCTACAAGTGATACCCGGGTCACACATTGCTTCAGAATCTGAAATTCCCTATGAAAGGGGAAGTTCAGAAATAGAAAAAGGATCAGAAAAGCACTTGGTCGGGTTTGCTTATGAGCCTTTGTTTTTAGATAAGGAGCTCTATACTGGGTTGATAGAGGTATGTGTTGAGCCTAGCCAAGTTCTGATGTTTTCTTTATCAACAGTCCATGGTCAAGTCATTAATGCCAGCCAGAAAACAAGATTTTCAACGGACATACGCTTGGTTAGTGCTTCTGCTCCTATTGATTTCGGAAGAGTTGTGAGAGGTAAGCCTTATTATGAGTTTTTTAGTAGTTCGCCCGCAAATGAGATAGGTAAAAAATATGAATCTGCCAATAGAACAAGATAACTGTCTTGTTTGTAGGAATAGTTCGCTTATTCCTATCCCTGGATATTCTGAGTTGCCAAGGGTAACTTCAGATGCAAAGCCCTTTGGTAAAGGGGGGGCTTTGCATTTATGCAAAAAATGCGCAACGCTTCAAAAAGCAGTAGATGAAAAATTTTTAGAAGAGTCTGCCTCTATCTATCATTCTTATGATTTATATGCTTCCTCTTCCATAAGCAGCCAGGTTGTATTTCAAGAGACGGGAGAGGCTGATCGAGCAGCTTTGATTGCAAAAAAGCTTTCTCCTTATATGAAAAAGGATTTGTTGGATATCGGCGCTGGGAATGGGGCTTTTTTAAGGGCTGTCAGCAAAGAAAATGAAACCATAAATTTAAACGCTTACGATATCAATGAGAGAAAACTGAATGTCTTTAGTTCTCTTGAAAATTTCTCTCATTTTTATTCGGGTCAATTAGAAGATGTAACAGAAAAATTTGATGTTGTTTCTGTTCAACACGTTTTGGAGCACATCCCAGATCCATTAAGCTTTTTGAGTGAAATTAAAAAACTGATTAAGCCCGGTGGGGTACTCTTTATCCAAGTTCCGGATAATGATAAAAATCCTTTTGATATTTTGGTGGCAGATCATGTAACACACTTTTACCCAGAGACACTTTCGTACCTTCTTGAACTTGCTGGGTATGAAATTGTTGAATTTACTAGAGAGTGGGTATTTAAAGAAATATCATTGATTGCCAGACCATTAGACAAACCAATCGTAAAATCAAGAGAGCATAATATTGATGCTATTTATCATAAACTTCTTTCTAACGTCGATTATCTAACGAATATGATTTCTGACGCCAACAATTATTCGCTTGATCAATCATTTGGCATATTTGGCAGCTCCATATCCTCTACCTGGTTATATGGATCACTCAAAAATAAAGGGTCAGTCTGTTTCTTTGTTGATGAAGATTCTACCAAAAAAGGAAGCCAACATTTGGGAGTGCCAATCTATCATCCCTTTCAGGTTCCCAAAGATTCTGTTGTCTACGTCCCTCTTGTTACGCAGACAGTCAACAATGTTATCAAAAGAAGTAAAAGTGAAAATTGGTCTTTCAAGATGCATTTTAGACAACTAGAAAATATTTCAGCTATAGGCGGTTCTCAAGAGGTGCGGTCATGACTCATTCCAAGCTCTTTATGAAAGAAGTTAGTGAAATTGCTAATGCGTTAAGTGATGAAGGAGTTGAAAAACTTGCTCTCTCATTGTACGAAATGCGTGAGAGTAAAGGTCGCCTCTTCATTCTCGGTGTTGGAGGCAGTGCTGCCAACTGCAGCCATGCCGTTAATGATTTCCGTAAACTTTGTGGCATTGAAGCTTACGCACCAACGGATAATGTCTCTGAATTAACGGCTCGAACCAATGATGAAGGGTGGGAAACCGTTTTTTCACAATGGCTTATGGTGAGCCAGGCTAAGGAAAATGATGCGCTTTTGATACTCTCAGTTGGGGGAGGCAATTCAGAAAAGAAGGTCAGTGTCAATCTTGTTAAGGCCATTGATGAGGCCAAAGTAAGAGGGTTGAAGATCTTTGGAATTGTCGGCCGCGATGGGGGTTACACAAAAGAAAAAGGGGATTGTGTTGTTGTTATTCCAACGGTGCATGCAGACCGCGTCACGCCTCACACAGAGGCTTTTCAAGCTGTTGTTTGGCATTGTTTAGTCAGCCATCCCATTTTACAAAAAAACGCAACGAAATGGTAATTTGTAAAAATGTTTGAATTTCCTAAATAGCCATGACTCAATCATCTAAACTACGAGTTGTTATTGTCGGCTTTGGGATCCAAGGAAAGAAGCGTTTTAAGCTTTTACCAGATGGCTGCCAGGCGATTGTAGACCCGATTTTTCCCGAAGCTCATTATCAATCTATAGAGTCAGTACCGTTAGAAGACTATGATGCAGCACTCGTTTGTGTGCCAGATCAAGAGAAGTTTCGTATTTTAAAATACCTCCTGGTCAATAAAAAACATGTTCTTGTTGAAAAACCTATTATTTTCAATCAACAAGAGGTAAGCGATATTAAAAATCTATCAAATTCTGCCGTCTGCTACACGGCTTATAATCATCGATTCGAACCACATTTTATTCGCATGAAGGATTATATAAAGAGTGGCGAGCTTGGAAAAATTTATACCTGTCGGATGTTTTATGGAAATGGTACAGCGCGGGATGTGCGGAATTCGCCTTGGCGAGATAAAGATTTAGGCGTTATCCAAGACTTAGGATCCCATCTTTTAGATACATTTTTGTTTTGGTTTGACGATTCGCAAAGGGTTTTTAAGAAAATTGCGACAAATAATTTTGAAAACAAAGCGCCTGACCATGTTGTTATTCATTCTGAGGGAACGCCCTACGCTCAGTTAGAAATGACTCTCCTGAGCTGGCGCAATCACTTTACGTGCGATATTTATGGGGAAAATGGATCAGCGCATATTGATTCATTATGCAAATGGGGCCCGAGTACGTTCACGACCCGGAAACGAATTTTGCCCAGTGGTCGACCAAGCGAAGACTCCGTAACCTTGACCCAGTTAGACCCAACCTGGGAATTAGAATATCAGCATTTTGTAAATTTATGCTTCCAAGGTCATGGAACCAATATTGATAACGATGCGTGGATTTCAAGGAATTTTTAGATGACTTTTACCGTTGGTTTTGTGGGTGCTTCTCACCTTTCTTATGTATCGGCTATTTCTGCGGCTGAAAAATGTGGAGGTGACTTTAAAGTTGTTTGTTATGCGCAAGAGCATCTTTTCGAGAAGGGTAAACCAGAAACTTTAAGCATTCAAGAACCGGATCTTTTAAGGTTGCTAGATAAAAATAAAGCTCATCTTACTTTTACAAGCAATTTGACGGATATTAGCCAATGTGAGCTTGTCTATTTGGCCATTGACGTTCCAACAGATGATCAAGGAACGAGTGATCTTAGTATCATTAGTAAGCAGATTGAAGAGATGCTCCCTCATCTATCAGACTCTGCCATTTTAGTGATTCTGAGCCAAGTTCCTCCTGGCTTTACACGTAGTGTCCCTTTTCCTCAAGAGCGGCTGTTTTATCAAGTTGAGACGTTGATATTTGGAAAGGCCGTGGAAAGAGCCTTATTTCCAGAACGTTTTATTATTGGAAATAGTGAGAAGACCAAGAAACTTCCACAAGCCTATGAAACTTACTTAAAAAAGTTTAATTGTCCTATTTTTGTTATGAATTACGAGAGCGCTGAACTCGCGAAGATTTCTATTAATTTGTATTTAGTTTCAACAATTACCACAACGAACACACTTGCTGAAATTTGCCAACATGTTGGCGCTGATTGGGAAGATATAGCTGAGACTTTGCGTTTAGATAAACGGATTGGGCCTTATGCCTACTTAAAACCTGGCTTGGGCTTAGCAGGTGGGAATCTGGAGCGTGATTTGGCAACGATTCAAAAAATTGCCTTTAACCATGGATGCTTTGCGAAACTCATTGATGTAGAGCTGGAAGACAGCGCCTATCGTTTAAATTGGGGGCTACGTATTTTAAAACAGCATTGTGAGTCGAGTACAAATCAAAAAATTGGTATTTTAGGTTTAACATACAAAGAAAACACCCATTCTTTAAAAAATTCCGCAAGCCTTAAGTTTTTAAAATCAATGAGCAAGAGTCATCCCGTGTACGCTTATGATCCTGCCGTTGCAAGCTTAAAAGGCCACGATCACGTCAATCTTTGTAAAACGGCCGAGGATGTTATTAAAAATTCTACCCTATTAGCCATTATGACGCCTTGGGCAGATTTTTCTAAAATAAATTATGAGACCTTTTCCGGAGACATTATTGATCCTTATGGAATGATAAAACAGAAAAATGGTGACTCTAAAATTTACCAAATAGGAAAACAGATATGTTAAAGCACGCTTATGAAAACCCCCAATCCCCTGGTCGCGTCATTGTCCTTGGATCAGGCGGTGTTGTCGGGAAAAGATTGGCCAAATCCCTCCAATCAAAAAATATAGATATGTTAGGGATTGAACGGAAAGATTGTGACCTGGGGAGTGCTCACGCTGTAGAGTTTTTGAAAGGTCATTTTCAAGAAAATGATAGTCTCGTTTTCTTGAGCGCAATTACACCCGATAAAGGTCAGGGAATCCAAGCCTTCCAAGATAATATCGCCCTTGCAAGAAATGTGTTTGAGGCTTTGCAACAAAAACCCGTTGGACATGTTTTGTTATTTAGTTCAGAAGCTATTTTCCCTATGACCTCGGAATTATTACGGGAGGATTCATGCTTGTGTCCTTCAGATTTATACGGTCTGATGCATTTGACGCGCGAAAAACTCTTTCAAACGCTCTCTGTGCCTCTTGGAATCTTACGTTCAACGCTCATCTTCGGTCCAGGTGATACCCATAATTCTTATGGACCAAATCGTTTTCTACGAGAAGCACTCGACCAGCAGACAATCACTTTATTTGGGGGAGGAGAAGAAAAAAGAAGCCATGTTTTTGTGGACGATGTGGTTGAGTTAACAATAAAAGCCTTACGCCATAAAAGCACGGGAACTTTGAATATGTGTCCTGCGCCCACAGTTTCTTTCTTCGATATTGCTAAAAGTATCCAAAAATCTTTAAATTCAGATGTGACAATCATTCAAAAGCCACGCTCTTCAGCCATAACTCATCGGTATTTTGATAATGAAAATCTCTATCGTGCCTTTCCTGATTTTCGTTTTATGGACCTGAATGATGGCATTCAGCGAATGTTAAAAGGCACTCAAGAAGCAAAATGAAAATTTTAGTGACAGGTTCCCGGTCCTTTGTAGGAAAGAGCTTAATGCCTCTTCTTCAGGGATATGGGTATGAAGTTTATGGTATTACCAGGACTGGTTCAACGAGTAAAAATCAGTTGATTGGTGATTTATCGTGCTCTTCTACGTATGAAGATTTACCAAAAGACATAGAGGCAGTTGTTCATCTGGCGGCTGTTACTTCGCCGCCAGATTACAGTGTGAACAACCTTTTTCTTAACAATACTGAATCAACGAGGCTTCTTATCAATTTTTCCAAAAAGGTTGGTGTCAGTCATTTCATCTATGCTTCTTCCGTGAGTGTTTACGGCGACGTTAATGAAGCCGTTTTGACTGAAGACCATTCTATAATGAATCCATCCCCCTACGGCCTCAGTAAGCTCGCGGGAGAGATGCTTTTAAAAGATACAGCAAATGATTTCGTATCTTTTAGCTTGAGATTGCCGGCAATTATTGGGAAAGGGGCCACAAGACATTGGCTATCCAAGGTCTACCAAAAACTCCTTGAAAATGAAGAAATCGACATTTATAACCCAGATTCTGGCTTTAATAATTGTATCCACGTAGAGAATCTCTGTTCTTATATCGTTAATATTCTTGGAGTTCAAAAAGCAGGATCGCATGTGGTGAACCTAGGATGCACAGAAACAATAAGTATTAAAGAGTGCATATTCTTCATGGCCAATCTTTTAAAATATCAACCAAAAGTTAAGCTTATTGATCATGATAAACAATCCTTCACGATCAATTTTGATCGAGCAAGAGAGTATGGTTTTGAGCCATGGACAGTGAAAAATTCTCTCCAATGTTGGATTTCATAAAAATATGCCTCAAACTCATTTATTAAAATCATTGCCTTCTTCTAAAAGAAATATAAAAGCAAGGCATACTGAGAAAAACGAAGCCGTTGTTGCTGAGTCCAAGAAATTTGGGCACGCATATTTTGATGGTTCAAGATCTCATGGTTATGGCGGTTATTCTTACGATGGCCGATGGATCCCTGTTGCAAAAGACATTATCGATCATTATTCCCTTAAAGCGGGTATGCGTGTCCTTGATATTGGGTGCGCCAAAGGATTTTTAGTTAAAGATTTAAAGGACATGTGTCCTGGTATTGAGGTTTTTGGTCTTGATATTTCAGAATATGCTTTAAAAAATTGCTCATCAGATGTGATTGGTAGGTTGCATTTAGGAAATGCGATGAGTTTGCCTTTTCCCGATAAGAGTTTTGACCTGGTTTTGTCTATGAATACGCTCCATAACCTGGGAAGGGGGCAAGTTATTAAAGCCCTTCAAGAAATTGAGCGTGTGGGGAAAGGTAAGTCCTTTGTTCAAGTCGATTCTTATGAAACCCACGAACAAAAAGCAATGTTTGAGCAATGGGTTCTGACGGCTGAATTTCATGATTATCCAGAAAAATGGTTAGAAGTTTTTGAAGAGGCTGGGTATAAAGGTGACTACGATTGGACGATTTTAGAAAGTTAGGGCATGCAAAAAGATCTTATGATTGAGTTGTTTAAAAAGATGCTCTTGATTCGTTATGCGGAGCAAATTCTTGCAGATCACTATAAACTTCAAGAAATAAGGACTCCTGTGCATTTTGGTATTGGGCAAGAGGCGTCAGCAGTTGGCGTTTGTGCAGCTCTTCGTCAAGAAGATGTCATTTTTAGTCATCATAGATGCCATAATCACTACCTTGCTAAAGGTGGAGATCTTAATCGCTTTGTTGCTGAACTCTATGGCAGAGAATCAGGCTGTTCTCAAGGAAGAGGGGGCTCTGTTCATTTAACAGATTCTCAAGCAGGTGTTGTTGCAACCAGTGCTATCCTTGGGCAAATGATCCCCGTGGCTGTGGGAGCCGCATTGTCGTTTAAAATGGATAAGAAGCCTAATGTTGCAGTTACTTTTTTTGGAGATGGTTCCTTTGATGAAGGTATCGTTTATGAGTCACTAAACTATGCAGCAATTCAAAAACTGCCTGTCATTTTTGTTTGTGAAAACAATCTCTATTCTACAGAAACGAAGTTAGATATTAGAAAAAAACCAGGAACAGAATTTGTGGATCGTGTAAAGGCTTTCGGCATACCATCTTATAAGGTTGATGGTAATGATGTGATTGCTGTACATACTGTTGCTTCAAAGGCTGTCGAGGAATGCCGAAAAGGGAACGGCCCAGTGTTTTTAGAGTGTGATACCTATCGATGGCTTGAGCATGTTGGGCCCTATTTTGATTATGAACTCCACCGCACTTATCGGACTCAAGAAGAAATCGAACAATGGCAAGAACGGTGCCCAATAGCCTTGATGAGTAAACATTTGAGTGAAAATGGGATTGTTTCTTTGACAGAACAGGAAACATACCATGCTTATTATGAGAAAATAGTGCGTGATGCTGTTCTACAGGCACAGCTGTCTCCCTGGCCTGCTACTGAGGCTATTTTAAACAATATTTATTGAGATTTATGATGCAATCCTCCCTATTATCTGCAAAGAGCCTCGTTGGCAATAAAGTTATGAAGTATAAGGATGCTCTCGAAGAAGCTTATCTTCAGTGTATGGCACAAGATCCTTCTATTTTTATCGCTGGTATTGGTGTGGACTACTCCTCAGCTGTGTTTGGAACTACCCATCAAATAATCGAGAAATATGGTTCAAAGCGAATTTTTGATACACCTGCTATGGAAAATGCCCTCACCGGCATTGCTATTGGAGCAGCCGCGATGGGAAAACGCCCCGTTATTATTCATCTTCGAAATGACTTTATGTTTCTAGCGCTTGATCAGCTTATAAACTTAGCGGCCAAGTGGAAATATATGTATGGAGGAAATGCGGGTAATTTGCCGATTGTCATTAGAGGAATTATTGGCAGGGGCTGGGGGCAAGGTGCTACCCACTCACAAAGCCTTCACACCATTTTAGGATATTTCCCAGGTCTTCATGTGGTTATGCCTGCTTTTCCAAAAGACGCAAAAGGATTAACGATTTCAGCTCTTCAAGGGAATACACCGACGATCATTCTAGAACATCGTTCTTTATACGAAACGTCAGGCGTGGTTGATGAGGATTGTGTTTCTGTGCCCATTGGGAAAGCGAACATTGTTTGTGAAGGAAGTGATATTTCCATAATCGCTGTTTCTCAAATGGCAAGGGAAGCTATTGTTGCAGCGGAATCCTTAAGAAAATTAGGTATAAAAGCAGAAGTGATAGACTTAAGGTCTATCCGCCCGTTTGATGAGGAGGCAATCCTAACTTCCTTGAAGAAAACAGGCCGCATTCTGGTCATTGATAATGGATGGAAAATGTTTGGCGTGTGCAGTGAAGTTGCTGCCATTTGCGCAGAAAAAGGGTTTCAGTATTTAAAACAACCTGTCAAAAGACTTGCCTGGCAAGACTGTCCTACGCCTGTCTCAAAGTCTCTGGAAGATGTTTTTTATCCCAATGCCTCCACAATTGCTAAAGAGGTTTTGTTAATGTTGAACAAAGATGTGTCATCGTTAGAAGACATTGTGATAGAAGATAATTTTAAAGGTCCGTATTAATAACAGAGAACATATAAAAGGATAAAATTTTTATGAAAGATTTTTTTAACTCATTAGAAAAAGCAATGTTAAGTCAGCGCTGGGTATTTGATGATCGGTGGAGCAGAATAGGAAACCCATTCTCGTGGGTGGATGGATCGCGGATGGATGGACATAGTTTTTTGAAGCAAGAATATGCTATTTTACAATGCTTATCTATGTATTATGAAGAATATGAATCACCTGAAGTCTTAAAAAAATCAAAACAACATGATGAATGTTTTAATAGCCTTAATGAAACACTTGAAAAGGTCGTAAGTCATTTTTTCCCCTCTCTAGAGATAGATAAAAGAATTAAAAATAATATTAAGTGTACTGCATTGGCTAGAACACAAGATTTTTCATTTAATGAACTTTTTCTAAGTGAGTTACCTAATAAACCAGTGCATTTAGATATTGGCCCAGGCCTAGGGACTCATGCAATTTATAGTAATAAGATTTTAAATTCATCTTATATAGCTTTGGAAGCAAATGATTATATGTATGCCGTGCAACGGCTTATTTATAGATACCTTTCTCATGCTACTAACCCGTATTATGATTTGATTAATGCTGAGACTCTAGGAGTTTCTGAAAGTAAAATTAAAGAGCACTTATCATCCATCGAGAAATACGCCTTTTTCCATCTGCCTTCATGGCACTTTTCTATGCTGGGGGATAAATCAGTTGATTTGGCAACGGCTACTTTCGTTCTTAACGAAGTATCACCTGCTGGAATTGTTTGGTTATTACACAACACAGTTAGATGTTTGAAAAATGGAGGTTATTTTTATATCCGAGATAGTAATAAGCTAAAACCGAATAGACACACGTTTAATTATGACAATGTTCTCCAAGACTTAGGGTTTAAGCTGGTTAAAAAGTTGGATGTCATAAATCGTGAAGATATGTTTGGTATTCCACGGGCATACCAGAAAAATGAAGAGTATAATTTGTCATTCGAAGACTTATTTGATCAATATTTTGGTAGAGTAGCCGTTACAAACCATGGAGGTGAGTATATGCAAAATCTTCCCAAAAAGCTTAAAGCTTAAGAAAAATGAGTTATCCTTTGCATCCACTCATAATTGATGCTGGGGCTCGTTATGGGCTCCATCCAAGCTGGCAAGAATTGAAAGATCTTTGTGAATTTCATCTTTTTGATATTGATCAAGCTGAATGCGAACGCCTCCAAAATAAGTACAAAAACCATGAAAATATTAAAATCCATCATCTAGGATTGAGTCGTAACAAGGAAATTCATGAGTATAATGAGTTTTCTCACAAAGCCTTAAATTCACTTTTTGAAGTCCAACAGGATAGTATTTCAAAAATTGACCATATGACAGTGGAATTTGAGGTACGTGAGCGGCATTCTATTAAGTTAGATACCGTGGATAACGTCTTTAAAGAAGAGAAAGCCCAATTTCTTAAGCTTGATGTAGAAGGTTCTGAGCTTGACGTTTTGTGTGGGGCTGAAAAGCAACTCAAGAATAATATTTTGGGTGTAAGGTCCGAAGTTTCATTTCGCAGGGTTTTCAAAAATGCTCCTATGTTCGCTGATATAAATGACTATCTATCATCTTATGGGTTTGAACTTGTGAATTTGGAGTACGATGGCAAAGGAATCGCATGTTCACCTTATACGCTTAACGATAAATATGGATATCTTGTTTCAACAGATGGTATTTGGATCAAGGATCCAGAAATAATTTTTGCAGAAAAAAACTTAAACTTACTTGCACAAAATATTATTTATCTATCTGTGTTTCTTTTTCAGAATAAGGCTACAGATGTAGCCTTCCAATTTTTAATAAAAGGCTTAGAAAAGGGAATTAATTTTTCACTTTATCAAGACAACCCTTTATTCAGGTATCTGGAGAGAAAAGCACTTATTTTGCTTAAAGAATTATCATACTCTCCACAGTTTTCATATGAACAACTCGATGAAATGTGCATCAAAATCTTCGGTTATCATTTTCCTAAGGCACATATGTTTTATGAAAAAATGGATACGCTGTAAAAATAGTTTTCTTTAACTTGAATGTATCGCTTGTATAGTGATGTTAAACTCTTAAGTTTTTTTCGAGTTATCTATAAAGATCTTGGATTTGATACCATAATTTTCGAAATATGTACCCAGTTTATCAAAAAATATTTAGGTTTAAATGACTAAAAAGTTAACTTCATCTTTAGAAATTCCATCAATTTTCTCGAGTGTACAAAAACTTTTCTTTCTACTCACTCGCTCTGAAAAACTTCAATGGCTTGGAATTTTAGGATTTGCTTTATGCATGTCTTGTCTAGAGATCGTCGCAGCAACAATCATTGTTATTTTTGCTCAAGTCTTAAATCAACCAGAAATTGGCATACACTATTTGAATGTAGTCGGATTTAAAGAAAATTTAACGCCTAACCATGTTATATTGTATATTGCTGTGATATTCGGAATTGTTTATCTAATTAAAAATATCGTCGCTGCTATAGAAACCTTCTATCAAAATTTCTCTATCCAAAAAATGTGTTATCATTTCAAAAATAAAATCCTACAACGCTATGCAGAAATTGATTATAGCTTCTATCTTACCCGAAATTCTTCCTATAATGCCGCTATTGTTGGGGGAGATGTGGAGTTCATTTTTTCAGCAGGCATGGTAACTCTGGCCGCCATCTTGTCTGAGAGCATTGTTGCTTTCTGTCTTGTTTCTATGATCATTTATATGAATCCATCACTTGCAATATTTATCTTCGGAATTGGCACCGTCTTTACACTTGTTGTCAGCAAATTCGTATTGCCGCTTTTTTATCGGTGGGGGCAACATTTGCAAGAAGCCTCGATGCAATGTTCACAAAATCTTTATCAATTTTTTCATGGCTTTAAAGAGATTATTCTCAATGGCAAAAGGGATGCTTTTATAAATGCGTATCAAATCCATGCCCGGCGCAAGGCCCGAGTCCAGGCTATTCAATTAGCGACCAATGCTCTGCCACGAATGGTTATAGAGGTTTTATTTGTTGGCCTATTTGTTGTAGCCATCTCATATCTATTTCTTACAAATGGTATGATGCAAGAAATGATGGGAATTTTGGGAGGGTATCTTTATGCAGCTTTTCGCTTGATGCCGGCTCTCAACCGCATTATTAGTCAGACAAATACCTTCAAATCAGCTATTCCTGCAATAGAACGTGTACATAAAGAATATCATCTAGCTTTTGAAAAAGAGAGTTATCAAGATATTCCTAACTTCCAATTTTTTCAATCTCTTAGCATTCATAATGTTTCATTTCGCTATAACAACAGCCCCAATGACGCCTTAAAAAATATTAATCTCATTATTAAAAGAGGTGAATGCATTGGGATTGTTGGCGAAACGGGATCTGGAAAATCAACTCTTGTCGATTTAATCTTAGGGTTATTAAAGCCTTATGCAGGAAGCATCCTTTGTGACAATCAATACCCCGTTAACTCTTACCAATGGCACCAAGAAATCGGTTATGTACCTCAATCTATTTATTTATTAGACGACACAATTGAAGCAAACGTTGCTTTTGGTATAAGTCCTGAAAATATTGATAGAGTCCAGTTAACCAAAGTCATTGAGGCGGCCCAGCTTACTAAGCTTATTAAGTCGCTTCCTGAGGACACAAAAACCATTGTCGGTGAGCGAGGGATCCGACTTTCAGGCGGTGAGAGGCAACGGATTGCTATTGCGCGTGCCCTCTATCGCAACCCAGACGTCCTTATCTTTGATGAAGCAACAGCAGCTCTGGATAACGAAACAGAAGCTCGACTCATGGAAACAATCCATGCCATTAGCCAAGATCGCACTGTTATTATGATTGCGCATCGTCTTACAACACTAAAGAAATGTGATCGAGTGATCATGATGTCTGAAGGAGAATTAATAGATCAGTTCGAATATGAAGAATTAACTCAAAAAAACCTTAAACGATCAAATACATGAAAATAGAAATTGAGAAGATGCAAACAATCTCTAATGATTTGAAAAAGTGGCTAAACCCAACACGCCACTTTATAGAGATACGAAATAATGGTTTCAAAGCTGTCATAAAGAAACTGAAGAATCTTGCTTTAATAGGTTTAGCATTCCTACCTGCAATGATCATAAGGGGACTTAGACCCATCGTTTTAATAAGATTTTCTCCTATCCAATCTGCTTCTTTTGGGCATTTAGCCATTGACCAAGAAATTTATCTTTGTAAAAAAGAATGGAAGGTTGGCCAACCTAAAAAACGTTGTTTAGATCTCTTTTACCATGCCTTGCCAGATAAGTCCTATGTAGTAGCTAACTCTCAATTAGCAAAAATGTGGAATAGAAGTAGGCTTCCTATTTTCAGTTTTGCAAAATATCTAGATACCTTAAATAAGGTATTTCCTGGACATGAACCGCACATTTTACCCATGGATAAGAGCACGGATAGGCATGGTATAGTTTGGAAGAGTAAAATCCATATATCGTTTACTAAAGAAGAAGAAAAATTTGGGCAGGAACAACTTCAGAAAATGGGCATCGATGGACCTATCGTTCCTTTCATGAATAGAGAAGCCGAGTATTTGAAGCAGCGATTTCACAAATGTGATACAAGCTACCATAATTATCGAGACACATCCGTAAAGCATTATAAAGATGCTATAGAGGAACTTGCTCAAATAGGATATTTTTGCTTACGCATGGGGGTCACCCACGCAGAGGACTTACCCGTTAACCATTCTCGTATTATTGATTATGCTCTAAATTATCGTACCGATTTTATGGATATTTTCATCTTATCAAAATGCAAATTCTTCTTAAGCGCAAGCACTGGACCCATTACCGTTGCTGCCCTTTTTCGAAAGCCTGTTGCCTATGTAAACGTCGTTTCAATGCTTTGCAATGTTTACGAAGCCTGTGCTCCTTACGATCTCATGATCTTTAAGAAATATTGGTGCAAGGACGAGAAACGCTTTTTAAGCGCAAAAGAAATTGTTAACCGGGGAATGGCATATTTTAATAGAACAGAGCTATTTGTGGAAAACAATATTGAGCTTATTGAGAATACATCCGAAGAAATTAGAGATTTAGCTTTAGAAATGCATCGTCGATTGAACGGTGAATGGCAAGAATCTGAAGAAGAAATAACCTTGCAGAATCTATTTTGGTCCCATGTTGGTTTAGAAGAAGAGCGAAAAAAGGGTGTGCCCTCTTTTCGAATTGGAGCGATGTTTTTACAGAAAAACAAATGGCTTTTAGGTTTAGAATAGAAATTTTTGAAATAGATAATATATGAAAACTGTTTGTATACAAGGTTTGGGATTCGTTGGTAGCGCTATGGCAGTTGCAACGGCCTCTGCTATGGCAAATAAAGAAACCCCAGCCTATCGCGTTATTGGGGTCGATCTCGATAACCCCTTAGGAAGAATGAGGGTTGATTCGCTGAATCAAGGCATATTCCCTTTCCCAACAACCGATCATGAACTACAGGAAGCAACGCGCAAAGCACATCAACAGGGTAATTTAACGGCTACATGCGATCCTGACGTCTTTAAGCAAGCTGATTATATTATTGTGAGCATCGCCTTTGGCATTGACTCCCTAACGGATCCAAATAAGAATTTTTTGCTGGATGACTTTAAGCAAGCAATCCATATTTTTTCTGAAAGAATGTCTCCGGAATGTCTGGTAATTATTGAAACAACGGTGCCTCCAGGAACATGTCGTAATATTATTCTCCCTATTATTCAGGAGGGTTTTCTAAAAAATGGTCACAAACCAGAAGATATTCTTTTGTGCCATTCTTATGAACGCGTCATGCCAGGAAAAGATTATTTAAAATCTATTACAGACTTTTATCGTTGCTACGCTGGATATAACGAAAAATCAGCGGATTTATGTGAACTTTTTTTATCTCGGGTCATCAATGCCAAAGAATGGCCCTTAACAAGGTTAAAGACCCTTGAAGCCTCTGAAATTGCTAAGGTTCTCGAAAACAGCTACCGCGCCATTAACATAGCTCTCATTGAAGAATGGGCTGAATTTTCTGAAAAGCTCGGTATTGACCTAAATGAAGTTGTTGATGCTATAAGACTGCGTCCGACACATTCCAACATTCGCCAACCTGGGTTTGGCGTTGGGGGCTACTGCCTCACAAAAGATCCCTTATATGCTTCATTAGGAAGCGAAAATATCTTAAATCTAAAGGGGTTTGAATTTCCATTTTGTGAGCTTGCCGTTCAAGTTAACCAACAAATGCCGCTTCGCTGCCTCAAGCGAGTCCAAGAACAACTTGGCAGTTTGCATAACAAAAAACTGTTATTGATGGGTATCAGTTACCGAGAGGATATTGGAGATACGCGATACTCACCCGCTGAGATTTTTTATCGCGCGGCGATTGCTCAAGGAGCAACTGTAATTTGCCATGATCCCCTTGTTGAAAGATGGCCTGAGACAAATGTTCAAGTTGAAACCAATATTCACCAACTTGACCCTGCAGAATTTGATGCAGTTATATTCGGGGTGGCGCATCAAAATTATAAAAAACTCAACATAAGTGAGTGGTTAGGCCAAAGCCAGCCTTTGATTATGGATGCCTGTCGCCTTTTGAGTGAGGGTAGCATACAAGAATTGATCGAAAAAGATCACAATATATTTGTTATTGGCCGCGGGAAAGCATAGTTTCGAGGATAAATGAAGGTACTAATTTTAGGTGGATTGGGATTTATTGGGTTTCATTTAGCCCAAAAGATACAGGGGATAGGTGTATTCATTGATATAGTCGATTATAGGGATTTAAAAACCCAAGATTTAAACGATCAATGTTTTTTTGAAAACCCCTCCCATCGATATTTTCAGCATGATTTATCTAGTTTAGGGGCGAGTTTTAAGCCCGATACAGATTATGACTATATTTTTCACTTAGCTGCACTCCTCGGGGTTGAAAATGTAACTCAAAACCCATATGAAGTCATGAAACAAAACGCTTGGATGACCATAAGTGCTTTAGAAATTGGAAAAATACAAAAAAAATTAAAAAAGTTAATCTTTACTTCGACAAGTGAGGTTTATGCGGGTACCTTGCAGCATTATTCTTTGGATTTTCCAACCTCCGAAGAAACCCCACTTACCCTTACACCCCTTGAAAATGGCAGAACTTCCTATATGCTCTCTAAAATATATGGGGAAGCTTTATGTCGACATGCAGGTATACCATACATAATTTTGAGACCACATAATATATATGGTCCTCGGATGGGAAATAGACATGTTATCCCACAACTTTTGAAGAAAGCGTTCTATTTAGATAACAATGGTGCTCTTGAGGTATATTCCCCAACACATAAAAGGACATTCTGCTACATTGATGACGCCGTAAATTATATTATCAAATTAATGATGGGTCCGGAAAAAAACATAGCCCTCAACTTAGGCGTAGAAGCTCCTGAAATTTCAATGAAAGATTTGGGAGAACAGATCGTGCAAACAACAGGAAAGAAAATATCTGTACAATCTATGCCAGATACGCAAGGTTCACCCCCACGGAGAGTCCCAAAAACCACAGCCTTGATCGCTATCACAAATTATGAACCTCAAATAAGTTTGAATGAGGGGCTGAAAAGAACTTTTGAGTGGTATAGAGATAACCAATTTAGCCAAGGAGACTTAAAATAATACTGAGCGCTATTCCATCTCTTACGGGAAACGAGAAAAAGTATTTAACTCAATGTATTGATGACGGATTCGTGTCTTCAGTTGGGCCTTTTGTTACCCAGTTTGAAGAAGCATTAAAAAAAGAGACAGGAGCTTCTTATGCCTTGGCGATTTCTTCAGGGACTTGTGCGCTCCATTTGGCGCTGGTTACGGTTCAAGTTAGGCCGGGCGATATTGTCATCATTCCTTCCTTCACTTTTATTGCAACTGCAAATGCCGTACGGCATTGTGGAGCCATTCCCTGGATTGTAGATGTAAGCGAAAAAGACTGGAATTTAGATGCAACTCTTTTAGAAAAAATTTTAGAATCTGATACTTTTTATAAAGAGGGAACCCTATTTCACAAAGCGACCCAGCGCCGCGTAGGAGCTATTGTTCCTGTTTATGCTTTGGGATTACCAGCAGACATGGAAAATATTGATCGATTAGCAAAAAAATATAACTTGCCTGTTGTCGTTGATGCAGCAGCTGCAATAGGGGCTACTTATGGCAATGCAAAAATTGGTTCGACAAATTCAGATTTGATCGTTTTTTCATTTAATGGCAATAAAACAATAACATGTGGTGGTGGTGGCGCCATTGTCGGCCATAGACAAGACTTAATGGAAAGAGCGCGGCACCTCTCAACCACAGCACGAGTTGGTCCCGATTACGATCATGATGTTGTTGGCTATAATTACAGAATGACAAACATTGAGGCCGCTGTTGGTTGCGCTCAGTTAGAGCAGCTCGAAACCTTTATTCAAAGAAAAAAATATATTAGGGAATTTTATAATCAGCATTTCAAAACAATAAAGAATGTTACTCTATTTCCTCAAAGTCAGCGGTACGAGAGTTCATGTTGGTTGTCTGGCATATTTCTGCCAGAAGGGCGGGTTAAAGAAGTTATAAGCTTCTTAAGAGAAAATAGCATCGAATCACGGTTGTTTTGGAAACCAATCCATCAACAAGCTCCCTATAAGGATTATCCTCAAACAAAACAGGATGTATCCGAACGTATCTGGGATAAAATTTTAATTTTACCATCTTCGTCTTCCATTACAGATAATGAACTCATGTATGTTAAAGATACGTTAATGAAATATATGGAAAGTTCATATGTACCCTAAACAAAAGGTAATCATTATTGCCGAATGTGGTGTGAACCATAATGGTGATATAGAACTTGCAAAAGAAATGATTGATGTGGCTTGTGAAGTCGGCGCAGATTACGTTAAATTTCAAACTTTCAAAGTAGACGCCTTGGTTAAAAAAGACGCCCCTATGGCTGTTTATCAAAAGAACAACTTAAAAGCTGAAAAATCTCAATATGAAATGCTCAAAAGTTATGAACTGAAAGAAAGCGATTTTAAGGACTTATATGAATACGCCCTTCAAAAAGATGGCGCTAAGTTTTTATCGACGCCTTTCGATCTCGATTCTCTTCATTTTTTAAAGTCTCTTGGCCTCAATATGATTAAAATTTCCTCAGGAGATTTAACAAATGGCCCTCTTCTCCTAGAAACTGCTAAGGCCGACCTATCCGTCATCTTATCATCGGGTATGTCCACGCTCGACGAGGTCAGGATAGCCTTATCAATTCTTAAATGGGGTTATGAAAAAGGACGAGAAGACCCTTTAAGTTTAAGAGATCTTCTTGATTATTCTTCAGACCAGAATTTCGGGTCTATTGCTGAAAAAGTTTCTTTACTCCATTGCTTAAGCGAATACCCTGCCCCATCTCAACTGATAAATTTACGAGCCATGACAACCCTTGAAAATGAATTCTCTATCCCTGTTGGGTACTCGGATCATAGCTTAGGGACCCATATTCCCGTTGCAGCTACAGCCATGGGCGCTAAAATTATTGAAAAACACTTTACGCTGGATCGAAATCTGCCTGGTCCAGATCATAAAGCATCCTTGACACCAACTGAGCTAAAGAGAATGGTTTGGGAGGTGAGAGAAATTGAAAGTGCTCTTGGTGATGGCCTTAAGGTCCCTCAAGGTAATGAAAGAGATACAGCCAGAGTTGTGCGAAAAAGTATGTATGCTAAAGGACTTATAAAACAGGGAGATATTTTGACGGAAGATAAAATAGATTGTTTACGCCCTGAAAACAAAACATCTCCTATCCATTTTTGGGACATTAAGGGAAGCTCTGCATCAAAAGACTATCAACCAGGAGATCCATTGTGAGGTTTTTATGGAATTAGATGTAAAGAGTCCTATTTACCTTATCGGGGGAGGCGGCCATTGCAAGGTTATCGTTGACTGCCTTATGTTACGCGGTGGAAAAATTTTAGGGTACAGTGACTTAACTCCTATCGATTGGTTGGAAAATCTCTCTATTCCAAGGCTTTCAGAGGTAGAGGTGAAAGAACTGTGTTCTAAAAAATCACAATTTGCCATGAGTATCGTCGGCAAAAATGCTGATTCTTTAAAAGAACGCTTCCAAAAAATTCACGCATACAAGGCCTATGGGGCTATTTTCCCCACGATCATTCATCCTCAAGCCATTATCAGCCCTACTTCTAAAATACATCCTGGGGCTCACGTTCTGGCAGGAGCTGTGATCAATAGCTTTTCATGCATCGAAGAAGATACCATTATCAACACAAGAGCCATTATTGAACACGATGCCTATATTGGAGCAGGCTCTCATATTGCCCCTGGTTCGATCATATTGGGTGGTGCAAAGGTAGGAAACTGTTCCTATATAGGGGCTTCTTCGGTTATCATTCAAAGCACATCTGTTCCTGAAAATTCTTTCATCAAGGCCGGAAATATTTGGCAGGGTAGTTAATCAATGAAAGACTGGAAAAAATTAGTTATTCAAGAAGGTGAGACCATCAAAGGTGTTATGAGTCTTTTTGAAAAAAATAGGGCACAAATTGCAATTGTCGCAAGTCAAGACAATATACTTATGGGAACCATAACAGATGGTGACATCCGTCGTGGCATTTTAAAAAATATTGACTTAAATGATAACGTGCAGAAAGTTATTAATAACAATCCTGTTACAGTATTCCAAAGCACGCCTAGTCAAGAGATTTTCAAAAAAGCTATTGCACTTGATTTGAAATATATACCTGTCATAAATGAAAAAAGAGAACTAAAGGGGGTTTATTCAAAAGATGACTTGTTATCGATCACTTCACGAGATAATCCAGTCGTCATCATGGCTGGGGGTGAAGGGATTCGCCTCCGTCCTATCACAAATACTATTCCAAAGCCTTTAGTTGACCTTAATGGAAGCCCTATCATTGAACGTCTTCTTGTTCACCTCATCAATCAGGGATTTAAGAATTTTTATTTATCAATAAACTATCTGGGTGATATGATAGAGAGTTACTTTGGGGATGGAAAAAAGTGGGGCGTGAACATCTCTTATTTAAAAGAAGACAAAAAGCTTGGAACTGCTGGTTCTCTCAAATTATTAGAAAAAGAAAAGATTGATAAGAATATCATCATTTTAAATGGAGATCTTGTAACAAGTGTTAATTTCGGAGAGCTATTAGATTATCATGTAAATGATGATGCTGATGCAACAGTTGGGATACAAAAGATTTGGCTAAAGGTACCTTATGGTGTCATCAACCACGAAGATCGTCATGTATCATCTTTAGAGGAAAAACCTTTAGTCCCTTATTGTATTAATTGTGGAATATATGTCCTTTCTCCCAAAACAATCTCGGAAATTCAAACAGATAAGAAGATAGATATGACCTGTTTAATCGCTCAACTCCTTAATCATAAGAAAAAAGTTATGGTCTTTCCTATTTATGAGAATTGGCAAGACATTGGGAATATCCGCGATTTAGAGGCGGTAAGAGAAATTTTTGGTGGGCGATGATACATAAGAAGAAAATTTGCGTTTTTACCTGTGCGCGCTCAGATTATTTTTTGTTGCGCCCCCTTCTCAATGAACTCCAAAAGCAATCAGATCATATTGATTTGCAACTTATTGCCTCTGGCATGCATACAAGCAAGGAGTTTGGAAATACGTGGAAGCTTATTGAGGCTGATGGGTATCCTATTACCGAGAAGACAAGCATGTTGATATCATCTGATGATTCCGCTGCAACTGTAACATCCATGGGCCTGGGAATGGTTCAATACTCAAACATCCTCTCTCGTTTAAGGCCTGATCTTGTGGTATTGCTGGGTGATCGGTTTGAAATGATGAGTTTTGCAACGGCAACTCATATTTTTGGGATACCCATCGCCCATATTCATGGAGGAGAGCTCACCTACGGGGCCTTTGATGATGCTATAAGGCATTGCATTACCAAAATGGCCACCCTCCATTTTGCAGCTACAGAGGATTACAAGAAGCGGATCATTCAAATGGGGGAGCAGCCTGGGTCTGTTTTTAATGTTGGTGCCCTAGCGGTAGATAATGTCTTAATGACCCCTCAAAAAACGACGAAAGAGCTTGCGCATACTCTAAAAATTCCTTTGGAAGAGAATTATTTTTTAATAACGTTTCACCCTGAAACAAAAGGAAATGACGATGTAGCAGGACAACTCGAGCCTCTTTTTAGCGCCTTAGATGCGTTTCCGGATCATCAAATCTTGTGGACCAGTTCAAATGCTGACCCTAAAGGTCGGAAAATCAACGAGATCGTCCTCCAAAAAGCGATATCCCAAGATAAACGGTACTTTTCTGTAGATAATCTTGGAAGTCTATATCTATCTGCTTTAAAAAATGCGCGTGCCATTGTTGGAAATTCATCCAGTGGCATTATCGAAGCTCCTATCGTGGGAACACCAACCGTTAATATTGGCCGACGTCAAGAAGGCCGGCTTCGAACATCCTCCATTATAGATTGTAATTTTAATGCACAAGACATACGTCAATCCATTAAACAAGCGATTTCATCTGAATTTTCGGAAGATGTGAATAAAAAGGATCACCCTTACGGGACAGGGAAAACGGCACAAAAGATAGTTGAACAAATAATTAGTTATAATTTTCAAGATAATTGTGAAAAAGTATTTCACGAAATAGCCTGAACATAGAGGATCCAATGCTCCCAGTTACTTCCAGCCGCAATATAGATAAAAATATATACTGCAATATCCCCATCGATAACCCCAAAGAAATACACAAAAAAGTTGTCTCTTTAATAAGGGATCATTTTTCAGACCAGCAAGAATTCTCATGTTTGGATGCTGGGTGTGCTCAAGGGAGCTTCTTATATCTTTTAAAAAATTCATTACCAGATAAACAAATCCACATGACAGGTTTAGATATTCACAAAGAGCTTCTTAATATTTTAAAAGAAAACATAAAAGAAGCCATTACAATAGAGGCTTCTTTGACAGAGAAAAATTGTATAAAATCAACATATGATGCCATTACTTGTTTAGGTACGTTTTCTATATTTGATGATTTCAAAGAACCTTTCGAGAATTTATATTCATCTGTTAATGAAGGGGGTATCTTACTGATAACGAGTGAGTTTAATACGTTTCCAATTGATGTCATTATGCGATACCGAGACGTCAGAAATTCTCCATCTTCTTGGGAAAAGGGGTGGAATATTTTTTCTAAGGTCGGTATAGAAAACCTGTTATCAAGCCATGAGGCAGACTTTGAGTGGGTTGATTTTAAAATGCCCTTTGCACGAGCGCCCCACCAAGAAGACCCCATGCGAACCTGGACTATTCAAACAAATGAGAACTCATTCCAACAAGTCAACGGCGCAGGACAACTCGTTAATCAAAGCATCTTAAAAGTTACAAAAAAGAGATCTAAAATATGACCAATCCCACATATCAGAATGTAAACCATCAACATGATCATGAAGCTTGGTATGGCCTCCCCCCCCTCGTAGAGTATTGCAAAAAATGTGTTATTTCTAATCAGCGGCCCAATTCTTGCGTGGAATATGAACATAATCAAAAGAGCTTAAAAAAGACGATTGGCTTCAATGAAGAGGGGATTTGTGACGCCTGTAGGCTGGCAGAGCAAAAAAAGACAACCATCAATTGGGAAGAGCGGGATAAACAATTAAGAGAATTATGTGACCGATACCGAAAGAATAATGGGGAATATGATTGTTTGGTCCCCGGTTCCGGTGGCAAAGATAGCTTTTATGCAGCTCATGTTCTTAAACACAAATATGGTATGAATCCTTTAACAGTAACGTGGGCGCCTCACATGTATACGGATTGGGGATGGAAAAACTTTGAATCCTGGACACATGCCGGGTTTGATAACTACTTATGCACCCCCAACGGGCGCATCCATAGACTCCTGACGCGACTGGCTGTAGAGAACTTATTTCATCCGTTCCAGCCTTTTATTATTGGCCAGAAATCTTATGCACCAAAAATGGCCGCACTTTTTAATATTCCGCTTGTTTTTTATGGTGAAAATGAAGCTGAGTATGGGAACCCAATAGCTGATACCTTAAGCGCTCTTCGTGATAAATCCTACTACGCCAGTGATTCTCAAGAGCTTTATCTGGGGGGTGTATCTATCACCCAATTAAAAGAAGACTATGGTCTAAAAGCCGTCGATTTAAACCCCTATTTACCTATTGATTTTGGTACTTTAGAAGAAAAAAATATTAAAGTCCATTATTTGGGTTATTACTTAGAGTGGCACCCTCAAAGTTGCTATTACTACGCAACGGAACATAGTAATTTTCAGGCAGCACCGGAACGAACGCCGGGAACTTATAGCAAATACAATAGCATCGATGATAAAATTGATGATCTGCATTATTTTACAACTTATATTAAATTTGGGATTGGTCGGGCATCTTATGATGCCGCCCAGGAAATTCGCTCTGGGGACATTACCCGTGAAGAAGGGGTCGCGCTGGTGAAACGCTACGATGGTGAATTTCCAGAGAGATTTTTTCAAGAAATACTCGACTATTTGAGCTTACCTCCCGAGGATTTTCCAGAAGCCTCAAAGCAGTTTGAAGTCCCTATTATGGACCGGAATTACTTTAACGCTCTCACGAACCGTTTCCGCTCCCCTCATCTTTGGGTGAAAGAAGGCGACTCATGGCGCCTCAGGAGAAAAGTCAATGACCTATAACAAGCATATATTTGATGTTCAAAACAAAAAAGTGATCAGAGACTTTGAGAGCGCCTATAAAAATTTTGATAATGTTTACCCTGGTCAATTTCAAATTGATTCTCCTAAATTTCGCCTTGTCATCGATAGAATCAATCTTATGGGGAAGAAGGTTAAAATCCTTGATATTGGTGCAGGCTACGGTGCATTCATAAATCATCTACATCAAGACGGTATAGATGCCATTGGCATCGACATTAGCCCCACAGCCGTTGAGCAAGGAAAGAACCTATATGGTCCAGATATCAAATTACAAACGGGGGATTTTCTTAAAGGACTTGATTTTGCGGATAATACTTTTGATATTATTGTCTGCTATGGAGTCTTCCAATATGTTTTGGATTTCATCAATCCCTGCTTAATCGAAATGAAACGCCTGCTGAAACCAGATGGATTGGCAGCCCTTTCTATGGGTTTCAAGAATACAAACGTTTTTTTTAGGGAAATAATTTCTGACGAAAAAGATTTTTTAGAAATTATTTCAAAGGAATTGATCATCGAAGACTTCCTAGTATATTACCATGAAATTGGTACCCAACAAAACCAATCCCAGGATATTGATTTATCATCCCAATCCCGGGATTTTCTTGTTTTTGCCAGGAATAATAAAGGAATCTAATGTCAAAACCTGTTGTCTACGTGGTTCATTGTGTTGATACGGAAGGCCCCCTTGAAGAAAGCTTAGAAGCAACCTTTGAGAGGTTAAGGAAAGAACGAAATGTGGACCTTCCACCTTCCCTACAAACCCTAGAAGCCTTACAAAATAAAGAGATCGACTTAGGCGGCCAGGAAAATGATGTTGCAGAGTATCTTTCCCCTTCCCGATTGTCTTATCTATCAACCTGGCAAGATCTTGAAAAAATGGTTTTGCAAGCCACAGATCCTGCGTACCGAAAGGCCCATGCAAGCCCGGACGGAAGCCTTTATACCTTTTCCTGGTTTATTATCGATATCGTCGGGTACAAAGATAACCCTCGAAGAAAAGCCCTTGGATTCCATACTGTTTGGGATCACTATCATCGCATCTTAAAAGACCGTTTTTATAATGATGTGATTGGATGGCATTTTCACACCGTCCCCCCCACACACCATGCGCTTCATTATAATACAAGCTGGTCTAATAATGATTTTCATGAACAGGTTTTAGCCAGGAAAGTTATTGAGAAAAAATGGTTCCCCGTCTTGTTCCGCTCCGGGGGGGTTATTGAAAGAAACGATATTAGCCATTGGCTAGAGCGGTTTATACCCTTTGACTATTCAAATCAGAATAATAAATATGCAGAGTTTTCCGCGGGATCACAAAGTGATTGGCGCCATGCTCCTATGACGTGGGGAGCCTATAATCCTTGTTTTTATGATTATCGTAAAGTAGGCAATATGAAACGAAGCATTTTTAGATGCCTTGATATTAAAACACCAGGCTGCAGATTGGATGATGAAGAGGTTAAAATTGCCTTTCATCAAGCCCGGGAAACAGGCGTTGCTGTTCTTGCCTATACCAACCATGATCGGCGGGATATCAGACCAGAAATTGAACATATGCATAGGCTTATTACAAAAATTTCACCAGACTATCCTGATGTTGAGTGGCGATATGTGAATGCCCTTGAAGCGGCAAAACTTTATCTCAACCAACAAGAAAAACTTCCTCTTTCTCTCAGCCTTAAGGTTGAGAATGAGGTACTAATAGCTTCTTCAAATCAACCTGTTTTCTCTGGAGATGTGTTCTTAGCTGTTGAAGAGGAAGGTGGGTTGTTTTACCGAGATAATATGACCATGGAATCATCAACATCATGGGGATATTCTTCTCCACGTTGGAGCACTATTCAAAGAGTCGGCGTGGCAGCTGTAACAGAAAATGGCCAATCTGTTTGTGAAGTTATAAATTTAGAACAAGGACGGGGGTAACTTTGCAAGACAAGGTTTTAGCCATCATTACGGCAAGAGGAGGTTCCAAGCGGCTCCCTCAAAAAAATATTAGACTTCTAGGGGATGCTCCCCTTATATCTTGGACGATAAGAGCTGCTCAACACTCCAAACATATTGATCGCCTGATCTTGTCCACCGATGACCCTGAGGCCATTCAAATTGCAAAAAAAGAAGGCTGTGATGTGCCTTTTGTCCGGCCAGATGCCCTTTCCGGAGATCATGCTACATCCTACGATGTCGTCCTTCATGCCCTGCAATCATTGGAAGAAAAGTATGATTGGGTTGTCTTACTCCAGCCTACATCGCCCTTTCGGACGACAGAAGATATTGACCGCGCTATCGAGTTTGCCCTTTCAAAGAACAAAGATAGTGTTATTAGCGTGTGTGAATCTGAGAAAAGCCATTTGATGCTTTTTATGCGAGATGAGGAGGGGAGGTTGGCTTCTCCTTGCGGTATTTCTATTAAGGATTTAAACCATACCCGGTCGCAAGATATGCCGATCCCTTATGAAATTAATGGAGCTTTATATGTAGTCAAAACGCCATGGTTCATCAAGAACAAATGTTTTTTTGATGATGAAACCCTAACGTATGTCATGCCCAGAGAGCGATCTGTCAATATTGATACAGAACACGACTGGAAGATAGCTGAGGCATATCTTTTTAATAATAAAAATGAAGAAAGGAAAATAAAATGAAAATACTAGTGTTAGGTGGTGGCAGCATTGGAAAACGCCACATTAAGAATCTATTATCTGTAATGGGCTCACCAAATGGCATTTTTGTTGTGGAACCCAATGAAGAGAGAAGAAAGGAAATTGTGAGCCTGGGCGTTCTTGCCAATCAAGTTTTCCCAACAAGGGAAGATGCGCTGACAGCGAATGTTTACGATGGCGCTATCGTTGCAACGCCCACTTCATTGCATTACGAAGACGCTCTGTCTCTCATCGACCACAAGCTAGCGTTAATGATCGAAAAGCCCCTGGGCGTCGATGGTCGCTTTGCAAAACAACTGGAAGAAAAAGCAAAACAAAATAATAACTTTGTTTTCACAGCCTACTGTTTTCGGTTTGATCCTGTCGCTAATAAATTTAGTGAGCTCCTCAAAAGTGGGCTTATTGGAAAATTATTGTATGCCCGTGCGGAGATGTCCACTTATCTGCCAGACTGGCACCCCCATGAAGACTATCGCACCTTCTATATGGCGAAAAAGAAGCTGGGCGGAGGGACTTTGCTCGATCAAAGCCATTTGTATGATATGGCCCTGTGGTTTTTTGGTGATATTGAGTCTGTATTTGGTATTACAAAAAAGCATAGCGATTTAGAAATTGAGACAGATGATTTTGGCGAATTCATCTTTACAATGAAATCTAATTTAAATGTCTCAATTCACATCGACTTATTCACGAGGCCTTGGCGTGAATTCTTTCAAGTCAGCGGGACTGAAGGGACATTAACATGGGATATTCACACCCGCAAGATTATCCATGAAACCATCGATAATAAGAAAGAAGTTTTGATGGAAGGCAAGGACTACAATCAAATGTATGTCAATGAAGTGAATTATTTTATTGATCAAATTAAAACAAATGGTGCCCAACAAGGCCCTAAGTTTGAGGATGGAAAACGTGTTGTTGAAATTATTGATGCGATTCGACTCTCAACCGAAGAGAAAAGAACGATCTCTTTTTGATGAAGAAAAGACTTCTTATATCAGCTAACGATTTTGGATCAGGGACCGCTCTTTACCCCGTTTATGAAGCGTGTTTATCCCATCATAATGAGATCGAGGTTTCTTGCCTAATCTCTGGGCCTTCCCAGGAACTTTTTCCACAAGATAGGGAAGGAAGAATCTATCATCTCCCTCTTCCTTCAGAGGGGCTCGATAGCCCAGATTATCTTCAGAAGTTTCAAGAAGAACTGACAAAATACACTAACATCTTAAGGCCAGATGTCTTGCTAACGGGCATTTCTGGGAGTTATGCGGGAATTGATGAAGTCTTATTAAAGGTATGTAAAGAAAAAATTCCAACGTTTAGTTTTCAAGACTATTGGGGGTATGTGAACCTAAATTTAGGTGTTCATGCTGATCATATTTTTTTGTTAGATTCTTTAGCTCTAGAAGTAACAGCCACAAAAATCATGGCGCCAACCTCCATCGTCGGCTCCCCTAAATATGATTATTATGTGGCAAAAAAGCGCGAAGAAATAAGTCAACACCTCGATACGTCGTCATCACCCGACTATGATTTGTTTATTGGTCAGCCTTTGTGGCATTTGCCTAGTTATAAACAAACACTAGAAATTGTTATTGAAGCTTATGAAAAAACAACGAGAAAACTGATTTATTTACTCCATCCGTTAGAAGAAAGTTTTTTGATTGATTCAGCCTCTAAACACGGAAACATAACCATTTTAGAGGCTCGCCCCTCTTGTATCGAGTCCCTAATGATGAGGGCGGTAAAAATATTGAGTTGCTTCTCTACATGTCTTTTTGACGCTTTCTTGCTCAAAGACCTGATGAAAGCAAAAGCTCCTCAGCTCGCTTCCGTCATGATGTTTGATGAGCTTCTAGAGGCCCATAAAAAATACTCCGGCGGGTTAGAATTTTTTCCACTTGCCAACAAAGGCGCTTCCAATATTGAAACACCTTTGGAATTAGAGAGATTTATCGAGGACAATATTATCCTTCAAAATGACCACATTTTAGAACAGTATGGCGGGGCTAGTCAAAAAATATTAGACCAGATCATGGCTTCCTTGAGGAAACATTAAAAGATGGTACGTGTTATTTCTCGATTGGATATTAAGGGAGGAAACCTCATTAAAGGTATTCATCTTGAAGGGCTCCGTGTCATCGGAAATCCGGTTGACTATGCTGAATTATATTACAATCAAAATGCAGACGAATTAATCTACATGGATTCTGTAGCAAGCCTCTATGAAAGAGAGTATATTGTTGATTTAATTAAAAAAACAGCGGAGAGAATATTTATTCCCATAACAGTATCAGGAGGTATAAAAACAGTTCAGGACGTTGAAGCCATCTTACGCTCCGGTGCCGATAAAGTTTCCATAAATACTGCAGCCGTTAAAAACCCTTCATTAATCAAAGAAGTGTCCGACAACTTTGGTAGCCAATGTATGGTTTTACAAATTGATGCTAAAAAAACAAATCTTGGTTATGAAGTCT
Organism: Candidatus Finniella inopinata; assembly: GCA_945877185.1. Taxonomy (GTDB): domain Bacteria; phylum Pseudomonadota; class Alphaproteobacteria; order Paracaedibacterales; family VGCI01; genus VGCI01. Next base: position 11,638 of record CAMCRD010000003.1, on the reverse strand, counting down.
ATATTGATGGTGGGCGAGAAAAAACAGGAATAGATGTTTTAGAGTGGGCAAAAAGAGGAATTGACCTTGGATGTGGCGAGATTATGTTAACATCCATTGATCAAGATGGAACCAAAAAAGGGTTTGATACAGATTTACTTGAGAAAATGTCTGTAATCGTTGATATTCCTCTTATTGCTAGCGGAGGAATGGGTAAGCTATCGCACCTTGATCCCCTAATTGAAAAAAACCTTGCCGACGGCATAGCAATTGGCACAGCCTTCCATTATAAACTATGCACCCCAATTGATGTCAAAAAACACATAGGTTATTGTTAACATGGCCTTAAAAGTAGCTATTTTGGATTATTCTATCGGCAACCTCTATAGTGTTGAAAAGGCTTTTAAGCACATTGGTGCAGATCCGGTGCTTGTTTCAACGCCACAGGCGATTAAAGATGCAGATCGCCTTGTTCTTCCAGGTGTTGGGGCCTTTAAAAAGTGCATAGATACCTTAGAAGATTTAAAGTTTATTGACTCTATATTAGAGTTTATAAAAAGTGGACGCCCCTTTTTAGGTATTTGTGTTGGCATGCAACTTCTCATGAGCAAGAGCTTTGAGGGGGGAGAATCTAAAGGGCTTGGCATCATTTCTGGTACTGTTGATCCCATTCCCACCCTATGGGATGGAAAAAGGCTAAAGGTTCCTCACATTGGCTGGCGCTCTATAAACGAGTCCTCTAGGGGTCAACTCTTAAAAAATATAGAGCCAGAAGAAGCATTTTATTTTGTTCATTCTTATAACTCAAATATACAAGATTCATCAGCAAAATCATGCCTGGCAAGCTACGAAGATTATCCTATAACGGCCTTGGTTGAAAAAGATAATGTTTTTGGTTGCCAGTTCCATCCTGAAAAAAGTCGAGATAGCGGTTTAACCCTCTTAAAAAATTTTATGGTACTTTAATAACCAATGAGTAGTCATATCGAAAATCTTTCTTCAGATTATATTTTTTCAATTATTCATGAAATTGAAAGCAAAGTGCCTGTTAAAGATTGGGTCATCAATGGTGTTTATATCTGGCCCATTTTAAGGTTGCAATTACGTCCTATTATCTTTGAAGCTGGTCGCCAAAAATCTATGAAACAAATCTTTTTCCACCAAAGCGATACTTCCTTGGCAAACAGGTCTTTTTCAAAAATTCTGCAATTTTGTAAAGGGTTTTACAACTTTCCCTTCAGAAGAATTTTAAAACAGCATGACGCGGTTTTATTTAGTGATGGCTGTTCTTTAGATTGCATTGATGATATTTGGTCAGATAAATTTTTTCGGCTTATTGAAGACCAATTGAATGATCAAGGATATAGAGCTCTCTCGATTTCTCCTTTTGAGATTTCCTTAAAGCCCCTTAAAAGCCCACTGTACAATATATCAATTATTGGAACTGGGGCTGAAATATTGACCTCTTTACGAATTCGGTTCCCATTCAAAAGGATTCATCTTGAAGATTATGATACATTTATAGAAATTTTGAATCGTCACAAGATTCCCCTGCAATATTTTTCTTATAAGGAAATATTCTTTAAATCTTATAAGATTTCTTTAATTGAGAAGGTTTTTTCTCTAATTCTAAACCACATAAACCCTTCAATTGCTATGATTATCTCTTACTACCATGATTTGGGATTTGCCTTTAATAGGGCCTGCAAAAAGCTTGGGATTCCGACCGTAGAAATTCAACATGGAACCCAAGGGGGTATTCATGACGCCTATAATCACTGGCAACAAGTTCCAGCACACGGCTATCCTGAACTTCCTTCCCTATTCTGGACATGGAGTCAGGAAGATGCCCTTGAGATTGAAAAGTGGGGAAGCAAAACGCACGTAGCCCATCGTGCTTTTGTGGGAGGAAACCCGACAGTTGAGTTTTGGCTTTCCAAAAACAAGACCGTACAAGGCTATGATAAAAAAATAGAATCTCTCAAACAAAAGATGTCCGCAAACAAGAATGTTATCGATATTCTTGTAACCTTGCAACCCGTTATGGCTTTTCAAGCCTACTGGGACACCCTTGCACAAGTCATTCAACACGATTTTGGTAACGTTCGGTGGTGGATTCGGAATCACCCGACGACCGTTTTTGGTAATAAGACGGAAGGACTCGATAAGATCCTTTCCCTCAAAAGTAATCAAGTCGAAATACAGGAAAGCTCAAGGTTGCCCTTAGGCGCATTATTAAGAAATATGGATTTGCATATAACCGTCCGCTCAAGTACATGCTTGGAAGCCAAATTTTTTGGCCTTAAAACCCTTTTCATATCCGACTTGGTTCAAAGTGAGCATCCCCAATTTCTTAAAAATGGAGATGGTATCATTATTGTGGATAAACAATCGATTATTCAATACATCAAAAATTTTATCCCAGATAAAAAAAGGCTGGATCTTGCAGAACCAATCAGGTCTGTCGAAAATTTATTAGAGAAAATTAGTATCGTACAATGAATATTCCCGCACTCACCATGGATAAAATACAAATTATCGATTATGGCCAATGCAATAAAGGGTCCGTGATCTCTGCATTCAAAAGACTGGGGACACTTTTTGAAGTGTCACACCATCCCAAAGAAATAAATGAACAAATCGATAAAATAATTTTACCTGGTGTTAGTTCATTTGATACTTGCGTTCATGCTTTAAAAAAGACAGGCTTCTGGGATTATCTTAAAAACCCTGAAAAGTTAGAAAACAAAAAAATATTAGGGATTTGTGCAGGAGCCCAAATACTCTTTGAGGGAAGTGAAGAAGGGAATGAAGAAGGATTGGGCCTTCTTGAAGGCTTGGTGAAGAAGATTAAGCCGGGTGGCAACATAAAGATACCCCACTTAGGTTGGAATCGTATGGAAGCCAATCCGTCCCACCCAAAACCCAACCTTCTGACCCATGTTAATTTGGAGAAAAGGTTTTATTTTTCACATTCCTATCATTTTCCCAAATCAGATCACTCTCTTGCTTTTGTTGATTATGGCTGCCAATTTCCAGTTATCATCAGCAATGAATCCGTAACGGCAATACAATTTCATCCCGAGAAAAGCTATAGCCAAGGATTACAACTCTTGAAGAATTTTTGTACGATATAATGCTCGCACCTCGACGTATCCCTGTTTTACAAATTCTCAATAGGCGGCTGGTTAAAACAGTCGGCTTTAAAAAGCCGTCCTATGTTGGCGATCCCTTGAATATCGTCAAGATTTTCAATGATAAAGAAGTTGATGAGCTTATCATTATGGACATTACACCAAATGCATTGGACAAAAAGCCTGATTTTGAGTTTATTGAGATGCTTTTATCTGAATGTCAAATGCCTGTTGGTTATGGAGGTGGCATTCGTAATGTCGAGGATGCACAAAAAATAATTGGTTTCGGCGCAGAAAAAATTATTGTTAATTCCCTTGCTTTTGAAAACTCTGAAGAAGTTGCAAAAATATCTCAGCGTTATGGCTCCCAAGCTGTTTCATTTTCATTGGATTATAAGTTAAACTTTTTTCAGAGGTATAGATTCTATAAAAATGGCGGTCAAGAAAAGGTAAAAATTTTGATTGATAATATCGCCAACATTATTAAAAATGTTAATTGTGGAGAAATTATACTTCATAACATTAATAATGATGGACATTTTTCTGGTTTTGATTACACTTTACTAGAAAAAATTAAAAATAAAATTAATATCCCGATAGTGCTTTGTGGAGGCGCCCGTTATCCGCAAGACTTTCTTGAAGCAATTCAGAAAGGGGCTCATTCAGCTGCTGCTGGAAGCACGTTTATCTATCAGGGGTCTCATAAAGCTGTGCTTATTCAATATTAAAGGAAAACCATGTCAGTTAAAATTTGTAATTTTTGTGTTATGGATGCGACAGATCCAGATATCGTGTTTGATGACAAAGGGATCTGCAATCATTGCACCTCATATATCGAAGATTTACCAAAGCTTCCCATCTTTCATCCAGATTCAAGCAATCTTCTTAGCAATCTTATTAATAAGATTAAAAAAGATGGACAAGGAAAACCATATGATTGTGTAATTGGTTTGAGCGGGGGCGTCGATAGCACATATGTGGCTTATGTTGTAAAAAAAATCTTGGGATTACGGCCTATCGCTGTTCACATGGATAATGGATGGAATTCTGAATTGTCCGTAAAAAATGTTGAGAACATTATTAAGAAACTTGATATTGATTTGTTTACAAAAATCCTAGATTGGGATGAGTTTCGTGATTTACAATTAGCATTTCTATGCGCCTCAACGCCAGATTCTGAAATTCCAACAGACCACGCAATAGGTGCTACTCTTTACGAAATTGCATCTAAATATAATATTAAGCACATTATAAGCGGCGCTAACTTTCTGACGGAACGCATCATGCCTCCAGCTTGGTCACAAGGACATGGAGATTGGCGTTATATTAAGGGATTAAGTAAATTATTCGGCAATAAGAAACTGAAAACATTTCCGCATCTAAATGCCCTAAAACGCTTTTATTATAGGCGCATTCGGGGGATTTCTATGGTGCCCCTATTTGACTTTTTTAAATTTAACCTTGCGCAAGCAAGAGGCATCATCCAAAAAGAATTGGAATGGAAAGACTATGGTGGAAAACACTATGAGTCAATTTATACAAAGTTTTTTCAAGGTTATATCCTTCCAACAAAATTCGGATTTGATAAGCGTAAAGGCCATCTTTCCAATTTAGTTTGCGCGGACGTTCTTTCAAGAATTGAAGCCTTAAACGAACTCAAAAAACCTCCTATAGAAGAGGCTGAGGTGCCTTACCTCAAACAATATGTAGCTAAAAAATTTAATATCGATGAACAGAGATTAGAACAAATTCTAAAAGAAAAACCTAAATTCTATAGGGATTACCCTAATATTTACAATACTTTGTGGCACAAAAAATCACGAAAATATTTAAAGCCTGTTTATCGCTATTTTTTAAACTTTATGAAAAAGATATCAAATGAACACTAAAATATCTGTTATTGGTTGCGGCTATTGGGGAAAAAACCTTGTCCGGAATTTTTCAGAACTCGGTGCTTTATCTTCTGTCTGCGATGTGATTCAAGAACTGGCTAAAGCCGCATCTGAGCAGTACCAGGTTCCTTCTTTAAGTCTGGAGCAGGTTCTGAAGAGTAGTGTCGATGGGGTCGTGATTGCAGCGCCCGCTGAACAGCACTATACCCTGGCACAAGAAAGTTTAAAGGCTGGAAAACATGTGTTTGTTGAAAAGCCTTTATCTTTAAAGATTGAAGAAGCTCAAAAACTTTGTGATCTCGCCCTTCAAGTAGATCGTACTTTGATGGTTGGACATTTACTCCAATACCACCCGGCTTTTTGGGAATTAAAACAACTGATTGCAAAAGGTAACCTTGGGCGCCTTCAATATATCTACTCAAATCGCTTGAGCTTGGGGAAGTTTCGTAATGAAGAAAACATTCTTTGGAGCTTTGCTCCCCATGATATTTCGATGATTTTGGGTTTGGTTGGTGAATTACCTGAAACAGTTTATGCAACAGGTGCTTGCCATCTTAACCCACGTATTCATGATGTCACTACGACCCATCTGTCATTTAAAAATGGCGTTCATGCTCATATATTTGTATCCTGGCTGCACCCTTATAAGGAGCAAAAGCTTGTTGTTGTTGGTGATCGTGGCATGGCTGTATTCGATGATGGATTACCGTGGAACGAAAAACTTAAACTTTATCCCCATCAAGTGACTTGGGTGAATGGGCTACCCCAACCAGGAAAAGCTGATGTTGTGGGTGTTTCTTTAGAAAATTCTGAACCCTTAAAACTAGAATGCCAACACTTTCTTGATTGTATTCAAAATCAATCCCAGCCTCATACCGATGGGGCGGAAGGTCTGCGTGTTTTGCAGATTCTTGAGGCAGCTCAACAATCGTTACATAGTAGAAAAACCATTACATTACGTTGTGAGACTTTGCCTTATTTCTGTCATGAGACCGCATTGGCTGATGCAGGTTGTGATATTGGTCAAGGAACAAAAATATGGCATTTTTCCCATATCCTTAAAGGGAGTAAGATTGGGAAAAATTGTGTAATTGGTCAAAATGTGATGATTGGCCCAGATGCTGTCGTGGGGAACCACTGCAAAATTCAAAATAATGTTAGCCTGTATAAGGGCGTTATTTTGGAAGAAGGCGTTTTTTGCGGCCCCTCTTGTGTGTTTACCAATGTGCATACTCCTCGTGCCAGAATCGAACGTAAAGATGAATTCCAAATTACGCACGTTGAACGAGGTGTGACGATTGGGGCGAATGCAACCATTGTTTGCGGTAACCGTTTAGGGGCTTACTCTCTCATTGGTGCAGGAGCTGTTGTTACAAAAAACATAAAACCCCATGCCCTTATGGTCGGCAACCCAGCAAAACAAATTGGTTGGGTAAGCCATGCAGGAGAAAAATTAGGAGATGACTTAATTTGCCCGAGAGAGGGACGCCGTTATCAAATCAATGAAGATAATAACTTAACTGAGATTACTAAAAATGATACAAGCCGCAAAACAGCCTGAATCGATATTAAAGCCAATTCAGTTTGTTGACTTAAAAGCTCAACAGGATCGTATTCGTCCCGAAATTGATGCCGCTATAAAACGTGTTTTAGACCATGGGGCATACATTATGGGCCCAGAGGTTTTTGAACTTGAAAAGCAGTTGGCTACATTTTGTGGCGTAAAACATGCCATTTCTTGTGCAAATGGAACGGATGCACTGGCGCTTGGATTGTTGGCGAAGAACGTTGGTGTGGGAGATGCTGTTTTTGTCCCAAGTTTTACTTTTGCAGCAACGGCGGAGGTTGTTGCCTGGATGGGAGCGACCCCTGTTTTTATTGATTCTTTGCCAGGCACCTATAATATCGACCCGAAAAACTTGGAACTTGGGATCCAAACTGCAAAAAAGGTCGGCCTTCACCCCGTCGGGATTATTCCTGTTGATTTATTCGGACAACCCGCTGATTATGATGCCATCCAAGCCGTTGCTGATACCTATAACCTATGGGTAATTGCGGATGGCGCTCAGAGCTTTGGAGCTTCTTATAAGGGTCGTAAAGTCGGCAATATAGGTGATCTCGCTATAACAAGCTTCTTTCCTGCAAAACCTTTAGGTTGTTATGGGGATGGTGGCGCCATCTTTACAAATGATGATGAGCTGGCAAGTATTGTTAAAAGCTTGAGAGTTCATGGGCAAGGCTCAGATAAGTACGATAACGTCCGCATCGGCATGAATGGACGTTTAGATACGATCCAAGCTGCCATTCTCATAGAGAAAATTAAAATATTCCCGGAAGAGCTTATTACGCGTCAGCAAATCGCGGATACCTACAATGCCCACTTAAAAGATATTGTCCAAGTGCCCTTGGTCATCGCGGACACAACATCTGCTTGGGCGCAATATACCATTCGATTACCGCGCGAGGTTAATCGTGCAAAGCTCATGGCCGATCTTAAAGAAGCTGGCATTCCAACCATGGTTTACTATACCAAGCCCCTACATGAACAAACAGCTTACCGTCATTACTTTGAATCATCGAGAGGTGCTTTACCCGTCTGTGAGGCCCTTGCCAAGGATGTACTGAGCTTGCCTATGAGTGGGCATGTGGAATTGAGCCAATTAAATTATATTTGTGGGGTATTGCATGAAAAGTTTCAATAAGGTTTTATTTATATCTCCCCACACAGATGATGTTGAATTAGGTGCAGGTGGAACCTTAATAAGGTTTTTGGAAGAGAAAAAAGATGTTTACATTGCGGTTTTCTCTTTGGCACGAGAGTCGCTGCAATCGCATGGTTTGCCTCCCAACCAATTGGAAGAAGAATTTAACCAATCGATGGACTATGCTGGGGTTCCAAAAGAATCTCGCTTTATATATGATTTTCCCTTAAGGGAATTTTCAGCTCATCGGCAAAACATATTAGATAAGCTCATAGAGCTTAGAAATAAGATTCGTCCTGATTTAATTATAATACCCTCTAAAAATGATATTCATCAGGATCATCAGGTGGTTCATAATGAGTCCGCACGTTCCTTTAAATTTCATAATATTTGGTGCTACGAGCTTCCTTGGAATCAAATGCAATTTAATGGGATCGTTTATGTTTCGTTGACTCAAGAAATAGTAGATAAAAAGCTGCATGCCCTATCTTTTTATAAAAGTCAGATTTCTTTATCACGCCCTTACTTTGATAAAGATTTTATTACAGGTCTTGCTCGGGTTCGCGGTTGCCAAAGCTCTTTGGACTTCGCTGAAGCTTTTGAAGTGATCCGTGAGTATTATTGATGAAAGATTTTCAAATCATTAGCATATCTCCTGCTTTTATATACCGTGAATGGCTTCAATTTGAGCATTTAGAGAAAACCTCTGGATTAGCGTTAATCTGGGATATAACTAATTTTCAAAGAGACCTTTTAAAGAAATGGAAACTATCAAAAATTATGATAAAAGATGACCAACTCATGGGATACGCTATTTTATCTGAAAAAACAGTTAATTGCGTCCATTTACATCGGTTTGTCATAAATCCTTTGCATAGAAACAAAGGGTTAGGATCAACTTTTCTAAAAAATTTAATTGCTGATTTAAAGATTAGTTATAAACTTCTATCTCTAAAAATAGATAAAAACAATGAATTTACTGAAGCCTTCTATCAAAAAATGGACTTCTTTAGAATTTATGATGAAGAAAAATCACTCTTTATGGGATGTGTGCTTAAAAGTGACTAAAGTTGCAATACATCAGCCAAATTTTCTCCCTTGGCTTGGTTATTTTTACAAAATTCACTTATGTGATGTTTTTGTTATATTGGATGATGTTCAGTATACGAAAAATTCACACATAAATAGAACCCAAATTTTATCTAATAGTGGGAAACAATGGCTTACCGTACCTATAAAAAAACCTCACTTAAAAGATTTAATAAAGGATGTTGACATTTTTAAAAACGAACACATAAACAATTTGCACAAAACCGTAAAGGGATTTTATAATAAATCCGCTCATTATAAAGACATACCTGAAATGTTATTTATTTTAGAGAATATCAGGAATTACACAAAATTAATTGATGTGAATTGTGATTTTCTGAAACTTCTTATTAGCAAGTGGTTTCCTCAAAAAAGAATAGAATTTTCTTCTACTTATAACCTTACAACTTCGGGAGAAGAAAGAATTATTGATCTCGTCAAGTCCGTGGGAGGCAATGAATATCTCTCAGGTAATGGGGCAAGAAATTACCAAAATGAAGGTTTTTTTTCAGACAAAAGAATAAGCCTCTCTTATATAAATTATCCAACTTTTAATTATCAATCGATTTCCACAAATACCATATGTAAGCCTTCCATTTTAGATTATTTAGCATGCCACGGTTACAAAAATCCATTTATGTGAATTCCATGAAAATATACATTCAAATATCCATAAAAATAATTTTTGATACTATTGCGATATTTTTTATATTTCCTGCAACTTTAATCTCTATATTATATGAAAAAAAATCAAAAAAACGCGTTTTCTTGGGACTCATGTCAAATAATAATTTAGTTTATGTGGCAGACTCTTTAAAGAAACGTGGCTACCATGTCCAATGTATTCCATGGATCATACCTGATCATGAAAGAAATGTTATCAAATATGATTTAGATATAAAATCATTGTTTCCTAGAATGTATGCAAATTTTTTTGGGCAACAGCTTTTAATATATGGTTTTTTTATATGGTCTTTGTTCAATTTTGATATTTATTTAATGCCTTTTAGAAATAGACTTTTAGATCGAACAGCCTATTTGAAATGGTTTGAATTCCAACTGTTACATTTCGCCAATAAGATTATTATTCTCAACCCCTATGGTGGCGACATTCATAACCCAAAAGTATGGGAAAATTCCCAGGATAAAACTCAAAAATTAATATTGAAAGCCTGGGCTATGGATTCTTATTACTCGAAAATTAAAAGTAAAGATGTTGAGCGTAATAACAGATACTGCGAAAATCATGCTGATAAAATAATTGCTTCTGTGGAATATTCTGATTATTTAAATCGTAACAATGTTATCTATTTACACATGCGTTGTGCGAACGTACAAAAACATCCAATTTTACCTCCCAAAAAAAATACCATCTTTAAAATCTTTCACGCGACAAACCATGCTCATTTAAAAGGTGTATCTTTTTTGGAAGAAGCGGTAAATAAAATCAACAAGGACGGACAGAAGTGCTCATTAGTTATTTTAAAGAATGTTCACAATACCCAAGTAATGAATGAAATGGGTAAAGCTGATATTGTTTTTGATCAGTTATTAGCTGGCGCATACGGCCGTCTCGCGATTGAAGCAATGAGTTTGGGTAAGCCCGTCATTTGTTATCTGCGAGATGATTTAAAGGCGCTTTATAGGCCTTGGAAGGAGTGCCCTATTATCAATGCAAATATTGATAATATTAAGGATAAGATTTTGTACTTAATGAAAATGTCTGCTGAAGACCGTACAAGAATAGGACAGAAATCGTTGGAATACGTTAAAAAATATCATTCTCCCGAGTATGTAGGTGGAATTCTTGATGGAATCATACAAAAGGTCACAAAAGATGACACAAATAGATAAAGCTGGTACTCCTTATTGGGATGATAATTGGTCTACAGTTGATTTTCCAAAACCTTTTGATCATACAAATCAAAGCCTTGATAATCATTATAATCTAGAACTTCATAAATATTTTCAAAAAGTTCTAGGTAATAAGAAAGGGTTCAGCGTTTTAGAAATCGGATGCGCAAATTCGACATGGCCAGTTTATTTTCATCAGTATTTCGATGCTGAAGTTTATGGTTTGGACTATTCGGAAGTTGGCTGCGAGAAAAGTCGTGCTCTCTTAGAGCATCATAAAATTCCATGTGAAATTTATTGCGCGGATTTGTTTTCTCCTCCATCCGAACTACTCGGAAAATTCGATCTTGTTGTTTCCTTTGGGGTGGTTGAACACTTTGAAAATACTGCTGACTGCTTAAAATCTTGTGCGGCTTTTGTGAAACCAGGTGGGCATTTATTAACGCTTATACCCAATATTCCAAGTGTGGTAGGATTCATTCAGAAGCTTGTGGACCGTGAAATTTATGACATTCACATGCCTTTAACCAAGAAAAAGCTCATTAATGCGCATAGCCAAGCGCACCTTCCTTTAAAAGAATGCGATTATTTTATGTCTATTAACTTAAGTATTGTAAACTCTGGTTCTTTTTCAAATCATCCCTTAAACAAGTATCTTCGTCATGGGTTGTCTGCTAGTTCAAAAATCTTTTGGATATTGGAACGATATGGCCTTAAAATACCCAAAAACTGGCTTACCTCTCCTTATTTAATTGCACTCCATCAAGCGCCATAAAAATGGCATTTTTCCAAGGGAAATACCGGCTGTATGATGGAACGGTTTATTTACTCAGGGTAAATTAACCTCAGCTCGACGTAAGCAAAAATTTATGAGTAATAGTCTGGGCAAAAGAAACCGTTGGTTTTTTGGGTTTAAAAATATAAGCCAGCAATCCAGCCAGAATATTTGCGAAGAAATTCGGAATTGATCTATGTCGTGTATGTTGAA
>CAMCRD010000002.1 GCA_945877185.1 Candidatus Finniella inopinata | reverse complement strand
AGGAAAGTATCCGATAGCTGCATCTCGGTATCCTTTTTCTTTATTGATTAAAAAGGATAATAGCAACGGGTAGAGCAGCAGAAAAGCCAAATAAGAACTTAGGAGGGAATTTTTTAGACGGCTATGGTAATTTCAGTGCAATCGCCATGGTCTTGGTTAGCAACGTGTGGGCAGGTCTAAGTGCTCATACGTTGCGCTGTTACGAACCATTCGTAACAACCCTTAATATAAGATGGAGATGTGCTGCTTACTTGGCCAATACTCTCCAGCTTACCACCTTAGGTTACAATGGCGTGTAACCCAAAGTCAAAAGTTTTTTCTCAATTGAGACAATAGACCTGAAGATCCCTATCATCACCCTAATTGAGAGGGTATTGGTGGAGGCCGCCGTGAAGGCGGCCCACTGTTTGGCAAAGAAGGCAGGGGACGACGTGGGGCTGTGGTTTCTTGCGCCTCATCAGGTTTCTGAGGAATTGCCCGTTGAGGAGGCTGGTGGGGCACTGCCCGTCGGGATCGAGACAATACTGACGGTTGTATTTTTTGAGGTATGGTTTCTGGATGGGCTTTCATTTCTTTCCATACGCTCCAGGATGGTAAACCTTCTACCTGTTCGCGGGAAAGTTTACTAATAGCCATGATATTTGTGACAGCTTTCTCAAGGGCGTCTGTAACACCTTTCAAATTCTTCGTTTGATCCAAAATTATTTTTTGAAGCGGCTCTAAGGCTGCTTTCTCTTCCTCTAGGATTTTCTGTTTTTCTGATGAACGCTCTGGCGTATCAATAGGGTTTAAAGCTTCTAATTTTCTTTTTGTTTCTTCTGTAATTTGTATGATTTTCTTATTGGCCTCTTCTTTTTCTTGGGTATACTTCTTCTTTTTTGTTTCCGCATCTTCTTTAAGTTTTTGATAGGATGTAACAACTGAAGACAGATCAGCCCCTCCTCCCCCAATAGAAGCCCTGAGTTTACCCCCGCGCTCTTCAATAAGGGCAAGGTCCATACCCCAAGCATAGTTAAGGCCACTTTCCAGAATCTCCTCGATTGTGGGGGAGACCTGATTGATGAGGTTTTGGTTATAAATCCCCGCCTCTAGGCTGGAAAGGGTTGTTTGTTTCCCTCCTGCTTTCTTAATTTTCTCCTGAATCTGTTTTAATGCTTGATCAAAGTCCTGCTTTTCTCTTGAAGAAAGCTCCTCGCGTTTCTTCATCTTATTAAGGATATTCTCTAGAGATTGCGCAGATTGATCTGTCTTCTTGATAGAAAACGGCCATTTTAAATTTTGTTGTGCCTTTGTTTCTTGCTGGAACCCAATGAAAGCAAGACCAAGGACAGCTGGAAAAATATAACCCTTCTTCATTTGATGCCTCTTCACATTGCTTTGCCATAAATAAGATTTTAAAGTAAAATCGTTAAGATTTGGTTTTTATCGTAAAATTTTAAGAAATTAGATTCGCGTCTTCTTTATAAAACACTTGCAGTTTCCCCCCTATTCCTCGTAAAACTATGGATTAAACAATAAGTCAAATAAGGGTGAGGAAATTGAAAATACTGTCACGGTTTTTAGGCGCTTTATCTGCGGATATGGCAATTGACTTAGGCACGGCAAATACATTGGTCTATGTAAAAGGCCGGGGTGTTGTCTTGAATGAGCCTTCCGTGGTTGCTATTTCCATGAATAAAGGGAAACGCCAAGTTTTGGCCGTGGGAGAAGAAGCCAAACTTATGGTTGGCCGAACACCTGGCGGTATTCAAGCCATTCGCCCTTTGCGGGATGGCGTCATTGCAGACTTTGAAGTTGCTGAAGAAATGATCAAGCACTTTATTCGCAAAGTTCATAACCGCCGCAGTTTTGCAGCCCCTCAAATTATCATTTGCGTTCCTTCCGGTTCAACAGCCGTAGAACGTCGGGCCATTCAAGAATCCGCCGAAAGCGCCGGGGGACGCCGCGTCTTTTTGATTGAAGAGCCGATGGCAGCCGCCATTGGCGCCGGCTTGCCCGTTACAGAACCCACGGGATCCATGGTTGTGGACATTGGGGGAGGCACAACGGAAGTCGCGATCCTATCTCTTGGCGGTATCGTTTACGCATGCTCCGTCCGGGTTGGAGGGGATAAAATGGATGAAGCCATCATCAACTATATTCGCCGCACCCACAACTTATTGATTGGCGAAAGCACCGCAGAAAAAATCAAAAAGGAAATCGGGTCGGCCGTGATTTGTTCCAACAGTCACGAAATTAAGATGTGCATCAAAGGACGTAGCTTGATTAACGGCGTCCCTCAAGAGGTTGAAATTAATCAAAAGCAAGTCGCTGAAAGCATGACCGAGGTTGTCGCCGCCATCATTCATGGGGTCAAGACTGCCCTCGAAAATACGGCTCCTGAGCTTTCTGCCGACATTGTTGATCGGGGTATTGTTATGACCGGTGGTGCATCCCAACTGAAAAATCTGGACAATGTCTTATCGCAAGCCACGGGCCTGCCCGTTTTTGTCGCAGAAAACCCTTTGACTTGTGTGGTACAAGGAACAGGGCACGCTTTGGAAGAAATCAAAACACTGAAAAATGTTCTGGTAAGCATGTATTAATAAAATATGAAAAAGACCCTTTAAACTGTTTTCATAGTCAGATATTATCATTCTTAGTTCTTCATTTTTATGGTATCACCATTAAGAACCCTTAAAAAGCCATACACACCAAAAGGCAGCTATTCATTCATGATCAAATTTGTACCCTTAGGACTGAAAACGCTCAGCATGCGGCGCCAGACCTTGCGGTATGCTGTCCTTCCTCAGGTGCGGCCCTCTCTTAGCCATACACCTTTCCCTGTTGGCATTCTCTCCTGCCTCATTGGGGCTCTTATTGTTTTTACATTGTCCCTTCGAGACAATAGGGCTGTTCACCATCTGAATGCTGCCCTTCTGGATATAACGATGCCAATTGTGGATGTCGTAACCCAACCATTTACAGCTTTGACATCCTGGAGCGATTTGTTACGCACCCATGAAAGTTTACGAACAGAAGTTGCAACTTTGCGTAAAGAAAATGAAAATTTTCTAGTCCTCATTCAGTCTTTACGCCAAAAAACTTTCGATCATCACCAATTGCAACAGCTCACAAAAGCACTTCCTGACCCAACAGTTGACCATGTTTCAGCACGCGTCATTGGTCGCGTGAGCGATGGGATGAATGCTTTATTAACCATAAGAGCCCTCGAAAAAGATGGGGTCGCCAAAGATCAACCCGTGATTACAGCCGATGGGGTCGTGGGTCGGGTGAGTGACGTTGGGGGACTTTCGACAACAACAGCTCGGGTTATGCCTTTAACAGATTTATCTTCTCGCATTCCCATCGAAATTGAATCTACCCAAGATCACGGTGTCATTGCTGGGCAAAATAGCCCTGAACTTCACCTCATTCATCTGGAGAAATCTGCTAAAGTTAGAGTGGGTGACCGCTTGATCACCTCTGGCTATGGCGGCATTTTCCCTCGTGGTTTGCCGGTTGCCGTTGTCACTCATGTAACAAGTGATACTATTATCGCCCGCCCCTTTGTTAAAGAAACTCCTGCTTTTGTGACCATTCTCTTTGGTCTTTAAATAGTCGAATGCTTAAAAAAGTAGAGAGCCTATCCTTTTTCCGTCATTGCGAGGAGCGAAGCGACGTGGCAATCCATGCATTTTTTTTAAATATTTCAACACAACATAATGCTGAAAAAGGTTCTGAATACATGGATTGCCACGTCGCTTCGCTCCTCGCAATGACTGTATTTATCATTCTAGTTTTGAATCCTATTTTTAATATTCAACTAAATAAGCCCATGAATCAGGAAGTAGGCCACCCTTCATGATGCACCATGAAGAATCAATGCTCTGGCGCATTTGGAAAGTCCGCCTCTTAGCCTTTGTTTTTTTGGTTGCTGTCGTCTGTTTGACAATTCTGCCCCTATGGCAAAAAATTGGAATTCAGCCTACTCTAATTTTGATTATCCTTTACCACTGGACACTCTATCGCTCAGATTTGATGCCAATCGAACAGCTTGTTTTAATCAGTCTCATTCAGGATGGCATTTACGCCTACCCCCTAGGCTTTTCTGCTTTGCGCTTACTGATTGCTTACACGCTTCTTATGACGCAGCGCCGAATCTTAAGTCATCAAAGATTTCTGTGGGTTTGGGGGGGATTTGGCGCCTTCGTGCTCGTCGACGCCCTCATCTATGCAGCCCTCTTATCTTGCGTTAAACATGAATGGGTTGGAATCTTTCCTCTTTTACCTGGCTTAGCCATGACGATTGGCCTTTATCCCCTCACCATTTGGGTCATGAATCGCTTTGTTATGAAAAGACTTCCTACGTAAAGATACTCTTTTTAACTAACCATACCTTATTTATTAAAGAATATTTTAAGGTCGCTTGTTTTGTGATATCTTACCGCTCTGTCATAGAGTTTCCTAGAGCGCGCAAGAATGGTTTAAAGAGATACGTAAGAATAGACTTTTGACCTGTCAAGATATCTACTTCTACCTGCATTCCTGGCATAATACGATGCGCTTTTCCGTCCTTAACCAGAACATTTGAAGTCGTTCGCAAAAAGACGCGGAAATAACTTTGCTCTCGTTTATCGGTAATTGCATCTGGGCTAATCTGTTCCACAGTGGCGTCCAAGCCTCCAAAGCTACTGAAATCATAAGCCGTCACTTTAATCGTTGCTGATAAACCTACACGCACAAAACCCATATCTGATGGCGCCATCTGGGCCTCAACAATTAAAGTATCATTTAAGGGAACAATATCCAAAATAGCTTCACCGGGTTGAATAACGCCCCCTACCGTCCGAACTTTAAGATCGCGAATTGTTCCTGTAATCGGAGATATGATTTGGGACCGCATCATCCGATCTTTATCAATCAGTTGAGCTCCCTTGGCTTCGGCTAATTTTCCTTCAAACTCACGAAGTTCTTGTAAATCTTCTGTGCGATACCGAATGATGACTTGATCATATCGATCTTTCGTTTGCTGAACGGCTACGGTGAGGCGTTTTATGCTGACTTTTAATAAATCCAATTGAGTTTTTTGTTCATTCAAATCACGCATAATTTTAATATATTCTATTCTTGAAAAAATCTTGCTCTCAGCAAGAGGCTGTGTGAGATTCGCCTGCTCACGAACAAAAGCATACTGTTTTTTGGCATCCGCAAATTTTGTTTTTGTTTCTTCCAATTCCCTACCTTTAATTTCAAAATCCTTTTGAGCAATCATAATATCGTTTTGTCTTTTGAGCTTGTTAGACCTAAACCGTTCTATTTCTTGCGGTATAAGATTTGATGCATTTGTCATAAGTTCTTGGCTCGGAAAAAAAGATTCAGCATTATTAATTTGAGCCCTCAACCGCTCTACAGTCGCAAGAAATCGATAGTAATTCTCAAGATCCTGATAATATTTTGCCTGAGCAATCGTCGTATCTAAACGAACAAGAACTTGACCTTGCTGGACAACTTGGTCATCGCGAACGAGTATTTCCTTAATAATACCGCCTTCCAAATTGTTAATTGTTTGAAGGTGTGTGGAAGAGATGATCTTTCCAGTTCCCTTCGTTACCTCATGTAACTCAGAAAAATAGGCCCAGACTATAAAGATTATAAAAAATAAAAGGATTATTTTTTGAGCCAAATAACCCTTCTTATTGCCAACTCGAAAAAGAGCAGCTGCCCGTGGGGGTAAAAAGTCTAAATCTTGTTCGTCAGGAATCTTGGCCATCAAGCCCCTCCTCTAATGACTGAGGTTTTGGCCCGGCCCCGCTTGCCAACATTGCTAAAATCTTATCTCGAGGTC
The DNA here is from genome assembly GCA_945877185.1 of Candidatus Finniella inopinata. GTDB lineage: Bacteria > Pseudomonadota > Alphaproteobacteria > Paracaedibacterales > VGCI01 > VGCI01. The sequence continues at coordinate 52,791 of CAMCRD010000002.1, read as the reverse complement.
CGTCAGCAAGGACGCGCCCTTGATCAATGAGGAGTATACGATCAACCAAAGAGAGAACTGAATTCCGATGCGTTACAACAATAAGCGTCTTATCCGGAATATGTGTTTCCAATCGTTTGATTAACCGAAATTCTGATTCGGGATCCATAGAAGCAGATGGTTCATCGAGCAATAAGATTACCGGATTGTGTAGCAAGGCCCTCGCCACCGCAACAGCTTGGCGCTGCCCTCCCGATAAGCCAGACCCTCCTTCTCCTATGGCCATATCATATCCTGATGGATGATGGCGCACAAAGTCGTCGACACCTGAAATTTCAGATGCTTTCAGGATTTGTGCATCTTCGGCTGTTGCGCTTGCAATCGTAATATTGTCCCGAACAGTTCCACGAAACAGATACACTTCCTGGGATACATATCCAATAGCTGCCCGGACTTCTACCGGATCCAGCTGCCGCATATCAATACCATCAATCATTATGGTTCCTGAAGTCGGCTGGTATAACCCTAAAATTAATTTCTCAACCGTTGTTTTGCCTGATCCCATTCGTCCAATCAGGGCCACCTTTTCCCCGGCTTTAATTTTAAAAGACATGTTTTTTATGGCCTTAAGCTGGTGGCCTGGATAAGAGAAATCCACATCATGAAATTCAATGTCTCCTTGCAAGGTATCGCGATGCACATACCGTGTACTCGAGGAACGTTCGGCTGGCAAATTCACAATCATATCCAGGAGTTTCAAAGCGGTATAAGCTTGGTTGAATCGTGCCGTCAAACCAACAACCGCCCCCGTTGATGCAATAGCTCGCGTCGTTAAAATCGTTGCAGCAATCAATCCTCCAACCGATAGACTCCCCGCAGCAACTTCATACACCCCAATAACAATCAAAAAAACGTAAGCAGCATTTTGGATGAAAAAAATCGCATTGGAAGACAACAACGACATATAATATACTCTATTTGCAGCAAGAGCCGTTCCAGATATAGATTGCTCCCACTTATGCAACATTCTTCCTTCAGCATTCATAGACTTCACAGTTTCCAATCCCGTAAGCGATTCCATTAAAATTCCATGTTTATATTCCATTTGATTTAAGAGGTTTTTGACAGACCCCTTCATGGATGGCTGCATTAGAAAACTGATGATAAGAATAAGCGCGATAGCAATAATCGGAACGATAACCATTGATATTGAAATCATACCGATAGCAAACAAAAACAAAATGGCAAAGGGGATGTCTACCAAACTCACAATAGTCGTCGAAGAAAAGAATTCCCGAACCCCCTCAAATTCCCGCAAGTAATGGGCAAGCCCTCCCGCCGATGAGGGACGATGCATAAATTGCAGCCCTAGGATTCGTTCATATAAGAAACTCCCCAACAAAACGTCAGCGTTCTTACCTGCAATATCAATGAAATATCCACGAAGCATACGCAACATAAAATCAAAGAAGTAAACAACAAAGATACCAATAGATAAAACAAGCAAAGTATCAAAAGCTTTATTTGGCAAAACTCTATCGTAAATATTCATTGCATATAAAGTGCCCGCAAGCAAAAATAGGTTAATTAAAGCCGAAGACCAGACAACTTGCGTATAAATTGAGCTAAATACCTTTAAAGTATCCCAAAACCATTCTAAAGGAGGACTTATTGAGGATTGAGCAGACTGTAGGGGTTTATGGGCTATAAGAATCACTTTACCTATGTACAATTCCTTTAAATCTGACAGAGAAACTGTTTTTGGCGTTTTCTTATCCTCTGGAAGATAAACTATTGCATAATCCTTATCTAATTTTGCAAGGACACAAGCTCTTCCCCCCCTCAATATGAGAATACACGGCAACAATAAAGGAGATATTTCTGCAAAATTTTTCTCTGAAATTTTAGATTTAAAATTAAACCGTTCCGCTGCACGCAATAATAAAGATGGCCCAAAACCTGATGGCCCAACGGGCAACCCTGCTTTAAAAGACTCTGCAGAAACACGATAATTTAATAAACCCGAAATAATCTCCAAGCACTGGAGGAGTGCATCCCCGTACTGTAGTTCTTCCTCCGGTTTTATTCGGCTGTTTTCAGCCATAGAATGCCCCCCTTACATATCTTTCCCTTCCATGAAACCACACAAAAAGTTTCAACTATATTAATTTTAGATAAAAAAATGTATAAAATTTTTTATAAACTGATATCATTAATATAAAAGGAGCCAGAGGCTATGCTATGACTAGAAGTTGTTTATCAAAACTTGGCGCATGTTCTGTCTTTTCTATAATTTTATGGGGAATTGCCACCAGTGCAGCTTCTGCAAAAGCGCCAATAACTTCACTCACGAACACAAAAAATACGCAGAAAAAAGAGTCGGAGCCTCAAACAGACCTGTTTAACCCTAAAGGATCCTCTCAAGAATATAAGAGCCCTTTACGAATGTCCGCTACGACGCTCAATAAAATTGTACAAGAAGCCTTAACACATCACCCCAGCATTGAAGCAGACAAGCAAGCTCTTAGCGCTTCAGATGATGTTATTGAACAAGCGGCTTCAGGCTATAAGCCATCGATTGATTTACGCGTAAGCTTAGGGCGAGATAATTTTCGAAGACACTTTACAGTTAATTCAATAAATCCCCTTCCAAGCTCGGGTAGCATCTCTTTAACACGCACCGACCCTTCTATTACCATTCGTCAAATTTTGTTTGATGGTATGGGGACAGCTTCTCGAGTAGATCGAGCCCGCTCTCAACGCCATCAAGCTCATAGCACATTAGGAGTAACAACTGATACGGCAACTGTTGATGCCGCTTCTGCCGCGATCGATGTGCGCCGTCTACAGCGTCTTTTACGAATTGTTAATAACAATATTCGGTTTCATGAAGTCATGAGAGATAAAGTGAGCGAGATCGCCCATGCGGGTGCGGTTCCCCTCTCAGATTTACATCAAGTAGAAGCCCGCTTACAAGACACTCATATCTCTAAATCCAATATTGAATCCGATTTAGCCGTTGCACGTGCAAAATTCATCGAATTCGTTGGAATGGAGGCCCCCACTCACATCAAACGGGTTAGGCTGCCTGCTTATCTGCTCACTCACTCGGCTGAAATGGGTGTTCGCATGGCTTTGGACAAAAATAGCACGATCAAGGTTGCAAGAAGCAATGTACAAATTGCAGAGACGATCCATCGGGAATCAGCTTCAAAGCTTGTTCCAACAATCACCCTTGAATTAGAAGGCGAGAGAGATCGAAATACAAGCGCAACAACTGGTTTTCAAAACCGACTGACAGCGATGCTTGTCGCGCGCCATAACTTATATAATGGGGGCTCTGACCTTGCAAAATCTCGAGAAACTGTAAAACGACTAACAGAAGCCCACGCTCGATTAACGCTTGCCCGTCGACAAACTGAACGTACCGTCCGTGCTGCATGGGGGGAAGCTAAGAATGCGCGTAATAAATCGGCACACCTTACCAAGCTCATTCACGAAAAGCGCCATATTAGGGATAGTTATTTACATGAATTTATCATCGGTAAACGCTCGTTGATCGATCTTTTAGACGCTGCCAACGATGTTTTTATAACGGAAGCCACACGCACAAGCATTGATGCCACCGGCGACATCAACACTGTTGTTTTCAGTGTCGGCACAGCTCAATTTGGCCAGTATCTTCAAAACCTAGGGGACAACGGTTTGGATGAAAGTGAACCAGAGCTTACGTCTTATCCGCTTCCTCCTCTACAACTGACTCCTTATCAAACATCCCCCCAAAAGAAGAAGATAAGAAACGGCCAAAACACAAGCTTAAAAAGGAAGAGTATTTTTGAACAACGAAAAGAATTACGCTTTAGCGACCTTCAAGACAAATCTGCCACGTAAGGTGGAACAGCCCCTCCTACCCAATCTCCTGAACTAGAGGACCTGTTGTCCATAAAAGGATTTTACGGACCTCATGATTCGGATAAATAGACCGCAAAGCCGTCGCATAGCTTTCAAGCTGCTTCACATAACCATGGGGAACCTCCTCAAGGCGTGATGGGGGATTGCGATCTGTCTTGTAATCAACGATTGTGACGGTACCTGACGTAACAAGCAACCGATCGATGCGCCCTTGAAAGGGCGTGCCGTCAATCGATCCACTTACGGGCACCTCCGGCAGCGAGTTTGGCCCAAATATGTCTTTAAAGACAGGATCGCTCAGAATTTGTAAGGTGGCTTGGATATCTTTCTCCCATTCTGATAAGGTCAATCCCTCTTTCTCAACCATCTGACACGCGGCCCTGTAGCGATGCCCTTCAAGCAATTGTGGTAAATATTCAAAAAACCGATGAACGAGGATACCCCGTTCCATTGCATCCGTGGATAGGACCTTTTTTTCAGTCAAATTATCCTTTATTTTAGCAACCCCAATCGGTTGGGAATGAACCCATATCGGCAAAGGAAGAGGCTCTTGAAGCGGTTCTGCTACCAGGGGAACCAGGGCTTGCTCATGTTCCCCTTGAGAAAAACGATACGTACCAGATTTCATTTCTACAGCATCTTGCATGATACGATACCAACAATCATCAGATAAATCTTTACCTGATGTCCAACCCCCTACATAAAGGCAATCTTGCGCTCGGGTCAGCGCCACATAAAGCAAGCGACGCTTCTCTTCAGCCTCAGATTCTGATCCCTTCATCTTAAAGTAGTGTGTCCTTTCCGTATCTTGAGACTGGGTTGGACGCAACATAAGAAGGTTATCCCCCCACAATAACGGATCCCACTTTCCTTTTCCTGACTCAGCTGCATCGGGCAAAATAACAACCGGCGCTTGAAGCCCTTTTGATCCATGCACGGTCATGAGTCGAACTTGGTTATGAACCGTGTCAGAAGCATCCCGCTTAATCTCCTGATTCTGATGGCTCATGAAGTGCATAAATCCCTGCAACGAACTGGCATGGTCTTGGTCATAATTCAAGCTTTGCGTCAAAAACTCTTCCAGAACGTCTTCGGCCTCCTGACCAAGGCGCCCTAAGAACCGCCGCCACCCATCCCCTTGCGTTAAGACCCAACTATAAAATTCGTAGACAGGGGTAAGATCAGCTTGACGCAAGCAAGACTTTAACCATGTCAGTGCTTCTTCAAAAACAGGATTGCCCTTTGCTTTTAAAGAAAGAGACGCCCATAATGTCCCGGCCCGTTCATGGGCAAGGGTAAACAAATCTTCTTCACTCATCCCAATCAAGGGACTGCGCAAAACACACGCTAAAGTGAGATCATCTTCAGGAAGCAGAACAAATTGACCGAGCGCTAAAAGATCCATTACCGCAATGTGGTCCGTTAAAACCAGACGATCTGCTCCTGCTACAGGAATGTTTCGCTTCTTCAAGGCCCGCACAACCTCTTGCCCCAAGACACTGCGCTTGCGCACCAAAATAAGGATATCTCGAGGCTGAATGGGCAGGCCCGTTGAAGGCAAAATACGCTTTGACATAATCCATTTTTCAACTTCTTCTGCCAAATAGTCGGCCAATCGTGATTGAGGACTGAGGCGTTCCACCCGTTCCAAAGGCAAACGCCATTCTCCATCAACAACTTCTTTCTCCTCTTCCTCTGGCTCTACAAGAGGCCACAGTTCGACAATTCCGGGATGGCTTTCTCGAAAAGCTTGGTGAACAATTTTAGCGTCTTCAAACAAAACGCCTCTTTGATTTTGTGCATGGGCAAATACCTCATCCACAATTTCTAAGATGGCAGTGGTGGAACGATAAGATAAATCCAATTGAACTTCACGCCAATCTTGGCCAACCTTTTTCGATTGATGCGCGAAATGATTTTTCAGCTTTAAAAACTCTTCGGGATTCGCCCCTTGAAAGCTATAGATTGACTGTTTGGCGTCCCCCACGAAAAAGATGGTTCGAAAAGACTTATCGGATGTAAAAAACTCTGTTGTGAGACTTTGAATAATCTCCCACTGGGCCGTATTCGTATCTTGCGCTTCATCAATCAGTAAATGATCAATCCCCCCATCCAACTTGTACATAACCCAAGAGGCAACACCAGGTTGGCTCAACAACTTTTGAGTCTGAATAATCAAGTCGTCATAGTCCAAAACACACCGACGGATTTTTCGATCCTGATAGCCCCTCAAAATCTCTTGAAATAAAATCAAAAAGGCTACTGTGCGCTGTACAACCTCCAAAGCCGCTAACGACCGGACAAATCGAAAGATGCGTTCTGCTTGTGGTATATGCTCCGCCGAAATTTTCTTGCGAATTTCTAAACTTTTCGTCAAATAAGTATTCACATAAATCTCAAAATCATCCTCTGTCGGCGCGAATTGCCTTTTCAAACGGCCCACTAAATGAGCGTCCAAAATCTCTTGGGGAGACTCCACAAAGGCATCGACCTCTAGGAAATCAAGAAGGTCCCCTGCATAGCCCCAGAACGTTTCATGACGAGCCAAAAGGGTCACGATGCGCACCCGATGTTGAAAAAAATCATTCAATATTGACCTGAACCGATTATCTCCCATATAGGGATTTAAGACGGTTAATGCGGCTTCGACGAGGGGTGTTGACCTTGTAAAGGCTGCATACTGGGCCTCCAACAGCATTTCTTCGGCCTGAACATCATCTAAAATCCGAAAATGAGGTGAAATACCTGCCTCCAAAGGAAACCTGCTTAAAACAGACTGGCAAAATCCATGAATCGTTTGGATTTTCATCCCGCCCGGAGCATCCAACACCAGAGTAAATAATTGCCGCGCCCGTGCGACTATGGTCAAAGGTACGGGTCCTACTCCCAGAAGCTTTTCAAGATCTTGGTTTAAATCAAGGGAAGATTGCGTTGCCCATCGCGCCAAACGCTGCGTTAAGCGATTCGCCATTTCAGCAGCGGCTGCTTTCGTAAACGTTAAGCACAAGATGCGCTCCGGCGCAAAACCCTGGAGAAGCAAATTCAAAATGCGATCAGTGAGAACCTTCGTCTTGCCCGTCCCCGCAGACGCCGCCACCCAGGCACTTACTTTTGGATCGGCTGCTAAGAATTGCGCTGTATTCAAGTAGGAGGCTCCTTAATGTCGATAAATTTTTCCAAGTTGGTGCGCTCAGATTAGCGCATATAAGGCCATACCAGAATACGTTTTATTTGATTTGGGGTAGCGGCTTAATAAGCCCGCCCTAGGCACTAGAACGGCCAATTAGCTCAGGTAAAAGGAGCTGATAGTATCATATGATACTATCATACATCAAAATAAAGGCGCCTAATACCAAGTGCACACTACAAAAATAAGATGAAAGAGGCTTAAACCATGGCTTTATTCAGTAGAAGTGCCTGTGTTAAAGCAAAACAATCGCGTGTAATCAATACCTTTCTAATTTCCCGAAAGACGGAATTTCAAAATTCCCTTGAAAAATATGAAAAAATCATGCACAAGTCTTAAATCAAGAAGTGCTGGGATTTCTTAAAGCGAATAACATCTATAATAAAATGCTTTAGGGAATCCATGGTTTACCAGAATCAATCTATCGAAAGATCGTGATCTTAATGAACCTTTTTCTTTTTAGACTTTATGGCTGCAAGAATTTGATTCTAGGCGCAGAGTTGTTAGCTTGTGTCTTGCTACCTGATTTCATCATCAATTTCATTATGGAATCAAACCGCGCTTTTTGGAATTGGATTTCCTTGCTGTACATAGCTCCTTTATGCTATGGCCTAACTTTTTTAAATAGATCTTCTTTTGCACTGATTTGGGGCTGTTTGGGCATTCTTGAAATGGCCCAGTTTATGCATATTGTTTATTTTGGGGTTCCCCTGTTTCCCGGAGCTATCAGGGCTATATTTTACGAATATCAAGATATTTTTGATCCAGCTTATTTTAAGCAAGTCTGGTTCGTTATTCCTATCCTCCTCTTGGTCTATGGATCTGGGTTTGTTTTATTCTCGAAACTGTCTGAGGTAAAAAAGAATTCAAAAATCTTGTCTTTTCTTATTATCGTTTATGCTTTGTCCCTCATCATTTCCGATGGCATGACCTTCAAACCCTATGATGCCATAAAAATATATTGGAAAGAACCCAGGCATCTGTTAGGCCGTTGCCTCATGAAAACAACTTCCCCATCTTTGCGTTCAACACTTTTCAGCGTTTCCTGCGTTGGCATCCAGAACCTGAATAATGAAAAACAAACGCCTTACAAGCCCTACCGAATCAGCCAAATTCCCTCAAAGGCCAAAAATATCGTTTTAATTATGGGAGAAAGCACGTCGGCCCAACGCATGTCCTTATTTGGTTATCATCGCAAGACAACCCCTCATTTGGATGCACGTATTCATGACCCTCGCTTCCTTTTTAAGCTCTCTTATTCTGCCGCTCCTAATACGGATCCATCGGTCATGCGTTTTTTTAATCTGATTCGAGAACCGAATAACCTAGGTCCACTCGAAAAGGGGGAGCAAAACTTATTCCGACGGGCAAAGCTCAATGGTTTCAAGACATTTCTCATTACGACCAATAATGGAAGCCAAGGAATTGGCACGCACATTGATGATGTTCGCTCCTCCCAGGTCCTTCTGGATGCTTATCCCCAAGCATCTTACCCCGAGAAGCTCATGACCTTAAAAGATAAGGCCTTACCAGAGATGCTAAGGAACTTACCATTGGCAGACAAAAATTTCATCGTTTTACACATGAGAGCGTCCCACAGCCCTTATGAAAAACATTATGCAGATGAAAAGGAACGCTTTTGCATTTACCCTGAGAATACCGCTTCCCATCACGAGAAATTATCAAACACTTATGATAATTGCATGCTCTACTTCGACGTTCTTTTTGAAAATATCCTTCAATCCTTCTTGGAAACTTTCCGCGATAAAGGCGAAAGTTATTTTTTGTTCACAGCAGACCATAGCGAACTTTTTGGCCATCTAGATTCAGAAACAGGCGCTGAAGTATATGGTCATGGGCATTTGAGCTTAGCGTGTGCCCAAGTTCCTTTTTTCATGTATGCGCTCAATGCTAAGCATCGGGATCTTTATAACAGAATTGAACAAAAGTCTCCTTTATCCGCCTATGAAATAGGGGAAATCCTTTTAAATCTGATGGGTGAAAAAATTGATAACCCCAACCAAGACAAAGATATTTTTTATATTTGTGAGAGCCTCATGAAAAATAACAGATTTATTGCTTATGAGAAGACAAACGATAGAACAGCAAAGATTGTGAAAGAAACCGTTGAAGAAAAAGAGAATGCCCCTTCATGACTAAGCCAATCCGTCATCTTTTCAAGTCGGCAGCCCATTCCTTAAACGGATTGAGGTTTGCCGCGAACCATGAATTTTCCTTCCGGTGCGAAATCCTGTTAACAGGTATTGCCGGCATTATGGCTGTTTTTTTATGCCGGAAATTGTTTGATGTTGTTTATTTAATGACCCCCATCATCATGGCGATGGCTTTGGAGCTCTGCAATACGGCTATTGAAAAAATTGTTGATGAATTTGGAGAAGGGCAAATCAAGAACACTTTCAAAATAATCAAAGATTGTGCTTCAGCTGCTGTATTTCTCATGCTGCTCTGGGGCGCCATCACCTGGGGATTGTATTTTTTAGAGGGCGCAGGTTTTTCCTCTCTCAAGTAAGTCAAGAAAACCTGGCCTCCTGAACGCTTATTTCAACTGCTGTGTACAGGAGGCCTAATAAAATTCAAACCCCAACGGATGCTTTATCGTCCCATTGCCATTTTCTGTTGATGTTCCATTATTTTTTTATCATACTTTGCTGCTTTATGGGGTTTTTTCATTTTTTTAGCCTGAAGTTTCGCAATTTTTTGTTGACGCTCCATGGCCTTGGAACTTTGAGAACCGTAGGGTTGCATAGGGGGTTGCCCATACATTTGCATCGCTTCAACCATACCACTGCCAAAAATTGCGAGTGAAATGAAAACAACCAATGAGAGATAAAATTTCTTCGTAATCATGGCAAGGCTCCTCAATAAAATTTTTATTAACACTTACATATTAATATTTAGTTTTATTTTACTATAATTCAATGCCGATAAGAAAATGGAACAACCTGAGTTATGGGGTAAATTTTAACCCAATACTAATATTTAATAATTTAATAATTTAAAATCAATCACTTATCACGTCATTGTTAGGAGCGAAGCGACGTGGCAATCCATGTATCCAAAGCATCTTTCAGCACTATATCGTATTGAAATATTTAAAAATACATGGATTGCCACGTCGCTTCGCTCCTCGCAATGACGTAACCTGTTGATCTTTATTGATATTTGTGTGGGGTTAATCCATAACTCAGGTTAACAAGATAATTTCAAAAACCTCTTTGTGACGTCTGTTTTTTCAGGCGCCTTTTCACCCCCACTCTTTAAGGCGCTCAAGGTGGGCATAATCATGATAGGCAGGCACGATAAGGGGATCAGGACAGGCATAAAAGGGGGTTTCCCGACCCAAAAAAGCTTCGAACAATCGTCGAACGCCCTGCTCTGCAGCCGTTAACAAGCCTTCTGGACTGTCAAAAGAAACCATTTCCCCAGCAGGTGTGCCGCCTGTCACACTCCAATAGCATAGTTTTTCCACAGGCAAGGGGGGCAAATCAGAAAATCCCCCAACAGATAAAATAACCCCTTCCAAAGAAAGCTGGGGAGCATACCCTTGAGTCACAGCCTTTTTTGTAGGCGTCATGCCGGTTTTATAGTCAATAATCTGGGCTTGGCCGGATACCATCACATCGATACGGTCGGCTTTGGCGGTGAGAATAATTGGACCATTGGCTGTCGGAATTTCAATCGCTCCCTCCACTTCTGTTTTCATCTCTTGAATTTGCGGCTGGTCTTTCGCCATTTGTGTTAAAAACCAGCCCCCCATGCGCTGAAACCGGGGCCACCAGAATGCCATTGCTCTCGGATCCACCAACAAATCCCCAAACGCCTCAAGACCCAAAGCTTCGAAAGTTACCATTGCGTCGGGAGATGCGGGCTCAACACCGGATCGTACAAACCCATCCAGTGCCTGATGGATGGCTTGCCCACGCTCCGCCATAGATAAATCCATTTCGAGAGGATCGAGAGGACGTAAATTCAAAATGCTCTTCGCATAAATGCTGTAGGGATCCCGCAGAAGGGTTTCCACCGCCGTAACCGATAAGCGACGTGGTCGCGCAGTCAAAGGGGGGCAAGGAGCAGGAGGCATGAAGGTAATGCGCTTGGATGGCTGATCCAACGCTTGAGACCACGCCCCCCAGGGTTGAAGCTGACTCGCAGACAGTACGCCTCCTCCCGTAGATAGCAAAGCCGACAACCGTTGCCACCAGCGGCTGGGCAGGGTGGCTGCCCCATCTCTCTTGAGTGAGCGGGTCATATACACTTTAGGGGCAGTCATAGCCGCACAAAAATCATGGGCCGATAAGCCAATTTTACGTTCCAACGGGGGCAGTCCAAAGCTCTCTCGCATGGGGCGGCTCAGCCAGGGATCATCCTCTGCAACACCTGGCCACGCACCTTCATTCAACCCACCTAAAATAACGACATCTGCTTGAAGCAAACGCGCTTCCAAGGCGCCGAGAATAAGGAGGCGTGATCCAATCCCCTCAACATCCCGCACAACTTCTTCCGCCATAAGATTCGCTAAAAAAGAAGGATAATCCCGGGCCGTTAAGGGAGGAAAATGATCCCCATGATCAAGCAATGTTTTCCAAAATGTCGCTGCTACTTGGCCATCTTCCTCTCCCCACAACAGAGATTGATCTTCATCTATACTTCCCCCTACCATAGCTTCTGCTACCGTAGCATGAGCTTTCAGGAAATCAGAAAAAGAATGAACTTGACCGTCGTTTAACGCCCGTAAAGGACCACACCTCTCGTGTCCTGGAAAGGGTAAGGTTTGAACCTGGCTGGGAGCCCCCCCTCGCAAAATTTCCATTTCAAAGCGGCGGGTCTCCTTTAACTGTGCCAATCGATCCCGCCCTTTCCCATAAAGAGGATGCTTCAGAAGCGCTAACAGCTCCGTTGCTCTCATATCTTGAACCAGCAGGCTGCTCAACAGGAGAAATCGGCCAACAACCGATTGGGTGAGAGGCAAACCGCTCGAGAGATTTGCATGCAATTCCCACCGACCCAAAGCGGCCCGGACACGCCGTGCCAGCTCTGCATCTGGCGTGACCAAAGCAATGACTTTTTCTGGCGTCTCAAGTTCATAACGCATCATAAGAGCAATCTGGCGGGCTTCTTCTAAGATAGATGGCGCCTCAATCGCTTGAAGAGAGGACAAAACGTCCTTTGCCGTTTCTGGCGAAATTTGCCAACTATTGTTCGGGACTCCAGTTGCTTCTTGAGAAGTTGCCTTCATCCCTTGAGACAAAAAGGCAGATCGAGTTGGAATTGCCGGACAACCTGGCCACAATTCTGGAGACCCTAGGCGCTGTATCAATTGGCTTAAAGTGTATTGCGGATGGGTTGGCGGCAAACCCTGCCTTTCTTGAAGCGTAAGGGTCATATCCACCCCTGGTAAAACAACACTGCCCTTTTCCAAACCTAAAATACTTTTCGCAAGGCAAGCCGTTGCGGGACGTGTCGCCGTTGTTCCGGCCAAAATGACGGGGTCAGTCGGATGCCAATGGGTGGCAACATGTTCCAGCATCATCCGTCGACGAGCCGCAGGTTCAATAAAACCCGCTTGCTCTAAAATAGGTGGCCAAAGATCCGTCAAAATCTTGAGAAAATCAAGCGTTAACTGCCAATGGGCCGCGTAATCAGCTCCTACAAGCGTTTTTAAAGCCCTTAAATCAAGTCCTGTCGTCTCAACCTCATCTACCAGGCGCATGAGCTCTTGCGCCAAGCATACCGCCCCAGCCGGATTAGGAACCCCCCCCTCTTTTTGTTTTTCAAAAGCCATCACCAATTGGCTCAACAACCCCAAACGCTGCCAATTTGGCATCGCAGGCGGAAGAGTTTCTGGCGGCAAATAACCGGGTAAATCAGCTCCTTCTTCAATATCCTGCAAAGCGATCATTCGAGGCAACATTCGACACCCCGAGGGTGTTGCTTTCTGAAAAGCTTGTTGCAATGCCAAACACCCGCGTCGCGTCGGCAGGATGACCATATAACGCGCAAGACTTAATGGATCAGAAGCCGTTTCGGTAATCAGCCCATCAACCAGAGTTTCCAAAAACGGAACGCCCAGAGGGATTGCATAAAGCCCTTTCATGATTCAACCAGTTTCACACGCGGATCTTCATTGATCGCTTTCAAACTCTCCAGTGTACCAATATCCCCCCAATCACCATCATAAACCAACCCGAAGAGTCGGCCCTGTTCTTCAGCTTTATGAAAAAGCGGCACAATCGAAAAAGAGCGAACCTCTTGACCCGACAACAATCGGGGATGAAGGATGCGAATGCCCGAAAATATATAGGGCGCCATTGGGTGATTTCCGCGGTATTGTGCTTTCCCATCTGGCGTCAAAAAATAATCCCCAACACCTGAATAACCGATTGCTTTTTCAACGGGAACCAACAGCAATAAAGCATCCATCCTCATTGAATCCCAGAATTGGCTTAATTGAGCTAAGCTAGAGTGGCCTCTATCTCGCCACCAAATATCCGCATTCAAAACAAAAAACGGCTCTCCCCCAAAATGAGGCAACGCCTTCATGAGGCCCCCTCCTGTATCCAGGAGTGTCGTTTCATGGGAAATAATCACCTCAGGCTTTGTTCTTTCTTTGATATGCGCTTGGATTTGATCCGCAAGGTGACAGGTATTAATAACACAGCGCTTAACCCCAACAGCCACCAGCTGATCAAGGGCATGATCCAGCATCGCCTTACCCCCAACTTGAATGAGGGGTTTTGGCGTATGGTCGGTTAAGGGACGTAAGCTCCGACCTTCACCTGCTGCTAATACCATGGCTTGTGTAATCATTTCTCTACTATTTCATCAAATTTGCCGCCATCGTTGCCGCCATTGGATAGCTAAAAAGCAAGAAATGACTTAGATTGACAATGAAATGTACCAGGATCGCTGCTTCTAAGCGATTGGTTGTGTGATATGCATAACCATAAAATAACCCAGAGATTGTGGCAAAGGCTATATAAGCGGGCCCACCATGCAAGTGGCCAAGCAACACCGTCCCAAACAACATTGACGTGACCAGAATCGGAATAAAGGGAGAGATTTGGTATCGGCGTGCTACTTGCATAAGATGATTTTGGATCACACCCCGAAAGATAATTTCCTCAGCAAAACAAACAAAAATAAGGTTGTTAAAAGCCCAGAACCAGAACGTTTCCGGTAATTTTGGATCAAGAATGATATAACCACTCAACACAGCTACAGGGATCAGCAACGCCACACAAAGAACGGAAATTTTTAATGTCTCTGCAAGCGATTTTCTTCCAAAAGGACTTGTTTGTTTTAAGAGAACACCACTGGCAACAGCCAGGATCACAGCGGCAATGGTTTTGTCAAAATTAAGATACATCGTAAAGGGGCTTGAGAGCTCTGACACGCGTAAATCCGTGAATACCCTCAAATTGTGAAACCCGGGGATGAAGTGATTGGCAAATCCCAAAGCAATGATCACGATGAAAAGCAACCTTATGGAATTGAGCCACTCTTTCGTGGAAGGGTGACACCAGTGGAGTTCACAAAGTCCCCAGAAAATACCAATCGACAAAAGGCCCATCGGGTTAATAACCCCATAGGTAAAGGCCACGAGAATGGGGATTCCCATGAGAAGAGTGAGAATTTTGCGAGACCGGATAAAAAATAACCCAATAATCAATACACTCAAAGCAACATAAGGAAGCATTGTATTCAGAGATAACATCATCATAAGTATCCTCTTAATTTGTTAATAAACCGCCCCATATGAGGATCAGACCTTTCATACGGAATTTCATCAAAACGAAACCATCGAACCGCCATAAATTCTTCTTCATCAAGCTCATAAGAAACCCGATGATCCCCCTTTAAAACATACCAAAGACTGACATCCGTATGGCCCGCCGTCAACCCAACTGTCCTCGTAACTGTTAAGAAGATCGGATCTATTTTGAAGAATTCAGCCTCTATCCTCAATTCTTCAAAACACTCTCTAACTGCCGCATCTCGCGGATGCTCATCCACCTCTACGTGGCCACCCGAGGGCAACCACAGCTTGGCTTTTTTATGATCAACAAGCAAAACTTTCTTCGCATCCTCATCCAACAATAGAAAGTAAGAAACCAAATGTTTGATCGGAACATCCGGCTTTTGAACACGAAAAAGGGGGGCGCTGCTTTGTATCCAGGACAACGTGTCTTGAATATGCTCTCGTTCCAAGTCATCGAAAGGGGGAATATTGGCAACAATATTACGCAGAATTGATCTGGCATTTAAGGTTTCTTTTGTCATGGCTTGGGTCATTTCATCTGCATTCTTCTTGCGTCCAAATACTGATCCTGATCAGCGTACCATGGGTATACCGTCCTCAGAAAGGGTCTTGAGACGATCTTTCAAAAGATCCATTTTCTCCTTGATTAGAGGGCTCTCAAAGTGGTTCTATACTCCTTGGGAATCGGAAACATTCTTCATTCACAGCTCGATTCAATAATTTAGGAACAGTACTATGGCGCTGAAAATCGAAACATTTGATAACCACTCTGGGGGAAATGCCCTCTATAAGGCCCTTTCGCACCCCCAAACCGCCCAAAAAGTGAGAGCGCTTTTTGAGCAGCTTCGCCATACCCAAGTCGCGCTTTATGACCCCCTGGGACTTTTGGACGCCGTTCAAGAGTTTTATTTATCCGAGCTGAGTCACTTAAACATCACCAATATCTATGCCCAAAAATTTGAGCATATTGGAAAGAACTATCCCTCCTTAGGAGGATTGACATCAAAACCCCTAACAGAGCTTTCTGAAAGCTCTGCAGGCGCCCTTCTTATTCTTGCTTTTGATACGGCTTGGATGCTCCCGGCTCTCACTCCCTTTCTCCCCAAAGGAATGAAAAATTATTCCTTCGATGATGTTCGCCTTGATGCCTTAAGAAACGAGAAAACCTATCTCACGCCCCTCAATTTTGCAACGAACTTTGCTTTTATGAGGGAACAAGACGGGCTTCATACACGGCTGGTTACAGCAAATTATTGGCATCGCTATGGCGCAAAAGATGTGCGGCTTTCCTGTATTCTTTTTGGAGAACAAGGGCAAGTTTTAGCAGAATGGGAACAAGCTCTCGACCCTTGTGAGCACACCATCGTCATGGATAGCCAAGACATCAAAAAACGGTTTCAGTTAGCTCCCTTTGTGGGACAGCTTTTCATTCAGGTCATTGGCGCAAAAGGTCATGATATCGTCAAGTATGCGCTTGAAACCTATAGCGACGATCACACGCACCTTTCGTGCACCCATGATGCGAATTCGTGGCCAGCGGACGCCTACGCAGGCCTACCCGCCCCCCACAAAAATGAGGTCGTCTATTTTTGGATTCAAAATAGCCATCCCGTGCCCATCCCTGCCAACGCGATTGGTTTGAACGTGATGGGCAAGAAAGATATTACTTGGTTGGATCAAGAAATTGCACCGTTCGCCAGCTATCGCTTGAGCGTTTCTGACCTCTTACCCGATGCGCATTGGCCCCAACAAGTTGAAGTTCAGGCTGGAAAATACGTTGTCCGCCCTCGTTATGAAGTTGTTTGTAAAGAAACACAGAACCAAAGAATCGCGCATATTAACGTCCAACGCAACGATCTCAAGCAAACAATTTCCACCGCAGAGCTTAAGCCATTATTTGGGAAAAACTATATTCTGCCAGCCCCCATTTTACCTCAATCTGATTTTGAGTCTCTCATTTTGCCAACGCCGATGAGCACAACTCAAACTCAATTGCCTTTGAAGGTTTTTATTTATGACGCCACAGGAAAAGCCATCGCTGAACAATCTCTTGGCATTTTAGAAAGGGATCACACCACAGTTGTTGATTGCCGCCAATGGTCACTCCCCAGTGGGCATGGCCATATTGAATTGGCTTATGATGAAGACCTGAATGTTCCGGTTGATGGATGGCTTCATGGCCTTTTCCGATATGAGCGGGGAAACCACAAAGCTGAGTCAAGCTTTGGCGCACATATGTTTAACACGCCTCTTGTTTATAAAAACGAACCACAAAGCTACGCAGGCAGCCCACCAGGCTTGAGAACGCGGCTCTTTTTAGCCTTGTCTGATTCCCAAAACGATGCAACTTGCTTTTTGATTTATCCTTCGTCCACCCATTGGCACCCTTTTTCTGAAACGGAATTTGTGCTCCATAACCACAAAGGGGAAGAAATCTCAAAGTATCCTGTAAAAATTCCGTGCCATGGATCCTATCTCTTTTCCTACCATCAAAACTTTTCTGAAGACCTTCGTCGCCAAGCCAAAGGGGGATATATCATCATTCGCGACATCACCTGTCGCCTGTTTGGTTACCATGGGACATGGGGAAAACAGGCATTTAGCCTTGATCACATGTTTGGGTTTTAATACGAATTCACGTCTTTCGCAGCTTCTCATTCTGGGATTTATACAATCTTAGAGGGCATATAAATGCTGATTTTTCTTAACATTAACGGTCAATAACTTCAACTTTAATTCTCCTTTTTTTGTAACTGAATTTAAAAAATTTAACTTTATCAGTTGACATTTTTTATTCACTCACTATATAAACGATATTCGACTTAATTATTATTTCTTAAAAATAGGAATACAAATGCTTAAATTTTTCGTTAAATTATCTGTATTTATTGCCGCCTCAGCATCTTTAATTTATGCCAGTGATCGATTAGAAGATGTAAAAGCCTCTTATGAACGATCCATGAAAGCTGAAAACAAAGAAATCAATGGCCCACCATTAGCTGAAGAATCTGCATTTTCTGCCTTTCTTGACTTGGAAGGAGATGAAATTAGAAAAGAAGTTATACTCCCTTTTCCATACTATGAGAGAAAAAATGACGATCAACTTACCCTTATTCATCAAGGGGGATATAAAGTTTATAATATTCAGAAAGATGGAAATAAGGTAGCTGTCATAGGAACTTTAAAACCTTGTATCGCTATTGCAGCAACAGATGGGAAGAGCTTAATTGTTTTCCATAAACATTGGACAAATTCTCTTGAATCTCTGAAAAAAAGTATTAAAGAACATATTGATTTATCTAATAAATATAATGTTTATGCTCGTATTTATACAACGAGAGATGATATTAATTGGAAACTTTTTAATTGGGGTCTAACTCATAATAATTGCACGCCAGAACAAGAGGTAAAAAGAATCAGAGGCTTCTTAATAGATGAAATAGGTATTAGTGAATATAATATTCTTACTAAAGTGCACAACTTATTGGATGAGAATCAGAAGAGTCATAATCTTGGAAAGTACCAACTTTCAGAACTTTGCGTTGCTGTTCGAATGAGGGATATTTTTGAATTAAAATATGATTTTTTTAAAGAAATAAAATTTATGTCTATTGACCCATATGTAGAAGACGTCATGAACTTAAATGAAAAGAATGTTACATATGCTCAGTATTATGGTGATCGCTTCCATGACGTGCAAGAAAAATACCCTAATCAAAACTTTAAAAAGGCGCTTACACCATACAATAAGATTCAAGAAAAGTGGAAAAATGAAGCACATATTTTCTGTACTCTTGATATTTTAGAGACAGAAAGAAACAGAGGTTATATGATCCAAATGAGAATTACCATGGAATGTATCCATCAACACCAAGAAAAACTTTATAGGGATCATTTAAATATAGAAGAGGCTGAACTTAAGAGGAGTAAATTTGGCACGTTAAATTTTTATCAGATTGGATAATAATTCCTTTTTAAATAACAAGCAGTCAGAAAGGGGAAGAGATCTCAAAACATCCTGTAAAAATTCCGTGCCATGGATCCTATCTCTTTTCCTACCATCAAAACTTTTCTGAAGATCTTCGTCGTCAAGCCAAGGGGGGATATATCATCGTCCGGGATACCACCTGTCGCCTGTTTGGTTACCATGGGACATGGGGAAAACAAGCCTTTAGCCTTGATCACATGTTTGGGTTTTGAGGATTAAATTCTCTTCTTTGCTACAGTTTGCAGCTAAGCCTGAAAACATGCCACGAGACCCATTAGTAAAAACGCGGTTGCATTGTTAGTAAAAACGCGGTATCATGAATAGTAAAAACGCGGGAATATTCAGCGATGACTTTTTACCAAAGATGGCAATCAGGAACCATAAAACATGCTTTAAAAACACGTCGCGTAGCACTTTTAAATGGACCGAGACAATGCGGGAAAACAACGTTAGCGAAACAACTCATCTCTTCAGAGGTTCAATACTTAACACTGGATGATGTAACCTTAAGAGAAGCAGCAACAAGAGATCCTCAAGGTTTCGTCCAACATAAACATGCAACTCTCATCATAGATGAAATACAAAGGGTTCCTTCCCTACTTATTGCCATAAAGAAAGTTGTGGATGAAAATACAAGATCCGGACAGTATCTTTTAACTGGATCAGCAAATATTCAATCAATCCCAAGTGTTCAAGAATCACTCGCAGGCAGAATAACAAAGATCCGCCTCAAAACATTGTCACAAGGGGAAATGCAAGAGGCTCAACCTACTTTCCTGGAGCATGCTTTTAATCAAGACTTTAAGTATGCTTATAAACCATCAACTCAAGAAGAAGTGATTCGAATGGCTGCAGGAGGTGGTTTTCCTGAAGCCATTCAGTTGAAGGGACGTGACCAAAGAAAATGGCATTTGGACTACGTGGAAGCTCTCTTGGAGAGGGATCTAAAGGATATCACCCATATTAAAAAACATGATGTGATGAGCCGACTGGTTGCAATATTGGCGGCCTGGTCCAGTAAATATATGGATATCACGGCAATATGTTCGGGGCTATCTTTACGAAGAGAAACGCTGGAATCTTACATTAATGCGCTAGAAAGCTTGTATCTAGTAGAACGGGTCCCCGCTTGGAGAAAAACCGACTATGATCGTATCGGTAAAAAACCAAAAATGTTTATGGCAGATAGTGGTTTGATGTTCTCGCTATTGTCCTGGAATCTAGAGCAAATACGATATCAATCAGATCCTTTAGGGAAACTGATTGAAACATTCGCCTTCAATGAGATATCCACACAAGTGGGTGTTCACAGTGAAATTTATGAGTTATTCCACTATCGGGATCGTGAACAAAGAGAGATTGATTTGATCGTTGAACGGGAAGATCAATCGTTGCTTGGGATAGAGATCAAATCAGCATCAGTTGTCACAAAAAATGATTTTAAGCATCTGTTGTGGTTTAAGAACAATCTTGCCAAGAGAAGACCATTTGTTGGAATCGTTTTATATACAGGTGATTCCCCTGTTTCTTTCGGAGACAATCTTTGGGCTGTTCCTTTTCCGATGATTTGGCCAACGGGGAATTTACCCTTATAATTAAGGATTCTCAACCCCGTCCGCCAGGACAACGCAGCCCTCAGGGGTGACTTCACAAAAGCCACCGGTAATGGAGAAAACTTGATCTGGCTTACCATTTTGATACAACGTGACGGCACCTTGGCGCAACATCGTCATAAACGGCGCATGATGATTTAAAACCCCAAAATCTCCCTTGGCACCGGGAATAACGATCATTTCCACGTCACCTGTAAACACAACTTTTTCCGGAGAAATCAGGGATAGCAGCATTAGGCGCCTTCTTTCTCAAGTTTTTTACCTTTCTCAACGGCTTCTTCAATGGTCCCAACCATATAAAAAGCAGCTTCAGGCAAATAGTCATATTCCCCTTCCACGATCCCTTTAAAACCAGCAATGGTTTCTTTCAACGGAACGAAAGCCCCTGGCATACCCGTAAAGACTTCTGCTACAAAAAATGGTTGTGATAAGAAACGCTGGATTTTACGGGCACGAGCAACCGTAACTTTGTCTTCTTCCGAGAGTTCATCCATCCCTAAAATGGCGATAATATCTTGAAGGGATTTATAAGATTGCAAGACGCGTTGGACTTCACGCGCAACGGCATAATGTTCTTCCCCAACCGTATGAGGATCCAAAATGCGGGATGTTGAATCCAAGGGATCAACCGCTGGGTAAATTCCCAACTCAGCAATTTGGCGGCTCAACACGGTCGTTGCATCTAAGTGGGCAAAGGATGTGGCAGGTGCCGGATCCGTCAAGTCATCAGCAGGAACATATATGGCTTGGACACTGGTAATGGAGCCGCGGACTGTGGTTGTAATCCGCTCTTGTAACATACCCATTTCTGTCGCCAATGTGGGCTGATATCCCACAGCCGACGGCATCCGACCCAACAAGGCAGAGACTTCCGAGCCGGCTTGCGTAAACCGGAAAATATTGTCGACAAAGAACAAAACATCCTTGCCTTCTTCATCCCGAAAATATTCAGCAACCGTTAATCCAGATAAAGCAACACGCGCACGGGCGCCTGGGGGCTCATTCATTTGACCATAGACCAGGGCGGCTTTTGATCCTTGACCCTCTAAATCAATAACCCCTGACTCAATCATTTCTCGATACAGATCGTTTCCTTCCCGCGTTCGTTCCCCCACCCCCGCAAAGACTGAGTATCCGCCATGGGCTTTGGCCACGTTGTTGATCAATTCCATAATCAAGACTGTCTTGCCCACACCAGCGCCCCCAAACAAGCCAATTTTTCCACCACGGGAATAGGGCGTGAGCAAGTCAATAACCTTAATACCTGTTACCAAGATTTCTGTTTCCGTTGATTGCTCAACAAAAGAGGGCGCCTCCCGATGAATGGGAAGCATTTTTACGCCTTGAATAGGGCCCCGTTCATCAATAGGCTCTCCAATAACATTCATAATGCGCCCTAAGGTTTGGGGGCCAACAGGAACCATAATAGGGCTTCCCATATCTGTCACTTCTTTTCCACGACTTAAGCCGTCGGTCGCATCCATGGCAATCGTCCGCACAAGGTTTTCACCCAAATGCTGAGCAACTTCTAGCACAAGAATTTTATCTAGGTGATTTACATGCAAGGCATTCAAAATCGCAGGGATTCGGTCTGGAAAATGAACATCAATAACAGCGCCCATGACTTGCGTAATTTTGCCGATGTTTAAGCCCCCATCAATGGCTTTTAATTTCTGTCTTGGCATATCCTATTTTCCCTTTTATAAATTCGCTTCAAATTACTTTAATATATCATTAAAAAAACCAGAAAACTCCCTCATACCGCCTCCGCCCCCGAGATAATCTCGATGAGCTCTTTCGTAATATACGCCTGGCGCGTTTGGTTATAGCTTAACTCTAAACGCTTTATCATCTCTTGGGCATTGCGCGTTGCATTATCCATTGCGGTCATGCGCGCCCCTTGTTCACTGGCATTATTTTCTAAAAATACCCGATAAAGCTCCACCGCAAGATAGCGCGGCAATAGAAAATCTAACAGAGAATCCACGTTCGGCTCATATTCGTAAAGGGCGCTCTTGTGTGACTCAAGTTCAACAATAGGGAGAAGATCTGGATTCTCCCAGTTCGCATGAAAGGGGATGAGAGAGTGGTGTGCAATGGTTTGACGTAAAGCTGAGTGAAATACCGTAAAAAGAATGGAAGCCTCCCCAAATTCTTTTTTGATAAGCATCCCTTGAAGCTTGGTTGAGAAATCCAAAGCATCCGAAAAATTCTCCGTACTTTTGCCTGTTCCTGTTTTATGCCCATGAACAATGGTCTCAACAATTAAATCACCAAATTCGCTGCGAAGAAGCGTTTGCCCTTTGCGACCTAAACAGAAGATTTTAACAACTTTTCCTTGGCCTTGAAGGGCGCGAATAACCGACTTAGCTTCCCGGATAATAGCGCCATTAAACCCACCACATAAACCACGATCCGTCGTAACCACCACCAACAAGTGGATGCCCAGATCTTCATGACCTGTCAACAAAAGCGGTTCTTTTGCCAAATCTTGCCTACTTTTTTTAAGGAGGTGACTCACCATTTCATGCATCGCCCTATCATAGGGGCGAACAGCCTCGACGCGCTCCTGCGAGCGGCGCAATTTTGCAGCCGCAACCATCTTCATCGCAGACGTAATTTTCTGTGTTGATTTTACGGTACGAATGCGGATTCGCAAATGCTTTAGACTGGCCATAGGATCCTCAACTTGGTCTTAACGAGCGGAAAAAGAAGCACAAAAACTTGTCAAAAATGCAGCCAGCTTCTTTTCAGACTCCTCACTCAAAACACCTGTGTTCCGAATATCTTCAAAAACTTCTGGATGGTTTAACCGTAAAACCTCTAAATATTCTGTCTCAAACTCCAGAATATCCTTCACTTGGATTGAATCAAGATATCCTTTAACTCCCGAAAAGAGCGAGATAACCTGCTCTTCCATGCTTAAAGGACTGTATTGCTGTTGTTTGAGCAACTCCGTCAATCGCTCCCCTCGGCTTAATAGCCTTTGTGTAGAAGGATCTAAATCTGAACTAAACTGAGAAAAGGCAGCCATTTCACGATACTGGGCCAATTCAAGCTTAATGCGGCCCGCGACTTGCCTCATGGCTTTTTTCTGAGCTGCAGAACCGACACGACTAACAGATAAACCAACGTTAATCGCTGGACGGATTCCTTTATAAAACAATTCTGTTTCTAGAAAAATTTGACCATCCGTAATCGAGATGACATTGGTCGGGATATAAGCCGAAACGTCACCCGCTTGGGTCTCAATAATTGGCAAGGCCGTCAAGGACCCCCCCCCAAACGGTGTATCTAACTTTGCAGCACGCTCTAACAATCGAGAATGAAGATAGAATACATCGCCAGGATAAGCTTCGCGTCCCGGAGGACGACGTAATAACAAAGACATTTGACGATAGGCCACAGCATGCTTAGACAGATCGTCATAGATAATCAACGCATGCATGCCATTATCTCGAAAGTACTCTCCCATCGTGCATCCCGTATAGGGGGCAAGGTATTGCATGGGCGCTGGATCGGATGCTGTTGCCGCAACGACGATCGTATAGTCCAAGGCGCCATTTTCTTCTAACGTTTTAACAATCCGCGCAACAGAGGAACGCTTCTGGCCAATCGCTACGTAAATGCAATAGAGTTTTTGAGACTCATCTTTTCCTTGGTTAATTCCTTTTTGATTAATAATAGCGTCTAACGCAATTGCCGTTTTGCCTGTTTGGCGGTCCCCGATAATCAATTCACGCTGTCCACGACCAATGGGAACTAAGGCATCTATGGCTTTAATGCCTGTTTGCATGGGCTCAAAAACAGACTGACGCGTAATAATTCCTGGCGCTTTGACCTCAACTTGAGACTGGGTGACATCCTTGAGGGAACTTCTTCCATCTATCGGGTTTCCCAATCCATCGACGACGCGTCCTAAAAGACCTTTACCGACGGGGACATTGACAATTTCTTGCGTTCGTTTAACTTGGTCACCTTCTTTAATATCCTGATCATTCCCAAAGATGACGACACCAACATTATCTGCCCCCAAATTAAGGGCCATCCCTTTAACATTGTTGGAAAAGACCACCAATTCTCCAGCTTGGATATTCTCTAAACCATGGACTCGGGCAATCCCATCTCCAACAGAAACAACCGTCCCACTTTCCGCAATATCAGCTTCTGGCTCAAAATCACGAATTTTTTTCTTTAAAATAGCGGAGATTTCCGCAGCCCTCAGTACCATTAAGCTGTTCCTTTCATCACCGTAGCTAATTTATTAAGTTGTGTGACCAACGTCGCATCAATAACACGAGATCCTATACGAACCATAATTCCTCCCAATATCTTTGGATCATTCACAAAAACGAGAGATATGATGCCTGGAAAAGCCTTTTTGAATTTACCTTTTAGCAAATTACTTTGAGAAGTTGTCAAAGGATGAGCGGAGATAACCTCGATCACCTGCTCCTTTTTTTCTTGAGAAACCAAACTTTGATAGATTGCCTCGATTTGAGATAAATAAGGGATTCTCCGCGCTTTGACCAATTTTCTAACAAAAGATTGAAATACCTCAGGCGCCTTCATCTGTACACAAATTTCAGTTAAAGCTGCCTCTTGCTCTTCTCGAGAAATTGTCGGATTAGCCAAAGCTTGGTTGAGAATTTTTGACGTCTGGATGAGGTTCTTTAGTGCACGCAAAGCAGACCCAACCCTTTGCACTTGGTGTTTTTCTTGAGCCAAGTCAAACAGAGCTTTTGCATACCGGCCGGGCAGAGAAGTCAAAATTCCTGAGGTGAGCGCAATTTTCATAGCAACCGAATCAACCTTAATATTTGGGCAGTATTTCACCTTGTTTGTTAAAGTCATTACCGCACAGTTTTGGTGTTCTGTCCCTTATATTGGCGCGTCTTGAGGTAAATTTCTACAAGATTATTTTTATCATTTCTGCATCAGCTTGTGGGGAAAGAGCCTCTCCCGAGTTTACTGCCAGAAGATTATCCAAGAATGTCCAAGAATTTTTCAATGTCTCCATTATTGGACTGCACAAGTGCGCTATATTCATCCCGAATGGTGATGCTCATGCTCACACCTTCAACCTTTACATCCTGGATCTTTCCATCCTGCACATTCCAATCAACAGGAGTTAAAGGGCCTCCTGGCTTCTGAATTGTACTGGACACGATAATATAACTACCGCTCTTGCGAGCGCTTTTGACATTAAAGGCAACACCACGATATTCTTGAAAGCGGTTTGCGTAAGATGTCTTAAGCCGGCGTTCAAAAAGAGGAATAAATCGAGCTTGCTGGTCAGGACTCATGCGATTCCAGTAACGTCCCATCACGAATTGTCCAATAGCTTGGACATCGAATCCCTCTTCCAGAAGAGACTGAAAATTGGCTTCCAACTGGCTTTGAGAAGCGCCTGGCGTTGTCAGCGATTCAATAGCCCGACGGCCTAAATCCTCGATAAAACTTTTTGCGGTGTCTGTCGCTTGTGAAGGGGCAATTTGACTTACAAATAAAACAATCACCAAAAAATAAAAAAATCTCTTTAACATAGGTTCCTCGTTCTTAATCAAAATAATCCCTAAGTATTAAGTATACGAGGAAGAGATTAACAAACAGTTATGAAGTGTTTGCTTTATCCTCCTCTTTAGATACTTCTGGAGTATTTTCTGATTTTAATTTTTCAGCCATATAGGCTTGTCGTTGGAAATAAATGCTACGCATTGTAACATACATATCGAGAGAGCCGTTTCTTAAATTATCAATAGTCTCTATAACCTTCTCTCGATGGCTAACCATATCGAATCCATAACGAACGGTCAACCAGTAATGATACTTACGATGATGACGATTGTTTAGGTACATATTAAGGGGGTCTGCAAAGTAATCACCCACGAAGCCGGTCGCGCCCCGGAATGAGGATGGCCCAATCAGGGGCAATACCAGGTACGGGCCCGTATCTACGCCCCACGCCGTTAAGGTTTGATTGAAGTCTGTATCGTAGCGTGGATAGCCCATGTCTGAGGTGACGTCGACAAGCCCAGCCATACCAAAGGTAGAATTCATCAAAAACCGGAATAAAGTCGCTGTCGCATGCTCAGGCTGCCCCTGAAGCACATGGTTTAAAAAGACAACGGGCGCAAATAGATTATCAAGAACATTCGTAACCCCATTCCGAACCGGATCGGGCACGATGGCTCGATAAATTTCCGCAACAGGACGAAGAATGATAAGATCCAAGACATCATTAATGCCAAATATCAGCCGATTGAGGGGTTCTAAAGGGTCATTTGACCCTTCATCCATGGAGGGTTCTTCGGCAGAGGGGGCAGATGGTGACGCTTCCTTTTGTCCTGAATGGCTTTGGGACATCGGCAATGCTTCGCTCACAGTATCCGCCTTTAGGGGAAAAACATAAACAACCATAAAAAAACTAACCGCTATGAAAAGCCGATTCGGTGAAAATTTTACCAGCATTGATGAATCCCAGGTTGGTTTGCCATTTTCTTTTTTCGACTTTACCTTCTGTTTGTACAGATTTCACGCAAAAAATCCATGCTCTGCATCACTCTTTGGGTTCATTTTTTGAAGCGCGTTGGAAAATAAGGGTAATTTTAATTATATTTTAAAAAGTTTTGTCAGAGGATTTCAAATTTAAAGCGCTAGCCTTAGCATTTCCATTTGTTTTTTTGAAAGGTCACTTTTCTCATTGGTTTTAAGTGACAGATCAGGTAAAAATAAGCTGGTATATTATAAAGGGAAGTGTTCTTCTCTTTTTTTAGCAGCTTTCTTCGTGAATCGATTTTCATTTTAGAGATTAAGGAACCCTTGTGACCGCATTGGCAATGACAGAACCTGCAACCCACGATGAAACCGCCCAAACAATCCTTCAATGGGAACAGGTACGTGAGCAGTTGCGGGAGGAATTTGGCGAGGCTGTCTTTAAAAGTTGGCTTAAAGCTTTATTTGTTACGGAAATCATCGGGGGAACCGTCCGCCTGGCAGCGCCAACCCGTTTTATGCGGGATTGGGTGGTTTCCCATTATGCAGATCGCATCCGGGTACTCTGGCAGGGGATAAATCCCACCATTACGA
Organism: Candidatus Finniella inopinata; assembly: GCA_945877185.1. Taxonomy (GTDB): domain Bacteria; phylum Pseudomonadota; class Alphaproteobacteria; order Paracaedibacterales; family VGCI01; genus VGCI01. Next base: position 25,243 of record CAMCRD010000002.1, on the reverse strand, counting down.
CGATAGAGGTCGTTGTTCAATTAGAAACATCGGCCCTGGCGCCTATCCCTTCTCAAAAATCGGATAGCCAGCCGATCTTCGGTGAAGCCCCCCCTTCTCGTGAAGAGCCAATGAGCATTGACCGTGATGTGATTGGTGCTGCCCTTGATCCCCGGTTCACATTTGATAACTTTGTGGTTGGAAAACCGAACGAATTAGCTTATGCCGCCGCCTTACGGGTTGCAGAATCTCAAAAGGCCCAATTTAATCCCTTGTTTCTCTATGGGGGGGTGGGTTTAGGCAAAAGCCACTTGATGCATGCCATCGCTTGGCATATTAAGACCTATCATCCCAAACGGCGCGTCATCTATCTATCTGCAGAAAAGTTCATGTACCAGTTTATCCGGGCTTTACGCTACAAAGACACCGTTGCTTTTAAAGAGCAATTTCGCTCCGTCGACGTCTTAATGATTGATGACGTTCAATTCATTAGCGGCAAAGAAACGACCCAAGAAGAATTTTTTCATACGTTCAATGCTCTGGTTGATCAGAACCATCAGATTATTATTTCAGCAGATAAATCCCCCTCAGATTTAGAAGGGATGGAAGAACGGCTGAAATCTCGTCTCGGGTGGGGCCTTGTCGCCGACATCCATCCCTCAACCTATGAATTACGTTTGGGGATTTTGCACGCCAAGGCGGATACTTTAAATATTCCAATCCCAAAGGACGTCATGGAGTTTCTGGCGTGCAAGATTACCTCCAACATCCGGGAATTGGAAGGGGCCTTGAACCGCATCATTGCCCACGCCACACTTGTTGGACGGGAAATTACCCTTGAGACAACCCATGAAGTCTTGCGGGATCTCTTAAAATCCAATGACCGACGCGTCACCATTGAGGATATTCAAAAGCGCGTTGCCGAATATTATGGTATTAAGATTTCTGACATGCAATCTGCGAGGCGATCCCAAAACGTTGCACGCCCCCGTCAAGTGGCCATGTACCTGGCAAAAACCCTAACTTCTCGATCTTTGCCAGAAATTGGTCGTAAATTTGGGGGGCGTGATCACACAACCGTCTTACATGCTGTTCGAAAAGTCCAAGAAGTCAAAGCCCAAGATCGAGAATTTTCAGAAGATCTCGATATTTTACGTAGAACGTTGGAGGTATAAAAGTCATGAAGTTTACAATCGATCGGTCTGTTTTTCTGAAGGCCCTGTCCCATGGTCAAAGCGTTGTTGAACGCCGAACAACCGTTCCTATCTTAAGCAATGTCCTTTTAAATGCAACGCCAATGGGCTTAAGCATGATTACAACAGATACGGATTTAGCCCTTATCGAAACCGTTCCTGCAACGGTGACGGAACCCGGCGCAACAACCGTATCAGCTCAAATGCTATTTGACATCGTCCGAAAGCTCCCTGAAGGATCAACTGTTGAATTAGCTCTTCTCCCCGAAACAGGCCAACTCAACTTAAAAGGAGGACGGTTCCGCTTTAACCTTTCTTGCCTATCGGCTGAAGATTTCCCGCAGCTGACGCAAGGAGAGCTCCCTTACCATTTTACATTGCCCATAGGGGTATTTAAAAAGCTGCTCGATCGGGCAAAATTCGCCATGTCCACGGAAGAAACGCGTTATTATTTAAATGGCATCCACCTTCATACAATGGAACGTGACGGACAAAAGATCTTGCGTTCTGTTGCAACAGATGCCCACCGCCTCGCCTATATTGAAGTTCCCCTACCCCAAGGGGCCGAAGATATGCCGGGAATTATCATCGGGCGCAAAACGATTACGGAAGTTCGCAAGCTTGTTGACGACACAACCTCGGAAGTCACCATAGCGCTTTCTCCAACCCGCATTGAATTTGCTTTTGAGAATGCTGTTCTAAGCTCTCGACTTATTGATGCGACTTATCCGGAATATGAAAAAGCGATTCCCATTGGCAATGATAAAATAGCAATCATTGACGCAAAAGCCTTTGCTGCAGCTGTAGATCGCGTCGCAACGGTTTCCAATGATAAGATTCGCTCTATCAAGGTTAACTTACACAATAATATGCTCACATTATCTGCAGCAAGCCACGATCTAGGAGATGCTGTGGAAGAAATAACTGTCGACTTTCCCCATGACGCTCCGATCGAAATTGGCTTCAATGCACGCTATTTATTAGATATTGCCCAGCAAATTGATGAGGATGAAGCCCAAGTGGTCCTGGCCAATGGAGATGCGCCTGCAATTATTAAAGGGATGCTTGATAAAGAGGCAACTTACGTTCTCATGCCGATGCGGGTGTAACCCTGTTGTTTGCCATATTTTGTCATTGCGAGGAGCGTAGCGACGCGGCAAACCCTGTATTCATGTATGAAAAGGCGAAATTGCTGCCTTAAATACATGGATTGCCGCGTCGCTACGCTCCTCGCAATGACGGGATTTTTTGTTTTTTCAATAAGTTAAAAAGTAACGAGTCGTATGCAGGGAAATACAGAATACAGGGATCAGGATTAAGTGGAAAAGGCGCAAAATAAAGAGGGTTGTTCTCCTGGCTCCCAACTCTTGAACCCTGACTCCCGGCCGCAAAGCGGTTTATCCCGCCTTATTTTGCACCAATTTCGCAATTACCAGGATCTCGACCTATCGATTCGAGACGGCCCTGTCATCCTTACAGGGCCCAATGGAGCCGGAAAAACAAATGTTTTAGAAGCCATTTCTTTTCTATCCCCTGGGCGGGGTTTGCGCAGTATTAAATTATCTCAAGTAACGAACTTGAAAAAATTGAATCAAGACACTTCATCCCCCCCTTCATGGGCAATTGCCGCAACAGTAGAAACAGATCTTGGTTCTGTCCAATTAGGAACAGGGTTGGATTATACGGCTTCCGGGAATGAACGTCGACTGATCAAAATCAATGGTCAACCCGCAAAGAGCCAGGCATCTCTGACAGAGTGGATCAGTGTCATCTGGGTCACGCCCCAAATGGATCGCCTATTTCTAGAAAGCGCCTCCCTTCGCCGAAAGTTCATTGACCGATTGGTCTATGCTTTGGATCCCGTTCACTCGGAGCGTGTCCATCGATATGAACATCACATGCGCGAGCGAGCCCACCTGCTCCGGGAAGGGCACTATGATCCTTTATGGGTATCAACCCTGGAGCGCTATTTGGCAGAAGACGGCGTCGCCATTGTTGTTGCCCGGCATCAAGTGGTTAAAAGCTTGAGGGAGGCCCAACGGCAAGAAAAGGGCTATCCTTTTCCCCAATTTCACGCTGAAATGACGGGAGATGTAGAAACCTGGCTTGAAAACCAGCCTGCTCTTGCTGTGGAAGATCTCTATACGGAAAAATTAAAAGCAAGTCGACGTCATGATGGGGAGGTTGGAGGAGCGAATATTGGTCCTCACCGAAGCGATTTTCAAGTCCACCATCTTGCCAAACAGCTCCCAGCAGAGCTATGCTCCACAGGAGAACAGAAGATGCTGCTGCTTGCTGTGACTTTGGCATTTACCAGAGTCCAGGAAAATTACCGCACCTGCCCCACTGTCTTATTATTAGACGACGTTGCAGCACACTTGGATGATCAACATCGGTTGGTCTTATTCCAGGAGATTTGCGGGCCAACACGGCTACCTCCTCAAGAGGGGCCGAGAGGGCTTTTCCAAGTTTGGATGACGGGAACCGATAGGTCCGCATTCCAAGACCTGAACGGTCAGGCACAATTTCTGACGGTTCATAATGCAACTTTAACGAATGGCTTTTAGCTACAGCTATCAAAAACAACTGGGGAATGACAACAAAGATGACCACAAATCCTGACAGCCCAAAAAACGGATCTGAAGACTATACATCTGAATCTATTAAGGTTTTAAAAGGCCTTGATGCCGTTCGCAAACGCCCCGGAATGTACATTGGCGATACAGATGATGGAACCGGGCTTCATCATATGGTCTATGAAGTCGTAGACAATGCGATTGATGAAGCCTTAGCAGGTCATTGCGACCGTATTGACGTCACCATCAACGTCGATAATTCTGTAACTATTGGAGACAATGGTCGCGGCATCCCGGTTGACATCCATGCTGAAGAGGGTATATCTGCGGCAGAAGTCATTATGACCCAACTTCATGCTGGTGGTAAATTTGATCAGAATTCCTATAAGATTTCCGGTGGTCTTCACGGCGTTGGCGTTTCTGTCGTCAATGCTTTATCGGAAGTATTGGATTTGCACATTTGGCGTGATGGTAAAGAGTATTCCATCCGTTTCCTTCATGGCGTAGCTGAAGCACCTCTTCAAATGATTGGTGATTCCAATGGTCGAACAGGTACAGAAGTTCGCTTCCTCCCTTCCAAAGAAACATTTACGCAAACCATTTTTGATCGTGCAACCATTGAACATCGATTACGGGAACTGGCGTTCTTGAACTCTGGGGTGAATATTATCTTAAAAGACGAGCGAGAAGATTCCCTCTATGAAACAACTCTTCATTATGAAGGGGGCATCACTGAATTTGTCCATTATCTTGATAAGGCAAAGAATCCTTTGCACCCCACCCCGATAAGCATTTCAAAATCCCAAGGAGACATTACTGTTGAGTTGTCCATGGAATGGACCGACAGTTATCATGAAACAACATTGTGCTTTACCAATAACATTCCCCAGCGCGACGGGGGAACACACTTGGCTGGACTTCGGGGAGGATTAACCCGCATGGTTGGCAACTTTGTTGCCGCAAGCCCTCAAGGCAAAAAAGAAAAATTCACCTTCACGGGGGAAGATGTGCGAGAAGGTCTAACTTGTGTCCTCTCTGTTAAAGTTCCGGATCCAAAATTCTCCTCTCAAACGAAAGACAAGTTGGTCTCTTCTGAAGTTCGCCCTGTTGTGGAAAATATTGTTTCAGAAGCAATGGAACAATGGTTTGAGGAAAACCCCGCCCATGCGAAAGTCATTGTAAATAAGGTATTAGAAGCCGCAACGGCCCGGGAAGCCGCCCGTCGTGCCCGCGAATTAACCCGGCGTAAAGGTGTCTTAGATATGGCGTCTTTGCCTGGAAAACTTGCAGATTGCCAAGAAAAGGACCCCGCAAAAAGTGAAATCTTCATTGTCGAGGGAGATTCGGCAGGCGGGTCAGCCAAACAGGGACGCGAACGCTCTTTTCAAGCCATTTTGCCCCTTAAAGGCAAGATTTTGAACGTAGAACGGGCCCGCTTTGACAAAATGCTTGGATCTGCTGAAATTGGAACACTCATTACAGCCTTGGGCACGGGCATTGGACCGGAAGATTTTTCTCCTGACAAGGCCCGTTATCATAAAATCATCATCATGACAGACGCGGACGTAGATGGAAGTCATATTCGAACCCTGTTGTTAACCTTCTTCTATCGTCAAATGCGCCCTCTCATTGAGCGAGGGTATCTTTACATTGCTCAACCGCCTCTCTATAAAGTCAAGCGCGGTCAATCTGAGGTGTATTTGAAAGATGAGCGCGCCATGGAAATGTTTCTTTTAGATGCAGCTGTTGAGGAATCTCGGCTTATCTTAGCAAATGGTTCCACTATTACAGGCCAAGATTTACGCCACTTGGCTGACATCGCCTTAAAAGCACGTCATGGCTTTTCAGGCCTTACCCGACGCGTCAACAATATTAGTCTAATGGAACAGGCTCTTCTCACAGGCTATTTTCAAAATCCCTCTATGGATTTAGTGCCCCTTACACAAGCCTTAAATCAGGCCGACCAAGCCCTTCGCTTGAATGGCGCCATCGCTAAAAAGCCAACCTGGTCTCTAGAACGCGCTGAGAATGGTGAAGTCATTGCTACCTATACTCTAGCCGGGGTCTCAGAATCTTGGCGATTGGATGAAGCGCTCACGACCTCTCCTGAAATTAAGGCTTTACTGGGACTACTTCCAAGCCTAAAGGAATACTTTTCCGCACCTGCTTCCTTTGAATCAAAAGACAAAAAAATACCTATTACCGGTCCTTCGAGCTTAGCAGAGGCGTTTCTAGAGTTAGGCCGCAAAGGACTCGCTTTGAGCCGTTATAAAGGATTGGGAGAGATGAATCCTGACCAATTGTGGCAAACAACTCTAGATCCTGAGGCACGAACCCTTCTCCAAGTTAAACTGACCCACTTAGAAGAAGCTGAAGAGATTTTCTCCACCCTCATGGGAGATGTGGTCGAGCCACGGCGTGATTTTATTCAAAGCAACGCCTTAAAAGTTGTCAATTTAGATGCTTAGTGTTATATAAAATAAAATTGTTACAATACAATAATATTAAAGAATTTTACGTTAAGGTAAATTGTGGCAAAGCAACCCCCTAAGTTATTTGGTTTTGAACGCCCCACCTTATCCTGGGGAGAGGGGGGTTCGCGTTCGTCTGCCCCTCGCAAATCAATACCAAAACGTAAAGCCAGCGCCGGTAGGGGAAGTCGTAGGAGCGGCGGAAGTAAACCCCCTACGAGAAGACGACGTCGGCTTTCTATAAAATGGGTTATTTTTCGCTTATTCTTAACCATGGCTATTTGGGTCATGTGTTTAGGAGGAATGGGCATCCTTTGGTTCAGTTATGACTTACCAGATATCAGCCGCCTTCAATCAACTGCCCGGCGTCCTAGCGTCACCGTTGTCACCCAAGATGGAACCGTTATTGGAACGTATGGGGACTTGTATGAAGATATGATCCGTGTTCAAGAACTTTCTCCCTACATTCCCCAAGCCCTCATGGCAATTGAGGACCGCCGCTTTTATAGCCACTTTGGTGTTGATCTCATTGGCCTTGTTCGAGCAGCTTATACCAACTATCGAGCTGATCGTGTTGTCCAAGGCGGGTCAACCATCACACAACAGTTGGCTAAAAACTTCCTTATGACACAAGGCCTTTATGGTCATAATGACCGTTCTTTACGGCGGAAAATTCAAGAAGCTATTATGGCCATATGGTTAGAATGGCACTTTACAAAAGATCAGATTATGACCATTTATCTGAATCGTGTCTATTTTGGGGCCGGCACTTATGGTGTGGATGCGGCTGCCCATAAATACTTCAAAAAATCCGCTCGCCAAATTTCTGTTTATGAAGCCGCCGTCATTGCAGGATTGCTCAAAGCTCCTTCCAGATATTCTCCAACCGCTCATCCGGAACGCTCAAGGGCACGTGCTAAGGTTGTCCTTGACCAAATGCAAGAGGCTGGCTACATCCGCTCTGCCGACGAGTATTTACGTCAAGGTGATGCCGCCCAACAAGCCGAAACATCAACGAGAGGAAATGGGCATCAATTCTTCGCGGACTGGGTTTATGATTCTATCTCTAACTATGTAACGATTTCTGATAAGGACTTGGTGGTTGTAACCACCCTTGATTTGTCCATGCAAAAAAAGGCTGAAGACGCCGCCCTTAATTTATTGGAAGACATGGGCAAAGAGTTAAAAACCAGCGAGATCGCTATGGTTGCTATGACACCCAATGGGGCCGTTCGGGCCATGGTTGGGGGAAAAAGTTATCAGGGAAGCCAATTCAACCGCGCAACACAAGCCTTGAGGCAAGCTGGTTCAGCCTGGAAACCTTTTGTGTATTTAGCAGCGCTAGAATATGGGATGAGCCCCGAAACCCGCGTATCCGATGAACCTGTTACCGTTGGAAACTGGACACCGAAAAACTTTGGCAAACATCAATATAGGTACTTGGAAGGTGAGGACTATAGTCTTCAAGAAGCCCTGACCAAATCCATTAACTCATGTACTGTCCGTATTACCCAACAAATTGGAACAAAACGCGTTGCTGAGGTTGCTCGTCGTTTAGGCGTTAATGGTAGGATTGTGACTGACCTCAGCATGGCCCTTGGTACAACAGAGCTCTCCCTTCTGGATCTCACAGCCGCTATTGGAACATTTGCAAACAACGGGGTAAGTGTTTGGCCCTATGGCATTCTGGCGATTAAAGATAAGTCTGGCACCGTTCTTTATCAACGCGAAAATGAGGCTGGCAGCCCTGTTGTTGACACCAAATATGTAAAGCAAATGAATAATATGCTCACAAGCGTCATTAATAATGGAACAGGCCGTGCGGCTAAAATGTCCTTTCCGGTAGCCGGAAAAACAGGTAGTAATGGCGATATTGATGCCTGGTTTGTGGGATACACACCCGACCTTGTGGCGGGTGTGTGGACCGGAAATGACAACAATAAGCCCATGGCGAAAAAATCAACGGGAGGACGTTTACCAACCCGTGTTTGGGCCGCTTTTATGAAATCGGTTTATGGTGAAGCAGGAAAACCTGCCGGAGAATTAGTCATTGAAAGGTCTGATGAAATCGAAGATAACAGGCGCGGTACTCTCGAAGATTTTGACGAAATTTCCGACTATGGGCCCATCGCTCCCGCTCCTATCCCCAACGTCGAAACACAAGATGAATTTGAACGTTTGGTAAATCAAGTCGCTGGATAATTCAAAAGTAAGTAAGGGCTTGAGAAAGAATAAGTTAAATGTTTATTCAAGAAATTTTTGAGTCAGGTGCAAGTGATTTTGAGAACCGGAACGCAAGCATAACTAGCCTACGCGCGTACCGGAAGCGCAAAAATCACGCTGCAGATGGCTCAAAAATCGAAGAAGAAACTTTAACTTATTCTTTCTCAAGCCCTAAGAAGAGGTTATTTAAATGACCCATATTATTAGGCCTATCGAAATTCAAGACCTACCCCAAGCTTATGGCCTATTAAACGATCTTGTCCGCCATGAAAATATAGGAAACCCGCTTAAACTTACCTTAGAGCATATGGAGCAAGAACTATTTGCCCCAAACGCAGATTGGGATGGTCTTGTTGCCGCAAAAGATACAGAAATAATTGGGATATGCTTCTACAGTTTTGCGAATACAAGTAGGCCGATGAATTCAACACCTCTGATTTATATAGATGATTTATACGTCCATCCAAAATATAGAAGACAGAATATTGCTAAAAACCTCCTCAAAGAAATTACCAAAATTGCCCGCCAATCCCATATTTCAAGAATAGAGCTGTGGTGCGTGAAAACTAATAGCCATGGTCAAAATTTTTATCAAAAAATAGGTGCTAAGAAATTAGAGCACATCGATGTCTTCAGGCTCAATGTCGATAAATAAGATCTTCTTAGGCTCAAGATTTCCTAGAGAAATTCTTGAACTCATTATAGAGAACTACAAGAAACGAACCGTCTTTAAGAACTTTAAATCTTTATTGCCCTTTTTTTAAGATAACCGATGCCTCGTAGAACCAAGCTTAAAATACCTGACTTGAAGAGGCCTGGAATAATAAAAGGGATAAAACCAACTTCAAGAGCCTTGGTGAGACCCACTTGATAACTCAGCCAAAACAACCCACTGATCATAATGACAAAGGTTATAATAGTAGAGAGAACAAATGCTTTAAGAATTGAGCTATAAGAGTCAAGCCGTTTTTTAAAGGGTATCGCTACAAGTGTTGCAAGGATAAAACCAAGGATATATCCCCCTGTTGGCCCTAAAATAACAGCGAGTCCGCCCCTATAACCAGAAAACATGGGGGCACCCAAAGCTCCCAATAATACATAAGCTAGTATTGTCTGTACGGCCTTTTTGGTATCGTAGGTCAAAATGATAAATATTACCCCAATAGTTTGTAGAGTAATAGGCACAGGTTGAATTGGAATTGCAATTTGTGAGCACCCGAAAAGTAAGGCCACACCAAGAACGACAATGCTGATATCTATCACATACGGATAAGAAGAACCTAAAAGTTGGTTTTTTTGAAGCATGGTAACCTCTTTTATATTTATTGGTTAACGATCTCAAGCTATCATAAATTTCCTAAGGTTGTATAGCAAGACTTTATAGGTAATTAAAAACTCCCTTGTTTTTCTGGGAAGAAGGGGTTGCCAAAAGTCATTTAAAATGCCAATCCTTAAAAGAAGAATAGAGGTCTTTATTCTCAATGCAGGACAGGTAAAACGTTATGATCTCCCTATTTTCTTCAATATTTACAGGCCATTATATCTTTAGTCGCTATGTTTCCTCGCCCAAAATTGATATGAGAGGCAACGCAAATTTTAAAAGCCATTCTCATCACCTAAAGCATTATCACGAAGAAGGTTCTTACATTTGGGAGGGAAATGAGCAAGCATTTTATCAACATCAACTATTTGTTATTCATGAGAACCAGCTTTCTATATTCAAAAGTGCTGGAGACCTCTTACACAAGTTTAACCTTACAAAAAAAAGGGGTTTCCCTATACATTTAAACCACATGCATCAATGCAATAATGACCAATATATATTGGATTTTTGGATTCAGTCACACGACAGATTATTTACATTTTATCGTGTCTTAGGACCAAATAAAGATTACTCTATAACGACACATTTCAGTAGAACTTCATTAGCCAAGTAGCCTTTGCTATTTGGGGTTCCAAAAGCTTATGTGCAGCCATTAGAAAACGGCAGAGAATACGCAAGCCTTCCCTCTGTTTAAGAGTTAGGTATTATGAGTGAACCCTTTGATAAAAAAGTAAAAGTAAAATGGTAAGATTGCATATTCTAAACGAATCTTAAGGCTAATAAATGTGGAAAATTTAACTTCTAAAGAGCTTAGAAGAACTAAAAGACCCTGCATAAAAGGCATAGAGCCTTACAAAAAACTAGACACCGTCCAATTTTTTATGTTAAAGATCGCTTGATATTAATGATCGGGAATTTTATGACTGTTCGTATTTCTAACTTTGCTATCCTCGCTCTTCGACTCGTCGGCTGATGTCGACACTATTCTTTTTATCTTCTTTATTTATCAAACCTAATTTAACCTAAAGTTAATGTTATCCTTTTTAATGAGGATACTATTTGGAGCGTGTGATGTCTAAACCCTTAGTTCGTACGGTTGTTACCAGCATGATGGGCAACCTATTTGAGTTTTACGATTTTATTTTATTTGCTTATTTTGCACCAATTATTGGAAAACTGTTCTTTCCCTCCGCAGATGAAACGACGGAGCTTATCAAAGCTTTCGGCGTTTTCGCTGTTGGATTCTTTGTTCGACCCCTCGGCGGCATTATCTTCGGCCATATCGGGGATAAAGTGGGACGCAAACAGGCCCTCGTTTTAACCATCTGGATGATGGCGATCCCGACAGCCGTTATTGGATTGCTCCCCACTTATGAAGAAATTGGGATTTCAGCCTCAATTTTGTTGATTATTATGAGGATGTTTCAAGGATTCTCCATGGGGGGTAATTATGGTGGGTCTATTACCTTTACAACCGAACACTCTGATCCCAAACATCGGGGGCTCATTGGTAGCTTTGCCATTACCAGTTGTTTGGTAGGCATTTTATTAGGTTCCGCTACAGCAATGCTGTTTTCTTACGCCTTGGGCGAAGAAGCTTTGAATACTTGGGGATGGCGTATCCCATTTTTGCTGGGTATCTTTATCTGCTTCGTTGGTTATTATTTACGCCAGCAAATCCCAGAATCCCCAGAATATGTGGGAATTCAGGAGTCTGGAAAAGTATCTCAGCACCCCGTGAAGCAAGTCTTTGCAAAACATGGAAAAACACTTTCCATCGTTGTGCTGGCTGTCATCTTACATGATTTAAGCTTCTACATGCTCTTCACCTATATGCCAACTTTTATGACGACACAGCTTCATTTAACAGAAAGCGTGGCCTTTACCATTAATACCATTAATCTGTTTTTAGTGTGTGTCTTCACCGTTTTGGGCGCTTGGCTATCGGATAAGATCGGCCGTAAAACTGTTATGGCAGCGGCTGCCATGATCTTTATTGTTGGAACAATCCCTTTGTTTAACATCATGAGTAACACGACGGACATGATGACCATTTTTTGGGCACAGCTTATATTTGCCATCGCCGCAGGTGGATATTTTGGGCCGACTGCTGCGATGATGGTCGAAGCCTTTCCAACAGCGATTCGCTTCTCCGCAATTGCCATTACGACCAATATCAGCGGTCCTTTATTTGGGGGAACAGTCGGCGTGATTGTCACGTACCTTATTGATAAAACAGGCTCTAAAATGGTACCTGCGTTTTATTTGACAGGAATTGCCATTATCTCGCTCATTGCTTTACGGTTTATCCGCATGTATGACAGAGAAGAAGCATCTGCCTAAAAGAATACATGCTGGCGTTTCGTTAGCGTCAGCATGTCTGTTCTTACCTTCAAACGTGACACTCCTATCCTTCTACACTCACACAATCCTTATCATCCCCTGGCAAGCAACAAAGGCGCGTGAAAAATGTTCTTGGGCTTGGGTTTCAATGTCCGCCATAAACGCATCATCATGATCGGGGTTATGGTGGAAAAGGGCAAGGTCTCGAATGGCGGCCGCCTTAGCAAGGGCTACCGCTTGGTTCCATGTTGAATGACCCCAAGTGGGTTTAGCCGCAAACTCTTCTTCTGTAAAGGCCGCATCATAAATCAATAAGTCTGTGCGTTGAATGAATTCAACCAACTCATGATTAAGTTCACCAGGAATATGGGCCGTATCTGTAATATAGCAAACAGACTTATCGCCGACTTCAACCCGATAACCAGAACTTCCCCCCGGATGATCCAAAGCCATCGTTGTAATTTTCAGATGATTTACGGAAAACTGCGCCCCCGTCGGGACGTCAATACAGGTTCTTTTACACGCAATCTGGTTCCACGGAACGGGAAAATAAGGAGGTGATATTGCTTTGCTAAGAGTGGATTCAATACCCCCAAGGTCTCCCTCCCTCGACAACAACCCACTTGCAATAATCGTTAAGTCAAAATCTGAGGAATGGAGTGGTTTAAAAAATGCGAAGCCGCTAATGTGATCCGCATGGACGTGTGAAATGAGCAGAGTCGCCTTTTTCAAGCCTCGTTTTAAAACCTCATCACCTGCATCGATGATCCCCGTTCCTGCATCAAAAATCAGGTATTGATCATCAACCTCTAAACTGACGCAACTGGTATGGCCCCCTACTTTTGCATAATCCGTTTTACATTGAGGATAACTGCCCCGCACGCCCCAAAATGTGACTTTTATGGCATCCCCTTTATGCATTGTTTCCTCTACTCATTGTATATTTCATCAAAGCAGCCGCCTCAATTACAACATTTCTTTCAGGTCTTGTATATTATGCAACAAATGGTGCCGCATCTTACGGATAGCCCGAACTTCCAACTGACGCACCCGTTCTTTACTAATCTTCAGTTGTTTACCAATATCTTCCAATGTTGTGGGATGATCCGCCAAACGACGAACGGTAATGATCATCCGCTCCCGGGGACTTAAATAATGCATTGCTCCTTGGATCCATAACCGGCGAATGCTTTCATCAAGCGTATTCACAGCAGAAGCTTCAGGGTCTAGTTTTTGATCTGCTAAAGAATCCACCCAATCATCGCCCCCATTTTCATTCATGGGGTTACTTAACGATAGGTCGTGAGAAGAGAGTCGATTTTCCATATCCTCGACCTCGTGACGGGAAACTTGTAAGGTTTCGGCAACATGATCCTGCTCTTCCATCGTCATTTGATCCGTACTCATTTTCGATAATTGAGCTTTGAGACGGCGTAAATTAAAGAACAACTGCTTTTGGGCTGACGTTGACCCTGTGCGAACAATGGACCAGTTCCGCAAGATATATTCTTGAATATGGGACCGTATCCACCACCGCGCATAGGTCGAAAAACGCACCTCACGCTCAGGTTCAAAACGCTCAGCCGCGTACATCAGCCCTAAATTACCTTCTTGAATGAGATCGGATAAGGGAATGCCATAATGGCGGAAGCGGACAGCCGTACTGACCACCAATCGCATATACGCCTGAACCAATTGATGCAGCGCCTTTTCGTCATGCTGATCATGCCACGCAAGGGCAAGATCGTGCTCTTCATCCCTTTTGAGAAGAGGCTGATCCATTAGCTGACGGATATAATCCAAATCTGCTTGCTTCGTATGAACCCCGGCTGAAAATTGTTTCATTTTTCCTCACAAATTGTTGGATAGGATAATGTAAAATGAAGGAAGGAACTTATCTGTTTAAAGGTTGCCCCCAACATTCTTTCTTGAAATGCCTATCTCTCCTATCTTAAGGGAAAGAGCGTAAACATCTGGTTAAGGGGCAACATATTATGGGATAGAAAGCATGAACACATTAGTTAAAGATGTTTTGCCCATTTTTTGGTATTCTCATGACAGGACATGCCACCCAATTTTGGGGAAATATCAATGATCCAGCTGCGAAATCTTCTCTCCTTAGGTTCACGGTGGCAAGTAACTCTTGTGTTCCTATCGATTCTGATGATTGTTGTGCATCTTTTCCTCAAAGTTATGGCTTTTCCTCCCTTAGGAAATGTCCAAATCCAGGACATCCCCCTCTTTTTCGTTATTGGGGGTGGGGGCGTTCCCTTGTTAAGGGGAATTTTCTTAAAAATCATAAAAAGGGATTTCGGGGCGGATATATTGGCCGCCCTTGCCTTGGTTTCCGCAACTCTCTTAGATCAATATCTGGCAGCGACCTTAATCATCCTTATGCTCTCTAGTGGCCAGACCCTTGAAGGTTATGCTTTGGGAAAAGCATCTTCTGTCCTGAAGGCTTTAGCTGATCGCATGCCGACCACGGCCCATTTAAAAGAGGGAGAGGTTTTACGCGATATTAACCTTACTGACATTCAAATTGGCGATGCGATCGTTGTCCTTCCCCATGAAGTCTGTCCGATTGATGGTGTGGTTGAAGAGGGACAGGGTACAATGGATGAGTCTTACCTAACCGGCGAACCCTATCAAGTGGCCAAAGCGCCCGGAACAACTGTCCTTTCAGGCGCCATTAATGGAGAAACCCTATTGGTCGTGAAGGCGGAAAAATTGCCCGCGGATTCTCGATATAGCAAAATTATTGACGTGATGACAGAAAGCCAACAAAAACGACCTGCTTTACGCCGTCTGGGGGACCAGCTTGGCGCTATTTTTGTGCCTATTTCCCTGGTATGTGCCGGGATTGCTTGGGCTCTCACGGGCGAACCTTTGCGATTCCTTTCCGTCTTGGTGATTGCCACCCCTTGCCCCTTATTGATTGCGATCCCCATTACCATCATAAGTGCGATTTCTATGGCCGCGCGGCAAGGGATTATCATTAAAGACCCTGTAGCTTTAGAACGACTTCCGACTTGTCGAACAGCGATTTTTGATAAGACAGGGACGTTAACCTATGGAAAACCTGAACTTACGACCATATTTACCGCACCAGGCCTCACCCCAAACCATGTCCTTCAATTGGCCTCCAGTCTTGAACAATACTCCAAACATCCCTTAGCTCAAGGGTTTCTAAAAGCCGCTAAGAAAGCCCAACTTGCCTTACTCAAAGCCAAAAATATCTCAGAAAAATCGGGATATGGGTTAACGGGCACCATTGACGGGCAAAAAGTTCAGATTACCCACCGCAAGAAGCTGGTACAAGAATTCCCAGAAGCCACAACCCTTCTGCCTCCCCTCAATTCGGGTATGGAGTGTATTGTTATGGTGAATGATCGTTATGCAGGCGCCTTTCACTTCCATGATACCCCTCGAAAAGAGGGGGCATCTTTTATCCGTCACTTGAGACCCTCCCATAAGTTTAACCGCATTCTTCTCGTATCCGGCGATAAAGAATCAGAAGTTAAATACCTTGGGGAATTGCTTGGGATCCATGAGATATTCTTTTCTCAAAGCCCGGAACAAAAACTGGACATTATGCGCCAAGAAGTTGCAAAAGCGCCCACACTTTTTGTGGGGGATGGCATTAATGATGCCCCTGCCTTGACGCTAGCCACCGTTGGTGTTGCCTTTGGAAAAGAAAGTAATATAACAGCAGAAGCTGCTGGGGTCGTTGTGATGGATCGCACGTTGCTAAAAGTAGACCAACTGATCCACATGAGTTACCTATCCCGAAAAATAGCCCTCCAAAGCGCGGTTGGGGGCATGGTTTTAAGCCTTATTGGGATGGGATTTGCCGCTGCTGGATTCATCACACCTGTGGCTGGTGCGCTTCTTCAAGAAGGCATCGATATGCTCGCGATCTTTAATGCCCTTCGTCTTACTTTTGGAGAAAAAATAAAGACGGACATGGAGGGGTAACTGCGGTCTATAGCTGCTTATAATTTCCCCTTGAGCCGATTAAGCTCTCTAATCGGCTCAGAGAATACCCGTTTTTGAGCCGGTTAAGGGAGATCTGAAATCACCTTCGCTTGATTTGTAAGATGTTGCTTGAGAGTAACAATCCCAGCAGCTGTAACCTGTGTTCCACGCACGTTAAGGGTCGTAAGATTTTGTAAGGTATGAAGATACGGCAGCCCAGCATCCGTGATTTGCGTGTTTACCAGAAAAAGCTCACTAACATTGGGAAGATATTGCAGCCCAGCATCCGTAACTTGGGTGCTCTCCAAACCAAGCGAATTAAGCTTTGGTAAGTGTTGCACACATGGTAGCCCAGTATCTGTGACTTGCGTTATCCCTAAGCCAAGCCACTCAAGCTTTAGTAAGTTTTGAAGATGCGGCAGCCCAGCATCCGTGACTTGTGTCCCAATAAGGTCAAGCCCCACAAGATTTGTTAAGTTTTGCACACACTGCAATCCATTATCTGTGATTGGCAGGTTATTCAGATAAAGCGTCTGAAGATTTTGTAAGTTTTGAAGATGCAGCAGCCCAGCATCCGTGACTTGTGAATTACTCAAATTAAGTATCTTAAGGTTTGTCAGCTGGCCAATGCAGCTCATGGTGTTATCATTGGCATTATCAACTTGAAGGTCAAGGGTCCCAAATCTTCTTAAGATTACGATATTCTCTGCTGTCAATTGGGAAGCCGATACGCGTGCTGTATGAATTCTTAATGCCCCTTTCATAGCTTCATTACAATCTTTACTGGTTTCGCCATAATTTTTAAGGTTTGGGATGTCCAATAAGACGCCGATTTCAGCCTTTATTTCATGTGGTATAGATAAAAAGGAGATGTCTTCCGCTTCCGCTGCTGTGACGGAACTGGTCGCAATGGTGGTTAATAATAGGGCCATAGGTATAAATATGGATTTCATTATAGATTCCTCTGTTCGTTGTTTAGGTTTAGGTAATAAATTATAAAGAAAAAACCATAGAAAAATTCTAATTTTTGAAAGGTTTTTAAAAGACCTTACGCAGAAAAATTCAAGTTCTTTTTTTATAAATATCATTATTTTATATATTAATAATTATATTTTGTCAATTTTTTAAATTCATTTTTCTGAATTTTAGTTAATTAATATATAATATAATTTCTACTCTATAAACCTGAAAGTTTAACCAACTTGTGATCAAGGAATAGATAGAATTAAAAAATTTCAATTGCGAGCACCCCTTAAGACTCATAGAATCTATGCGTACGTGGCAATCTATTTTCTTTTAACCCTTGGGGCTACCACGTCGTTCGCTCCCGCCAAACCAAGAAACCAAAGATCGGTTTAGTTTTTTTTAGTAGCCTTGGCATTAATTCTTGGTTGCATGCCTGTTGATACAGCCCAATAAAGAGCTATAGTAAGCACCAGTATCAGCCTTTCTATGCGATCTGCATGCACCAGATGGGTCTTGGTGATGGAGAAACCCCGAGATTTGAAATCGGAAAAAAGGCATTCAATGACCATTGACAGCACGTCCGATGCACGCTTTATGAAAGATCTTTTGCCCTGTCATTGAATTTGGCTTAGTAAGCGCAACAGCCCATCAGGTCGATGAACACATTGCGGTTGAGGAGATGCATCGGTTTATGAAGAGACTATCGAGCGGTTTTTTGCAAGAAATTTTAGGCAAATAGGGGAGGTTGCTTGTGCAGTCCCCCCTATCTTTAAAGGTAGGGGCCTATTGTTAAATACCAAATTATAAATTGTTGTTCACAGAAGCTAGAATTTCGGTTATCCATTCTTTATGTGGATAAAGCGGGGTGATCAGCGTCGCAACCTCACCTAAAGATTCCCCAGCAACCATACGGCCTCGATGTATGCCAGCAACATAATATTGTTCTTTTGATTTGACAATAAACGCTGCACCGCTATCGCTTTCTTGGGTAAACGCCTTTAGCTTGTGCATTCCTTCTTGGGGGATAAATTTACGATTCAAAGGATTAAACAGATCACCCTCTAATTGCCATTTTGATATAAGATACGGCTCTGAGAAGCTAGAGTTATCTTCTGCTATATCCATAATTGCAATGTGGCGTTTATTTTGTGAGAGTATCGTATTAGGATTTGTCAGAGAGTAAACTGGCGCATAGCTGACAAAGTAGCCATTGGACCAATCTCTTTTAGGCTTATCCAAAAGGAGGGATAAGCACGTTATCGTGTGGAGAGGGCGGGTGAGTCGAACAATAGCTAAATCTATCGCTTCATCTGCGGGTAAATAAATATGGTCCAAATCCAATTGACAAGAAAATTGTTGTAAATATCCTCGGCGTTCTGCAGATGTCTCTCTATCCATTGTGTCTTCCCAAGCTTTTCCTGCGTCAGGAGTCAACCAGAAAGATCCAGCGATGGAGTTATACTTGTTTCCTTTGATAGAATGCCGACATGTTAACACGAGTGATGGGTGAATTAACACGCCATTAAATTTTAAGTCTACGAAATCATTAACACCCAAAGATTGATTATCTATCATTAAGGGTTTTATTGGATTGGCATTAATATTAAATATACCAGTTGAGCGTGTAAAAGGCTCATCTCCTCTGCGCAATCCATTATCTGCTGCTTCTTCATCTACATAAGTAGAAGCCCAGGATGTAGATATAGTCATTATCATAATGAAACTTTGTAGACACATTCTTAGATAATTTTTCATTTTTTACCTCTCTTTATTCTATCGTTGAAATCATAAGTACATTCAATAACTTAACGGGAACTGACCCAAGCCCACCCCCATTAACTTCCTTGCTTCTCATTAAAGGAAATAAGGATGGGTTTATTAGAGTATAGTTGTTTCAAAAAAGACTCTTTAATAGGCTTATCAAGCTCTTTGAATTCTTCAAGACCCTCGAGACGTGATGCTTCCGAAGGAAGGACGTATAGCGGCCAACTGAATCCATTGGTTTCTATATCTTTTAGCTCATTATTTGCTTCTTGAGAATGCTGAGCTGCTATTTTCAGAATTTCAAAGTATGTATCTTTTAGAATTTTAGTTTTCTCGTGGCCATTTCCTAATCTCGTATTTAGGGCCTGATAAATGAGAAGGTTTTCTTTTGCTAAACTGAAAAGATTTTCAGCAGGAATGCTTTCAATTAGTTGTTGTCTTTTAAAATCATACATCTCGAGCCAATTTTGATTTTGCTCGAGGCTTAGTTTTGAAGTGTTCAGATCATCTTGAATATTTCTCTTTGTGACAGAAGTTTCAGCAATTGTAGGTCGATATTGATACGTCACAACAAGGCGATTCCTGTCATAGAAATCTGGTTGCGCAGAATTAATTGACCTTACCATTTTTTCCAATTTACGAATGTGCTCTTCAAGTTTCATTGTTTTTGCTTTGCGCTCTTCATATTCAAGATCGAGCAAAGGGAGGTATGCTTCGGTGATGCCAACTGTGTCCAGTGAGTGAGAGCGCTCCTCTAATTCTTTTGCAATAACAAGAAGAGCATTGTTATGACTTGTTTTGTAAAGATTTTGTATGCCTTTTACGCTGTTGTGCCTTGCAAAGAAGAGAGCCAATCCCCACGAATCTTCAGTCGTTAGAAAGATATCATGAGACTCAATTGCTGACAGGGCTTCTTTGTAGCCAGCATCAGCAGCTTTCATAAACATTGGCAAGGTAGCAGGAAAATAACCCAATTCAGTAGCGATCTTATAAAGTTGATCAGGATGCGTATGAATATTACTATCAGCTACTTTATGTAAAATCCCAAGGTATTTACTACGCTCTAATTGATTGAATTGTTTAAGTATTTTGTAGTAGTCAAAGTATGTGTCAAAATTTTTGTTTTCTATAGCATGAAATCTAATTTTAGCAGCAAGAAGGCGAATTCCATCTGAATAATTTGAAGAACTACTAATTGTTTGTAGAACATTTAAGTTTGCCCTATGTGCCCAAAGCTCTTGATCATTTTCTGTATTTTCAAGTTGTTGGGCAAAGAACCGCTGATCTTTATATGACGACCATTCACCTTCAAAATTATTATTTTTTAAAAATACATTAAGGTTATCAATATTTTCTTGATTTCTACAAAGATTCACAAAGCCATAACATATTTGGTTATCTATAATAGTTTGAGAATTATCGTTCGATACGATATTTAACGAGGCTATTTGGTTTAGAAGTAAAGTACCCTCTTGGCATTTGGGCATCATTGTACCAATGCGAAGAGCATTATAAACCATCATAGGATTTTTGCTTTTATCAAATTGGTTTCTGTAGTATTGGGCAGCTCGAAGCAAGAGATTTACATCTCTCGTATTTTGATGTTCACACAAGAGTTCGAGGTCTCCCAAAAGTCCAGTTTCATTTCCAACAGCTAATTTTACTCTAATGGATTCTAACAAGGCGAATTCAATCTCTTTCTTGTCAGTTGAACAGCGGACTAGCCCTTGTGCAGCATAAGGATGTAGTCCGATTAATTGTTTAAATAACTTTCCTGCTTCCTCTTTATCCTCATTTGCATCGACTATAGCCCAAGCCTTTTTAAAAGGATTGTTAATTGCTCCAGACAGAGGTGCACTTACTTCCTCCTTCGCCGTTATGTCCTTCCCTATGAATTGAGAGCAGAGATACGCAAACCCTTCCTTATTACATATTTCTTTAAATTTAACAAAAAGGGTTTCGTAGAACCTTACATAATTAGATTTTGATTCACTAAACTCTTCCAAATATTGATTATACAAAGCCCTTAAGTTACTATTTTCTGGAAATTTTGCTAAACGCTCTTTGGTTATTTCAAAATTTTTTTTTGACTCTTCTAAAGAACCCTTAAGTTGAGCGAGAGTTTCATTTTTTGTAATAAGATCGGCATACACTGAAGTACAATATGCCAAATCTTGGGACTTTATAATGGATGCAGATGTCTCTTTTGACGGGTCTATATCACCCTCCATCGCATTTAAACTGCACAATGATGTGCTAATCAGCATAGACAAAAATAAAGTATTTTTTCTAATAAAATTCATATTTCAAAATCTCCAGGTATGCGGCGGTTGTTAAAATTAAATATAATTGTTATGTTTCATATGTAGATATTTATTTTTCTATTTCAAGGAAAAATTTTTGAAAACTGATTTTTATTGAGATAATATATATACCACCAGCGGTTAACTGGTGGTATCCAGGATCTAAATCTTACTCACTAATGGTGAATATAAGGCTTGGATCATTAAAAATTATATATTTAGTACCACCTGCGCTAGTAGAAATCCTTTCAGAATGATTTATAGGATAAGAAATATTTTTAGGATCAATTCTTATTTCTTTTAAATCAACTTTTAGGATGAGGTCCTGACCATTATCAGGAAAATATCGAAAGAGAATTTTCTTTAAGGATCCGTTTTTCTCAACGCACCAGGTTTCACTGTATTTTGTTAAGTTTAATGCCCTTTGAACAGTATTCTTATTTATATCTCCCAGACTAAGCGAAGGTTTAAAAATTACTCCTTCCTTTGTATTCAAAGTGAATCGCGTTGCTGTATAAGGCTCCCAAGAAGGTGACCTTTTCATCTCTGTTGCACAGGCGTGAATTTCCTCTATAGTGGGACACCTGAAAGTCTTCAATGCGTTACCATTATTACTATCTTTTTCCATTGCTATGGTACTGCCAAGCAAGAAAACCACGATAAATCCATACATATTGGAATATTTTTTTAAGTCCATTTTTATTATTTCTTTCCTACTAATTTTTAAACCATAAATCATTTGATAACCTCTACAAATTAACCAGTAGGATTATATTTATTTTTTAGACGGAGTAAAGGGTTAATTTTACTAAAATGGCCTTAATTTTTTATCTGCCTAACCCCATCAGTTCGTCTGCTTTATTTTGAAGGTCTGTCATCTTTGTTTCAAGGAGTTGACGGGTTTTTTCCATTTCTGTTTCATCGCCGCTTGTTGGAGGAGAGATGGGATCACCCCATAAAAACAGACCCCGACCAAAGGGAAAGGGCAGGTGAAAGCGATCCCAGGTCTTGAGGCGATGTCGGCGCGAGGTGGAGAAGGTGATGGGAACCATGTCTACTTTCGCTAATTTTGCAAGGGTAATGACGCCAATGCTGGCCACTTGAGATGGGCCGCGGGGGCCGTCCGGGGTGATGCCGATGGTTTCTCCCTTACGTAAGGTTTTGATTAACCCCCGAAGGGCCTCTGTGCCACCCCGTTGCGTGGAACCAGCGACCCACGTAATGCCAAAATGTCCAACGGTTTTGGCAATGAGCAGACCATCCCGATGGGTGGACATCAACATGCGAAAGGGGTGGTTTTTCCACGTCCAAGCACACGCGAGCATGCCTAAGCGACCATGCCAAAAGCAAACAATGAAAGGTTTTTTAGCCTGGATATAGGATTCAGGGATTTCTTTACCGAGCACGTTCCATTTGCAAGTGAAAAAAACCAAGCGGATATAAGTTGCGGCAAGAAATGCGAAGAAACGATAGGAGAATTCAGATCTTAAAAGGTGGCGCAACCATCTCATCGATTTTACGCAGCTTCTGAAGTTGGCAGCGTGGATTGCGCTTGCCAAAGGTTGGCGTATATCCCATTGCTTTCAAGGAGAGTCTGGTGGTTGCCACTCTCGATAATTCTCCCCTGATCCAAGACATAAATCTTGTCGGCTTCTACGACCGTGGACAAACGATGAGCGACCATTAAAGTTGTGCGTCCTTCCATAAGAATCTTAAGGGCGGCTTGGACTTGCCGTTCCGAATCCGTATCCAAGGCGGATGTGGCTTCATCAAGTAAGAGAATCGGCGCATTTTTGAGCATGGCCCGGGCGATCGCAATGCGCTGCCGTTGGCCGCCCGAAAGCTTAACCCCGTTTTCCCCAATCGTCGTGTGGTAGCCCTTGGGAAGTGCTTCGATAAACTCATGAGCGGCGGCGGCCGTTGCGGCTGCAATAATATCCGCATCCGACGCCTCAAAGGATCCATAGGCAATATTATCCCGGATGGTGGTGTCGAAGAGCATAATTTCTTGACTCACAAGCGCGATTTGCTGACGTAATGATTTAAGCGTGACATCCCGAATATCAATGCTATCAATAAGGATCTCCCCTTTTTGGCTATCATAAAATCGGGGAATTAGGTTGATAATGGTGGATTTTCCAGCACCACTCGCGCCAACCAGGGCAATCGAGTGGGCGTTCTTGATTTTGAGGTTGATGCCATCTAAGGCAACCTTCCCGTCAGGATATGAAAAACGCACATTCCGGAATTCAATATGTCCTTCAATGGGGGGAAGAGGTTTGGCTTCAGGACGGTCTTGGATCGTCGCGGGCGTATCGACAATGGCAAAAACACGGGCGGCTGCGGCCAAGCCTTCTTGTAAATTGGCGTTTAGGTTACTGAGGCGTTTTAGGGGTTCATACACCAACAGGAGGGCTAGAATAAAGGACATAAATTCGCCTGTTGTTCGGGCGTGATGCATGACTTGCCATCCCCCATAGGCGATGACAATCACAATGGCCATACCCCCAAGGCTTTCAATAATAGGGTGGGAGGCGGAACGGACACGGGATGATTTGTAGACCAGCGCAAAAATGCGCTCGATCATGGTATGAGCGCGCTTCGACTCATATGCTTCTGTTCCATAGGCTTTAATCACGCGTATGCCTTGAAAAACCTGGGTTAAGCGGCCTGTAAAGCTAGCGAGTTCTTCTTGGGTGTTGTTGGCGACTTTACGCATGCGGCGCCCAATGCGGAGAATGGGAAGAACAGCGAGGGGAAAAATGAAAAAAGCGATGCAAGCTAAGGCCCAGTCCCGATAAAACATGAGGGAGATAAGGAAAATTAAGGTAAAAGAATCTTTGCCGAACCCAACCAGGGTTGTGGCAACAGCGTTACGCATCAGGTTAACATCATTGGTGAAGCGGGACAATAAATCGCCGGATGAGGTTCCGTGAAAATAGGCTAAATCAAGGTGCATCAAGTGGCTAAATAGGCGATTTTGCAAATCCGAAATAATACGTTGCCCCACATAGGTCATGATGACCGCCTCACCGAAGGACGTGGCACCTTTTACAACGAAGGCTAAAAAGATGCCGCCACACACAAACATGAGCAATTGGGGCGTTCCGTGGGTAAAGACCTCATCAAATACGGGTTGAAGCAGATAAGGCAACGCAGACGTTGAAAGCGCTGCCAGGATCATCAAAATGAGGGCGATGCCAAAAAGTCGCCCATAAGGGCGAATATGCTCATGAAAAATACGCCGCCCCAATTCATGGCTTTTGGAGCGGGGAGAGACAAGGGAAGCAACTGTATTCATACCCCTTTGATACTCTATATGGGGGGTAAATTTCTAGGAAAATCGAAAAAAAGTTATGAGGCGACACTGTGGTTGTGCAGAAAATGTTTCATTAATGATTATAAATATCTTCATTTTATTATTTTTTTATTTTTAAAAAATTGAAAAAACAACTTGTAATTATATCTATAAATCCTTATGTATGGCTTATCTAATATATATTTTATGAAATTATAAATCATTATTTTGAAAGTGAAATTTTATAAATTTTCATGAAATATATTAACTATTAAAATTAAAGAGGATTTAAATGAAATTAAGTAAATTTTTTAAATATGGATTTTTGGCAATAGGATTGTTGGGAAACGCCATAGCAATGGACGATAAATATGAAGGTAAAGGTAATGGGTTAGGGGATAGTTTTAATGCCCTACCAAATGAGCAGATCTTTATCATAAACGATTGGCTGACAATCAAAGAAAATGTTGTTCTAGCGCGAACCTCTAAGAGCTGGGAAGGGCTGGTGAGTGCGTATATTCATTATCGTATCCCCTCAAAGGATTTTACTCAGGAAATTAATATTAACATCCATCCTGACCTTTGTGGTGAGATTATGAATTTTGGCTGTATGCCCCAGTCATTGTGTATTTTTCTGCCGTTTGAAGAAAATACCATGACAGAAAAAGCAACTAGCTGGGCTCACTACCCGTCACTTTTAGCAACGTATTGAGAGGTAAGGAGAAATAGCTTACATTTTGGAATCGCTCCTCATCAAAGAAAGGATTCTAAAATAATGAAACTAAATCCCCTTACTCAAAAGATATCAAAACACTTCTCAATCCACCC
>CAMCRD010000001.1 GCA_945877185.1 Candidatus Finniella inopinata | reverse complement strand
TCTGGATCGGGTATAAAACACCAGTGGTCGTTCGGCCTTCACCGCACAAGCTGTCTCAACTATAGCACGTCCTAAGCGGCACGAGAGAGGGGGGAAGTTACTTTATGTTGTGGGCCGCAGCCCCCAGCCGCGGTTGCGTTGCTCTGGAGAAAATGCCATCCTTTTGGCTTTTGCAGGTGCGAAATATGTTTATATGAACGATATTGAGCTTAATGAAGTTAAAAAATTCGAGGCTATCAAAGCTACATTGCCTCCTTCAGTAAGTTGCCGTTTAAAATCCCTTAATTGCAGTGTGTTTGATATATTAGAGAATGAAAACTTGGAGTCAGCAATAGGTTTTTTTTACTGCCGTAATTTTGTTCACTTTCTTAAGGACGAAGAGGTAGCAGCTCTTTGTCCACTCTTAAAAAGGCTTTCAACACCAGATGGTAGTGATATGATCTTTACAACAAATTCATCATACAATCCTTCTTATGTAAATTTAGTTTTGAACAACCCAACGGCGACACGTTTTAGGACAACAACTTGCTTCTTTTATGACTTTGATAAATCGAGAAAACCCACTGCGCAGATTTTTTGTGATGTTTCAGTATGTAATGAAGACCTAGACCCTCTTTCATTTGAAAAGCTCTATTTATTATCGAAATTACCAGGTGAGCCAAAAGATGGTGGGACAAATGGAAAGTGGCGCGTAAATCCTGATGCTCGTAAGCTTGATAGCAGACTCATGTCTATGTTTAACGAAAAGAAAAAGAATCCAGAACTCGATCTTTTATTTAAAAGTGCAAAAAAGGCTGGCATTGAGATTCTTATAAATACGTCTCGATGCTATACACGTCAAAATCTGGCAAACCTTTTGGAAACCCATGGCCTTATGATTGATACGACTTTTGTTCTATCCGCTAATGGTCATATAACTAACGAAATGTATCCCCCTCACGTTGGCGTGATAGCGAAATATTTGAAATAGTAAAAGAGGCACCATAATGATTGGCGCAGCTTAATCTCTATCAAATCCCTTTACCGGGCCCTAACGTTGTCATGGTTTTTGGACCATTAAATAAGCGCCCCGCCAAAGAGGCCACATGGTCCAACGTAACGGCATCGACTTTTTTTAGGGTCTCACTCGGGGGAATGGGACGGCCATAAATGAGTACGTGGTTAGCCAATTGTTCGCATCGGGCTGTCGTGCTCTCAAGGCTCATCATCAAACCTGCTTTAAGTTGCGCTTTTGCCCGATTGATTTCCGATAACTCTATGGTTTTGGAAAAACGATCAAGCTCCCCATGAACAACCGGCAAGAGTTCAGAGACTTGGTGAGGGCTCGTACCCGCATAAATCCCAAAAACCCCAGAATCTTGGTAGCTTGAGGTAAACGTGTAGATCGAATAAACCAATCCCCGCTTTTCTCGAACTTCTTGGAATAGGCGGGAGGACATGCCTCCCCCAAGTATGGTGGAAAGAAGTGAAGCGGCGTAGTAGTCAGGATGTTCAAAAGGAAGGCCTTCAAACCCCAAAATCACGTGGGTTTGCTCTAAATCACGGGCCTGATGAAAAGTTCCCCCTTTATAGACGGCAGGAGAAGCTTCCTTGGGACGATCAATAGGAAGGTGGGCGAATTTCTCTCCCACTATATCCACCATTTCTTGATGGTCTAATTTCCCAGCGGCCGCAAAAACCATTTGATGGGCCCCGTAGTGATCCTGCATATACGACTTTACCTGCATCGGCGTTAGGGAGCGAACAATCTCCGCTGTTCCTAAAATAGCCCGTCCCATGGGCTGGTTTGGAAAGCATGTTTCTTGGAAATAATCAAAAACAATATCGTCCGGCGTGTCAAAGGTTTGACCGATTTCTTGAATAATGACAGATTGTTCCCGGGCAAATTCAGTTGCATCAAACGTAGAGTTCTGCAAAATATCAGCTAAAATATCAATGGCCAAAGGCAAATTATCTTTTAAAATGCGGGAATGATAGGCCGTGGCTTCTCGTGACGTATAGGCATTTAAGTATCCCCCGACGGCTTCAATCTCTTCTGCAATTTGAAGGGCTGACCGCCGGGTTGTTCCCTTGAAGGCCATGTGCTCAAGAACATGGGAAATACCATTGATGTTGGCAGGTTCGTGGCGGGCGCCCACATCAACCCATAATCCACACGTCACTGTTTCAACATGGGGGATAGAATCTGTAACAACACGCAAGCCATTAGGTAGGGTCGTAACCATAGGGGGGGTCGCTTTAATCGTCATAGGATCTCCTTTACCCTTAACTTAAGTGTTATACCCCTTGCTCACAATCAAAATTTGCAAGCAAAGGGGACAAAGGCTAAAAGGTCTGTTTTTTTAAGGAAGGTCCAAAACCGTATTATGTACAGCCCCTAAATAACACAAGAGAACACCGAGCAAAAACGATAAAACAAACGTCGTATAATAACTCGCGCTGCTGAGCATCCACTTATTACCAAGAACATCAACGTATTGCGGAATAACAACGCGCATTGTGCCCTTAATAAGGCTGGCCCAACCCATGATCGTGATGATAACGCGCCAATCTAATGTCCAAACATTATGGCTGATGACAATGAGAACACCTATAATCATGGCGATGACACCAATAATAAACATAAGGCCTGAGCTTTTTAAAACCTCCTCTAAGATAGGTCTAAGGGTACACGCATTAATAAGCATGCCAACACTAACAATCACAAGATAAAGGCCAAGAGCTTTTGATAGAAAAAGGGAAATATCCAAGGTAATCCTCCACAGTTTATGGTCTATACAAAAACTGTACGATAAAATTTTAATAAGTGCTAGCCTATTTGAATTTTGTAGGATATTTATTAGCCCTACATAACCCAAAGGGGGATTTAAAAAGTTCTGTCCCCTTCGGAAATAGGGGGCAGAACTCAATTAATTTATTGATATTACTTCTTTTTATTAATTTTGATTGCCTGGGAAGCGCTTTGAACCTCTTTTGGCTTTGGAACTCGAATGGTTAATACACCCTGGTCCAACTCAGCTTCAACTTTGTCGCCTTTAACTCTAAAAGGAAGGGGAATGGAGCGCATAAAGCTTCCATAGATTCTTTCTGACATATAGAGTAGTTGTTTTTCTCTTGTAGGCTTTCTTCCTTTTTTTCCCCGGTAATGATCAGGTTGTTTTCTTGAACAGTTACATGAATGTCCTGTTCAGAAACACCAGGAACCTCTACTTTAACTTCCAACTCTTTTCCCTTGTCATAAATATCAATGTTTAAGTCACCATGGCCAATTTCAGGGATAGAATACCCTGTCAGGGCGCGGTCGATAAGGCCATTAAGCTCACGCTTGAATTGATTGAATGGATCACGCTTTCCAGATAGGCGTTTTGCAATTCCTAATTGGGGCAATAGATGTTTTAAGTTCATTTAACTCTCCTTTTTTTGATAACTATCTATTATAAATCTTTAATATTTAAATAAACGTTAATCGCAAAAAGATTCTATAAATAATAGAGGTGATACAATAATCGCCCTAAACCCGAAAATCAATCGTCTCGCGGGTCAAGGGAATGTCGATGCCAAGCTGTTCTAGGATATAATTAAGCCTTACATAATAGGGATCATCCTTACTCACCTCGACTTCTATATGAGGACGTTTTGTCAGGAGAGTGAGCTGCGAATCCAACCAATTTTCCTCAGAACTTGAGAAATTACGCACTGTTTCTTTTTGGTAGCTGTATGCCTTCTTCATAAGGGATTTGAAGAGCTCTGAGGCATAGGGGGAATGGGTCCGTAAATAATCAACCATCTTCACATTAAAAGGATGATTCTCACCAAACCTTTTGGCAAAAAAAGCATCTGATACCCTCAAGGCATATTGCCCAAATTCTCTCTTAACTCGATTAGCAATGTATTCCGGAGAGATAGCGTCAAAGCTCCCTGAATCTTCGTAGTCTATTAATTCTAAAGGTCCTTCCCCTTGGCCTATCAGTTGAGTACCATGCCATTCCCATGCACTTGTCCTTGGATATCCTTGATCAAGGGGCAAACACTGCTCATCAAATTGATCAAGAAGTCCAGGACCTGTCACATGGATAATATCGTCTACCCGAAAGGCGTTTTTTGAGAATTAAGCAAGATACTTTCCAAATGCCCCCTCTGGATCCTCTTCACATCCTTTTATATAAGCATGAAGTTCTGAGAAATAAGTCAAGACACCATGATCGCTTAGTAATTCTAGTTTCTTTTTAGAATTTAGCTCACTCATTTTTATTAAAACACGCTCACAAAATCTTGTATAATCTTCCAGATTTATAATTCTTAATTTTATCAAATCGTTACCCTTTCCCTCCCATTCTTTTCTTCTGCCCAGGTAAAAAGTGGTGGTTGGATCAAACTGGGTAAAGGCCGCTCCTAGGCTTGATTGCTTAGGCTTCTTTAATATCGGTTCAGAAAATAGGGCTTTGATAAGGTCTGTATGCCCCTCAGAGGACTCCATTCCAAAGCAGAAAGCATCAATATCGCAATACGTATACTGGGTTTGTAAGATTAGTTCTAGCGGGAGGTCACGCCCCAGAGGCATGCCATATACCCGGTATCCGTCACTTGGAATAGCAGGGTTCCCGCCAGTTGCATTTTTACAAATACTGTTAATGATGGGTTGTTGATCTGGAAGCTTTTTTGAGAGCGTTGCATGAACATTATCAACACCCAAACACTCAAATCGTTCGCCGTACATCTGTATAAGAGAAGAAATCCATACTTCATTGGAATTATATGTCATTGTATCACAAGTGAATTTTACTTTAAGCTTGTCTGGCAAATATCTCAACAGCTCTCCTACATAACAGGGAAACTTTTGACCATACTCGGCGCCTCCGACATCAACAGTCAGATTTTCCCCATATTCAGGGTTTTGAAGGCTTATATCCCGTCCTGTTGTCCAATAAAAGTGAAGCTCGGCTGAAGAGACGTGATTCAGGCATTCGTTAATAAGCGATGCGTCCTCTTGAAAGTGCCCCAGGGCTGGCCATGTGGTATCCCTATACACTTGTTCCGCCGTAAACGCATTTTGCGTTGTAAGCGTTATTGTTAATGCCAAAACAGCAGTCGTTATTTTAAATTTCATTTTTATTGCCTTTTTAAAGTCGCTAATTAATTACTAAATTCATATGGGGATGATTTGAGAAATTTCAATCTATTATAATACTTTTTTTCGATATGGAAAAAATCTTATTTTTTATCTTTTAGATTTCATAATTATTTAACCATTATCCTGCATATTAAAGGAAAAGGAGAGCGTGATGCAGCAAAAGATCGTTTGGATACTCGTTGCCGATACGGAAAATGCACGGATTGTTGAAAAAATTGGCACCCGGGGCGGGTTGCTAGAAATCCATAATTTAACCCATTCCCACGGGGCAACACACGAGCATGGATCCGTCCAGCCCGGACGTGGGTTGGAAAGCTCAAGGACAACCCGTCATGCCTCTGGACCTCAGACGGACGGACATGAACAGCAAAAGGATTATTTTGCTAAAGAAATTGTTACTCTTCTCAACGAGGCTCACCTAAATAAGAAATTTGATGAGCTCTATATGCTTGCTCCTTTAAAAATGCTCGGCCTTATTCGGCACCATATTATCAATACAAATCATCATATAGGGCCTAAAGTTTCGAAAGAATTTACGAAAGATGTGGTTAGTTTTAATCTAGATGAACTTGAAAAGTGTATTGATATTCCTGGCAAGTAGATTTTATGCGTCGTGGTGTAAAATCAAAATCTAAGGATCATCAAAAAGCTCTCACATCAATCCCATAGACTTCAGGGAACTATGCCGCCCTTTGCCGATGATCAGGTGATCATGGATTTCAATACCAAGGGAACTTGCGGCTTGCTGAACCTTTAAGGTCGTTTCAATATCGCCCCGTGAGGGAGTTGGATCACCGGAAGGGTGGTTGTGGATAATAATCAGCGCAGAAGCCCCCAGATCAAGCGCGCGTTTTACCACTTCCCGCGGATAAAGCGGGGTATGGTCTACAGTCCCTGTTTGCTGAACTTCGTCGGCAATGACTTGATTTTTTCGATCCAAAAACAACAGGCGCACAGTTTCCCGCTGATCATAAGCCATGGTGGCATGGCAATAATCAAGTACACTTTGATAGCTGGCCAGGATTGGCTTGCTCATCATTTCTTGTTGCAGAACCTTAGCCATAAAGGCTTGCATGAGCTGAATAACATGCAACACTCCCAGCCCAACGCCGGGGGTTTCTAAGATAAGTCCTTGTTCGGCTTTTAAAAGCGCTGCGAGGGACCCAAATTTCTGAAGCAAGGATTTGGCGATAGGTTTCGTATCTCCCCGGGGGATGGCAAGAAACAAGAGCAACTCGAGCAATTCATAATCGGCAAGTCCAATGCCTTGTGCTTGGGAAAATCTTTCGCGCAAACGTGCCCGATGCCCAAGATGAGACGGCTTATGCGCCTGAGAGCGTGAAGATTTCATAACCATTGGTTGTCACCCCTATGGAATGTTCAAATTGTGCCGATAATGATTTATCTCGTGTTACAGCCGTCCAACCATCGGGAAGGATTTTAACCTCATAGCGACCCGCATTGACCATCGGCTCAATAGTAAAGAACATCCCCTCTTTCAGAACCAATCCATGACCTGGTTTTCCATAGTGAACAACGCTGGGCGCCGTATGAAATGTTTGGCCTAAGCCATGACCGCAGAAATCCCGCACAACAGAGAACCCCTGCTTTTCGACGAAAGTTTGAATCGTATGGCCAATGTCCCCCAAGGTTGCCCCTGGACGCACAATCTCAATACCCCGCATCATCGCTTCGTAAGTGGTATCAATGAGCTTTGCAGCCCGCACGCCAACTTTTCCAACGGAGAACATGCGGCTGGTATCCCCATGCCATCCATCCAAAATCACGGTGACATCAATGTTCATAATGTCCCCATCCAAAAGTTTTCTATCGCCAGGAATGCCATGGCAAACGACATGGTTGAGGGATGTACAAATCGACTTTGGGAAGGGCATAACCCGGGGAGAACCGACATAGCCCAAGGGTGCTGGAATCGCGCCATGGTCAATAATAAATTGATGGCACAGTTGGTTCAACTCATCAGTTGTGACCCCAACCTTCACATGAGGGGCAATAAAGTCCAGAGTTTGTGCAGCAAGCTTACCGGCTTTACGCATTCCCTCGAAACCCTCAGCCCCATGAATGATGATATCGTCCCCCTCATCCTCATCACCATGGTCATGGTTGCAAGGCCCCTCATGGGGGTGGTGGTGATGCTGGTGATTTCTGGATCCAAACATAATAATCTCGATTCTATTGGTAAACACTGGGGCATTGTACAGGATTCCCTATAAGAAGGGAAGAGAAGGATTGCAAAGGGGTGCAATTCCAGATGAACCCTGAAGTAGAAATTTTAATCTGGATGAAGAAAAGTAAAAGTTCTTATTTGAAAGCAGCCACCTCTCCCTAAACGACGACCTCAAGCGAAGGGACATTTGGCTTTGAAGGATCTCTTTTAGCGATCTCTACCCGATTGCGCCCTAAATTTTTGGCTCGATAGAGCGCTTTGTCTGCTGCTGAAATCAATGCTTGCATTGAGTTCCCGTGCTGCGGATAAGTGGCTACACCCAAAGAAATAGTCAAGCCATTCATATTTTTGCCGCGATAAGATAAGCGAAGAGATTCTGCAGCAGCTCGTATTTGTTCTGCTCTTTGGGTGGCAATGCCCAAGCTCATTTCCGGTAGAACAAGGATAAACTCCTCGCCCCCAAAACGGCAAGCCGCATCACTTTTACGATAATATTTTTGAAGAAGTAATGCAATTTTTGTCAGAGCTTCATCGCCCCCCTCATGGCCATAAGTGTCATTAATATTCTTAAAATGATCAATATCAACCATGATAATTGAGACAGGCGTCGAATGACGTTGGGCCCGATGAAGTTCACGTTGCAATGTCTCTTCAAGATAGCGCCTATTAAACAGGTTGGTGAGAGGGTCCCGCGTTGCTTGATCCTTTAAGCGATCTCGCATTTTGATGCCTGAAATAGAAAGAGATAACTGATTTGCCAGTGTTTCGAGAAATAAAAGGGTTTTTTTATGATCCGCTTCAGAAGGTGATAATTTATGATAATCATGGATAGAGAGCAGCCCCGATATATTGCCTTGATCAATGATTGGCAGACATAAATCAATAGATCGTGAACTCTTGGTGTCGATTTTCTTCACATGCTTACATGGCTCTCCATACCCACCACCACTTAAATAGTTCGGAAGGCCTTTTTGAAGAGCTATACAATTATTGAAGGGAATAGTGTGCATTTTGGGGGGACGCATTCCCCAAGAGGAAAACTGGGTGATTTTTTTTTCTGAATCATTGGAAAGATATAATATCCCAGAGGTACCAGGAAGCAGCATTTCACAGAATGTCGTAAGGGGGGCGCTTGCATCTTCTAATGAAGAACTAACTTGTAGGGCATCTGTCATATCTTTCAAAAGCTTAAGTTCTTTTGCATGTCGGCTTGATTCTAAAAGTTGCACCTTAAGGTTCTTTTTGGTCTTTTGAAGTATTAAAGCTTGTTGGTTGATAATTTGGCGCGCCCGAATGGCAGAAAACAAAAAGAGCGCTAAAAGGATCCCTGTTATGACAATTAACTTTGAAAGAAGGGTATATTTATATCTATTAAACAACTCCGCTGATGGCCAAACGTTGATAACCCAATGTGAGTTGTAAAAATATATTTCTTTTTTAGAATTTACATTTTTATAGGCCTCACCAGATGATTTGAAGAAGCTCTTTCTGTGGTTGTTTCCTTCAAAAAAAGCGACTTCAAACTTTGATGTTTGAACTTCCTTAAGGACTTCCTGAAGCATAACATCAATGTTTGTAGCAGAGATAATAAATCCTTTAAACGTATCACCCTTCAAAAGGGGAACAATCATGAATAATCCTTGTTCCCCAGGATTTAAGTCCGTAATGTTGCTGATCCTAATTTTCTTTTCATTTTTGGCAATTTCTAAATCCTTTTGAAGAAAAGAATAATTGGGAAGGGCATGTTTTAATAGCGCTTCGTTGCCTTCAAGCGGAGAAAATCCTTGAACAGTGTAATAAGGATCAACCCATTCTATGGTTTTAAAAAATGGGCTCTTAGACCTATAGAAATCAACAGAACTTTTCCATAACTTTTCAGATATTTCTGGAAACTCTTCTAAATGAAGTTTAAGCTCTTCCATATCAGAAGCTCGTTCCTCAATAACTTTCATGACAACATCTTTAATTTTATCTGCTTCTAATGATACGAGTTCATTTAGACGTTCCATCCCTTGGTGTAGGGAGGAACTCCATAAAAGCGACGTTAAACAACATACGGATACGGCGGCTAGGTACGGTGATTTTGAAGAAAGGTTAATTTCTTTTAAGGCATCTTTTGAATACACAAAAGCAATCATTCCGCTACTGGCGATCATAAAACCCATAGCGGTATGTGGCGCCATGGGCGTTAGCTTTGCCCAATGATAAGCTGCTGAAAGATCTGCTGCGTAGCCAAGCAACGAAGTGGTAGCAAGGACAAAAACACCAATTGCCAGTATTAATATAAGATAATAAATGATTTGGGGTAACCTTTTAAAAGAAAGAAGTATGAGCCCTAGCCCACAAGTCAGAAAAGAAATAGAAGAGTTAGGACTCATGCGCCCTGGGGCTGAAATATTGTCGCTCAAACCTGTTTTGAAAAAGAAATTATCAATATCGAAATCAATATTAAAAATATATTGAAGCAAGACAAAGCTAGGCAATATGATTGAGGCTATTCCTAATAGGGCTGCCCACTTTTTATATCTGGTCACAAGGATGATCAACCCTAATCCCAGGAACACAAAGTTAAGGGCTGTATTGAAATAGAGCGGTATTGAATTTGGGCGTATTTGATAGAGGACATAATTATCCGTACACCACCCCAAAATAGCGATCAATCCAAGAGCCAAGCATAGACCCCCGGCAAGGCGTGTCATAAAGGGGATAAGCTCTATTGTTGTCAATATATTTAATGATATGGGGTTGAGTGCGGTAATACGATTGGCAATGAATGACCATCTTTTGTTGATATTCTTCATTAACAAGCTCATTTTCACACAAAATTCTTTCTCATTGTAAAAATCATCAATGATATTTTTGTCAATTAAATCACTATAATTTATCAAAGCAGCTTTAGGGTTGTATGGTAAGCCGCACTTTTATTTTCTCTTATAATGGTTAAATTTTGATAAAGAGGGGTAGCTCTAAAATTAAATTTGACAAGGGATGGATGGGGTGGATAGTATTTGTCATTCCCGAGAAGGTATATCATTAAAATAGTGTTGGAAAATAATGAATAAGAAATTACTTTTGGCAACAGCCATTATTGTCCCTTCCTTGGTCGTTGGTGGGTCATGGATTTATCAAGCCAGCTTATTTGAGGAATCAATTACGCAGCAGCTTACCAACATACAAGAGTCTCTCAAAACTTATGATGTTGCATTAGCTTATGATGCGCTTCGTGTATCAAAGTATTTGTTTAAGGCCCATCTGGTTAATCCGACGATTTCGGGGACAATGCCGGATCTTAGGGAACATTTAAAAGACATAGAGGGGTTAGAAACCCTAGGGGCTTTGCAGGGGTTGAAGGGGACTATCTTAGTTAAAGGGGAAATCATGGCATGTTTTTCTCCAATAGCCAATGCCGTTACCATCAAAACAGATGGGGACTCCCAACTAAATGTCGAAGGTCCCCTTGAGCTGATGATCGTTATGCCAAAATCTAAAGAATCTAGCTTCGTTATTCAGCGCAAAGAATATGATTTTTTTGGGAAAAACCAATTTTTATCTTTTAATAATATTAAAGGTGTCTCTTCTAATTCAAAAGGGCTTTCTTTTCTTTTGAACGATCAAAAACTATTAGATATTAAAGATACGCTGTCACAGTTTTCTTTAGATCAGGATGGGAAAGCTGCTGATATCTCTGTTACCTCTGACATTTCTCAGATGCAGTTTTTTAAAATTGAGAAGGGTTTAAAAGGGAAATTGGAAGGGCTTGATGCTTTGAATACGAGCATTCTTAATGAACTAGAAATGCAAGCTGTCCTTGGACCACAAGATCAAAAAATATGTGCCTCTTTTCATGTAAATGATTTCATGGCTTATATTGAGGATCTTAAACTTATTTACGCAAATGCTGTGAACAAGGTCGATTCTCCAGATTTAAAAAAATTAGTTCCTGAGGGGATTCGCTTGGATATAAAAAATTATTCCACGGAAAATAAAGTATATCAAAGCTCAATGAAAGGAAGCATTGGAAGATCAAAAGACTTTTTCCCTATAAAGCTATCAGGGGACTTTAAGGCGACTGACCAATGGCCAAGTTATTGGAACGATTATTTTAAAAGTATGGTTGGTAATTTGGCTGGTGCAGAGCTGCCACCAGAGTTTATGTCTTCCTTGAAGAATAAGGACATTCCTAAAAATACCCTGCCCCAACTTCAATCCTTTGGGAAAATGCAATTTTCTATGGATCTTGATATTCCGGTGACATTGTCCTTCACAGAAGGGAAGGGATCTTTAGAATTTACGAGCGACCTTTATGATGTTAAGGCTGTAGGCGCTTTAAATAACGATGGGGGGTCTATCAAATTGAGCGCCCGAAATGCAACGATTTTGATGTCGGATCTAGAAAACTATGCCACGCGCGCTTCTCAACCGTTTTCTCAAATTGGTTTCCAAGAAATTCAAAATATCATGGGATATATAAAAGGCAGTCGCGCTGTGCTGGGTAAAATTTTGGAACCATCTGGGGCGTCCCAGCAATCTGTTGACATTCAACTCACCAAAGAAGGCATCAAGGTTGGAAGCTATGACCTGGTACAAGTCTTAGCTATTTTTGGGGAAGCGATGGCGCCAATGAATACACCCAAAGAGAGCTTGAAGGAACCTATGGAAAGCATACAACTTCCGAGCCTTGCATCTTAAGGAATAGATCTTATTGCAGAATAGCTCGGGAGGGATCGGACAAAGAACCCTCACTCATAAATAACAACTTCTCCGGGATAGCCCCAATTGAGAACCTTTCGGGCGCGTTCTTCCAGCATGTCTTGGTCCAAACTATCGGGACGCAGTAAATAAACCTGGCGTTCCAAGGTTTCTTTTTCAGATTGAATCACGGACAGATGGTGTTCTGATTCGGCAATTTTTTGCCTCAAGCGCATCCAAGAAAAGAGACCGCGCTCTCCTTGCACAATATGATAGCCAAAGTAAATCATCACCAGAAGGGCGATGAGGGGGCCAAGAATGTGGTTGAGGCGACCTGTTAAATCCATACCCTTAACTCTTTGCTTTAATGGGATGCAAGTGGGGGGGCTGATGAGACATCTGTGAAATCCAAGATTGATAAACGTCTTGTCCGGCATACCGGCCTATGGCGCCAAGCTCTTCTTCGATTCGGATAAGTTGGTTGTATTTTGCAACCCGGTCAGACCGAGATAAAGACCCTGTTTTAATTTGCCCCGCATTGGTTGCAACAGCTAAATCAGCAATGGTCGTGTCCTCAGTTTCTCCGGAACGGTGGGAAATGACAACTTTATACCCGGCTTCTTTGGCCATGCGGATGGCATCCAGTGTTTCTGTAAGGGTCCCAATTTGATTTGGTTTGATTAAAATGGCGTTAGCCGCGCCCATTTCAATACCCTTTTTAAGGCGTCCTAGGTTGGTAACAAATAAGTCATCACCGACCAATTGGATGCATTTTCCAAGCGCTTGCGTCATGTCTACCCAACCGGTCCAATCTTCCTCTGAAAGGCCATCCTCAATGGAAATAATAGGATACTGTTTAATGAGATCCTCATAATAGGCAATCATTTGGGGAGATGTGAACGTTTTCCCTTCACCGACCATATGGTAATGACCGTCACGATAAAACTCCGTTGCAGCAACATCGAGGGCAAGGTGAATATCTTTACCGGCTGTATATCCAGCAAAATCAATGGCTTGAAGAATGAAATCAAGCGCCTCACGGCTGCTCCGTAAAGCCGGGGCAAGACCGCCTTCGTCACCGACGTTGGTGTTATGACCTGCTTTTTTCAATAAAGTTTTTAAACTATGAAAGACTTCAGCACCCATCCGAACGGCTTCTTTGAAAGAAGGAGCACCCACTGGTACAATCATAAATTCTTGAATATCAATAGGATTATCCGCATGAGCGCCGCCATTAATAATATTCATCATGGGGACCGGCAAAACATGCGCATCAATGCCCCCTAAGTACTGAGAGAGACGGGATCCCCAAAGTTGCGTTGGCGTAAGTCCTGCTGCCTTTGCCACGGCTAAGCTAACGCCCAATATGGCATTCGCGCCCAGGCGCGATTTATTGGGGGTGCCGTCCAAGTCAATCATCACTTGATCAATATGGCGTTGAGCTAAAGGGTTGAGGTTTAGCAGGGCAGGGGCGATTTCCTGGTTAATCGCATCAACAGCTTTTAAAACGCCTTTGCCTAAATATCGCTTCTGGTCACCATCTCTGAGCTCAAGCGCCTCAAAAGACCCGGTGGATGCGCCGGATGGAACGGCTGCTCGACCAATCATGCTTCCATAGTTGGTTGTAACGTCAACTTCTACGGTTGGAAAACCGCGGGAATCAAGAATTTCTCGTGCATGAACCTTAGTGATCTGTATCATAATTTACCCCTTTGAAACTTATGCGGCACACGGATAGGCTTTTGAGAGTCGATCAAATTCCTTCAGTTCTGATAATAACTGGGGTAAATCTTGAAGTCGAACCATATTCGGGCCGTCGCTGGGCGCATGGTCGGGATCTTGATGCGTTTCAATGAAGACAGCGGCAACACCGACGGACACGGCGGCTCTTGCTAATATAGGAACAAACTGGCGTTCCCCGCCCGTGGAGGCTCCAGCTCCGCCTGGTTGCTGTACAGAGTGGGTTGCATCAAAAACAATGGGATAGCCAAATTTGGCCATAATAGGGAGGGAGCGCATATCAGATACCAGCGTGTTATACCCAAAAGAAGCACCCCGTTCACATAACATAAGCTGTGAGCTTCCAAATGATTCCATCTTCTTAACGACATTACCCATATCCCAGGGAGCCAAAAACTGGCCTTTTTTGATGTTAATGGCTTTTCCTGTTTCAGCAGCAGCTTTCAAAAGATCTGTCTGGCGGCAGAGAAAGGCAGGAATTTGTAAAATATCAACAACTTCTGCAACAATTGCACATTGTTCGCTTGAGTGGACATCGGTCACAATCGGGCAACCCATTTTCTCTTTAACCTCAGCCAGAATGGGTAGGCTGGCTTTCATTCCAATCCCACGGTGTCCTTGAATACTGGTTCGGTTTGCCTTATCAAAAGATGTTTTGTAAATAAAGGGAATACCAAGCTGATCCGTGATTTCTTTGATTGCGGCCGACATCTCTAGCGCATGCTCACGGCTTTCTAAAACACACGGACCTGCAATGAGAACAAAGGGCAGATCGTTGCCAATGGTAATATTCCTGACCTGGACATGCTTTTTCATATTAAACTAACCTTTCTTGATGAATAGCTGCTTCTATAAAGGATACAAATAAAGGATGGGGGTCAAAAGGGCGAGACTTTAATTCAGGATGGAACTGAACACCCACAAACCAAGGATGATTTTGATGCTCTATAATTTCCGGCAATTGCCCATCTGGAGATAACCCTGTAAAGTGTAGTCCCACATTTTTCAATTGGTCATGATAGGTTGCGTTGACTTCGTAACGATGGCGATGTCGTTCATAAATAGAGGAGCTTCCATAAATTTTATGGGCAAGGGAGCCTTCTTGTAATTTGCACCGGTAGGAACCAAGGCGCATGGTTCCCCCTAGATCGCCCTCTTGAGAACGTTGTTGTAGATTTTTCCCATCCATCCATTCGGTCATTAACCCAATGACTGGATCTGGTGTTGGGCCAAATTCCGTTGAAGAAGCTTCTTTTAAGCCGAGTAAATTTCGGGCAGTCTCAATGACCGCGAGCTGCATGCCAAAGCAAATGCCCAGATAAGGGATTTTTTTCTCTCGGGCAATTTGAATAGCCTTTAATTTTCCCTCAATGCCCCGTTCGCCAAATCCCCCTGGAACAAGAACTCCTTGCATTCCGATCAACTCATCTTGCAAATTTTGGGGATTATCTGAATCAACCCAATGAAGCTTTACGCGAATGTTGTTGGCAATACCCCCATGGATGAGTGCTTCAGATAGAGATTTGTAAGCATCTAAAAGGGATATATACTTCCCTACGATAGCGATATTGACTTGGCCGTCGGGATGGTGGATGCGGTTCACAATGGTGTGCCATTTTGAGAGATCAAGGTCATTGTTCGCTTTTAAGCCAAAGTAACGGCAGACTTGCCAATCCAGACCTTCTTGATGATAACTCATGGGCACTTGATAAATGGTGTCAATGTCTTTGGCTTCAATCACCCGCTCTGGACGCACGTTACAAAACAATCCGAGTTTATGTTTGGCGTCTTCGGGGATCGGGCGGTCAGAGCGGCATAGGAGAATGTCGGGTTGAATTCCAAAACTCAAGAGATCCCTAACAGAGTGTTGAGTGGGTTTTGTCTTCAACTCACCGGCCGTTGCGATATAAGGAAGAAGCGTTAGGTGAATGAATAAGGTATTTTCGCGCCCCAAATCGTTGCTCAGTTGCCGGATGGCTTCTAAAAATGGCAGTCCCTCAATGTCGCCAACGGTCCCCCCAATTTCGCAAATGATAAAATCTTCGTCGGTTAAGTCAGCCGTAATGAAGGCTTTAATCTCATCGATAATGTGAGGAACCACTTGAACAGTGGCTCCGAGATAATCTCCCCGGCGCTCTTTAGCAAGAACGGCAGAGTAAATTTTGCCGGTGGTCGTGCTATCACTTGCCCGGGCAGAGACACCTGTGAAACGCTCATAATGGCCGAGGTCTAAATCTGTTTCCGTGCCATCTTCGGTAACATACACCTCCCCATGTTGAAAGGGGCTCATGGTGCCCGGGTCAACGTTAAGGTAAGGATCAAGTTTGCGTAAACGTACAGAGTACCCACGGGCTTGGAGTAAAGCCCCCAAAGAAGCAGCAGCGATGCCTTTTCCTAAAGAAGAAACAACACCGCCAGTTACAAAAATAAATTTTGTCAAAAGGAACCTCTGAGTTTACCAAGATGGTTTATTTTTTTTGGTCCGGTATGGGTGCAAGGATGGAGGTTGTTTCCTTCACATGGTGTTTGGAAATAATCCCCATTAACAAGCAATTGCCCATAAATAGTGCAGCGAGTACAGCCGTTACACGGGTGAGGAGGTTTGAGGTACCACGGGCGCTGAACATGCTGCTGGAGGCGCCGCCACCCATGCCAAGGCCACCGCCCTCGCTGCGTTGCATTAAGATAACGCCAATCATGGCAAGTGTGATAAAAATATGAATAATTAACAGAGCAGTCATTTTGTAAAGGTCTCCATGCCAAAATTTATAATGAGTGTAAATCTTACGCTCATTCTACCTGACAATATACTTAACACAAAAAATGTGGAATGAGACAAAAAATGTCAAATAAGATAAAAATGTGAAAAAACCTATTAAATCCTTCAGGATACGAGCAAGGTAAGGTTATTATTAAACCCTGCCGGTCGAAGAGACGCATTATCTACCACACACATCGCTTTGAACAGAGTGCCCATATGAGAGGGATGAGCTAGGCGTACCGCAGCGGTTCTTAAGGTTCCGCGCTGATCAGGGTTGGCTCGCTCACATAATTGTTCGGTACGTATTTCAAGCCCGAGTTCTTTTAAAAACTCTCCTTGGGGCATAGGCCCATGAACCTTTAGGTCAGCATCCTCAAATAACTTTTTTAGCCTATAAAAATCAACGTGATGGGTGAGGTCTGCTTGCCCCACATTGACTAAAGATGACTGTGGTTTGTGATGTGAGAGGGCCTGTAAGGTATCACCAGCCGCGTCAGGTTGATCATATCCATAATCGAGGAAAAGGGCAGCTCCCTGAGATGCTTTGAGATGATTAGAAATTTGCGTGACCAAATGGGGCATATCGGGGCAAACTTCGTGAATTGGCGTTGATTCTTCAGGTAAAAAGATTAGTTGGTTGTCATTCTTTCCAACGTGCCGCTCAACCCACTCTTCATTCATCTTTGTGAACTGTTGGATGGGCAGAGCATCCCAAAATTCATTGGCGACCATCATGCAAAAACCTTGATCTTGAGGAAGTGTTGTGAGGTCATTGTGCCAAAAGATAGAGGTAGAGAAGGGGGTTAGTGCTGCTTTCTGAAGTTCCTTTAACAAGGGGCTGATTTCCACCAGGTGAACTTGTGGTAGGGGGATTTTCAAAGAAAGGAAAGTTCTTAAAATATCGGTCATCAAGGTGCCACGTCCTGGCCCCATCTCGACGAGATGAAAGAGAGGGGAGTGACCCGCTTGGTGCCAGAGATCTACGAACCAAAGGGCAATAATTTCTCCAAACACCTGGGTCATCTCTGGAGCCGTTATGTAGTCGCCACTGCGGCCAATAGGGATTTTTTTGGCATAATACCCATCTGTTGGGTCATACAATGCCAATGCCATAAATTCAGAGACCGTCAAAGACCCTGTTGCTTCAATTTGAGTTTGAATGCGATGGTCTAATGACATTGAACCTTTGCGAGACACCATTTTGGCTGCCATATAAAATAGACCCCTGCAAGAATCATCGGCAAGGACAACAATTGTCCCATGGTGAAATCGAGCCCAAAAATCACATGCATCACTTCGGGTTCTCGGACAAACTCAACGAGGGTTCGCGCGATACCATAGCCTAATAAAAAGATACCCGTCAGGCGTCCCGGGACATCGCGTACAGCAGCAATTCGCCAACCTATATGGAGGATGACCAGCAAGACAAGCCCCTCAAGGAAAGCTTCATAGAGTTGACTGGGATGGCGCGGGATAGGTCCTCCATAAGGAAAGATCATTCCCCACGGCGCATCGGTTACGCGCCCATAAAGTTCCCCATTAATAAAATTGGCCAATCGTCCTAAAAATAATCCGATGGGCGTGATGGCCGAAAAGATATCTGCAAAGCGTAAGAGGGATATGTTTTTCTTTCGGCAGTAGAGAATAAAGGCAATGGTGACGCCCAGCATTCCGCCGTGAAAGGACATGCCGCCCTTCCAGGTCATAAAAATTTCTAAAGGGTGTGCCAGGTATCGGTCTAATTCAAAAAATAAGATGTGGCCTAAGCGTCCTCCAACAATGATACCTGCTAGCGCCCACATCATGAAGTCATCGATCTGAGCTTTGGTAATGGTTGGGACGAAGCGTTTCGCGAGCCAAATCGCATATTGCCACCCCACCAACAGTCCCACCACATAGGCGACGCCATACCAATGAACGGCAAAAGGCCCAAGGTGGATCATAACGGGGTCAATTTGAGGGAAAGTTAGCATGGGGGGAGTCTCATGTTTGGGTTAATTATGAAACTTAAGGAATCACATGGGATGCAAGGGATTGTATTTTTACCTCTCCCCTTGTGGGAGAGGTCGTCGATGAGCTTGGCGAAGAGACGGGTGAGGGGTGTGGTGCAACAAACGGAATATTTTCTCTTCGCATTCAGATCGTGAGGAAAAGTACCCCTCACCCGCCACGCCGCTTTGCTGCGTGCCGACCTCTCCCACAAGGGGAGAGGTAAAGCAGCCCATAAGCAACGTTTCTCCATCAATCATCCCCCATCTTCAACGCGGCAATAAAGGCGCTTTGAGGGATCTCGACCTCCCCAAATTGGCGCATCCGCTTTTTACCTGCTTTTTGTTTATCCAAAAGCTTGCGTTTCCGGCTGATATCACCGCCGTAGCATTTGGCCGTTACGTCTTTGCGCATGGCCGAAATGGTTTCCCGTGCAATAACCTTTCCGCCAATGGCGGCTTGGATGGCGATCTTAAACAATTGGCGTGGGATCAGATCTTTTAAACGCTCACACAAAATGCGTCCCCGTGCTTCAGCACGTCCGCGGTGGATGATCATAGATAATGCATCCACAGGTTCTGCATTCACCAAAATATTGACTTTGACAACATCACTTTCTTTATAACAATCCAGATGGTAGTCGAAAGAGGCGTAGCCCTTGCTCACAGATTTCAACCGGTCATAGAAGTCAAAGACAACTTCGTTTAAGGGCAGACGATACACCACCATGGCCCGGTTACCCGCATAAGTGAGGTCAATCTGTTCACCCCGGCGCTCTGTACATAAGGTAAGGATAGATCCTAAATATGTATCAGGCACCAGGATTGTGGCCTTAATCCAGGGTTCTTCAATGGAGGCAATCTTCAT
The DNA here is from genome assembly GCA_945877185.1 of Candidatus Finniella inopinata. Classification (GTDB taxonomy): domain Bacteria; phylum Pseudomonadota; class Alphaproteobacteria; order Paracaedibacterales; family VGCI01; genus VGCI01. Next base: position 55,774 of record CAMCRD010000001.1, on the reverse strand, counting down.
GACATCTGGCATGTCCGAGGGATTATGGAGTTCCATCATGGTTCCATTGGTCATATGCAAGCGATAAACAACGCTTGGAGCTGTGGTAATCAGGTCCAGGTCGAATTCCCGCTCGAGACGTTCTTGAATGATTTCAAGATGGAGCAGGCCTAAGAAGCCGCAGCGAAATCCATAGCCAAGGGCTGTTGAACTTTCCGCTTCGAATTGGAAGCTGGCATCGTTGAGTTGTAATCGGCCGAGGCTTTCCCGTAAATGGTCAAAGTCTGCGGCATCAACAGGGAACAAGCCGCAAAAGACGACAGGCACGGATGGTTTGAATCCGGACAAGGGTTCCGCTGTTGGACGGCGTTCTTCGGTAATGGTATCCCCAACCTTACAATCGGCCACATGCTTGATGCTTGCGGTGATAAAGCCAACCTCGCCGGGCATGAGCTTATCCACCATGACCTTTTTGGGGGTGAAAAAACCAACGCGCTCGACCTCATAGCTTCCGCCTGTCCCCATCATGCGAATCTTGGCGCCTTTGGTGAGGACACCCTCTTTGATACGCACCAAAATCATCACGCCGAGGTAAGGATCGTACCAACTATCGACCAACATTGCTTTTAAGGGGGCGGCCTGATCCCCTGTTGGGGCAGGTAAGCGCGCGACGATGGCTTCAAGCACATCTTCAATGCCAATTCCTGTTTTGGCGGAAATTAGCAAGGCATCACTGGCGTCTAATCCAATCACATCCTCGATTTGAGCTTTCACCCGCTCTGGTTCGGCGGCGGGTAAGTCAATTTTATTAAGGATGGGGATTATCTCATGATTGTTATCAATGGCTTGATAAACGTTTGCGAGAGTTTGTGCCTCGACGCCTTGGCTGGCATCAACGATCAAGAGCGACCCCTCACAAGCGGCCAATGATCGGCTCACCTCGTAGGCAAAGTCCACGTGTCCAGGCGTATCCATCAGATTAAGAGTGTAAGTTTGCCCGTCTTTTGCTTTATAGGTCAAGCGTACGGTTTGTGCTTTAATGGTAATGCCGCGTTCCCGCTCAATATCCATGGAGTCAAGGATTTGCTGCTTCATCTCGCGAGATTCAAGAGCACCGCAAAATTCAATGAGACGATCGGCGAGGGTCGATTTTCCATGGTCAATGTGGGCAATAATCGAGAAATTTCGAATGGTTGATAGGTTGCTCATAGGCTTCTTAAAACTCCGCCGGTTGCTTTCGATACGCTTGCAACAATGTTATCGCATACTTCCATGATTTGCGCATCTGTTAAGGTGCCACTTTGCGGTTCAAGGCGGACTTGGATCCCTAAGGATTTTTTACCTTTTTCAAGTTTATCTCCCGTATACGCGTCAAAAATATGAACGGCGGTAATTAAAGAGCGATCTACTTTTGCCACAGTTTTGACGATTTGGTCGGCAAGGATCGCCTCATCTACAACGAAAGCAAAGTCACGCACCACCGGTTGATAGGGGGAGATCTGGAGAGTCGATTTCTTGAGCCGCAAGGGGGGCAGTTGATCTAAAAAGACCTCAAAACCGACGAACGCACCGTCTCCTGACATATCAGCGATGATTCCAGGGTGAATTTCTCCAAAAAGGGCAAAGGTGCGGTTCCCTTGTTTGATGCTTCCTTTACGCCCGGGATGGTAATAGTCCGGTCCTGTTGCGTCAATTTGAAGAGAAGATTCCGTTACACCCAAGGTGTTTAGAACAGCCAGGGCATGGGCTTTGGCATCAAACACATCCACAAGACGGGGTGTTTGTGCCCAATGCCGGGGGCCTGTTTGCCCTGCCAGTAGGCCTGTGGCTGCCAATGCTTGCGATCCTTCCTTAAACTGGGGGCCCACTTCAAATAAGGCAACTGTCGCTTGGCCACGGTCTTGGTTGCGAATGGCGGCCTGGATTAAATTGGGGATCATGGAGGGGCGCATAAAGTCCATTTCAATGCTGATGGGGTTCACCAATCGCAAAGACGCGTCTTTGCCACCAAATTTTTGGGCGATATTCTCTTGCATAAAGGACCAGGTAACGGCCTCATTCAAACCTCGAGAGGCCAACACACGTTTAACAATAGAGGGTATGGAAATTTCCTCCGTTTTCATTTGTGGTGAAGGAAGGGGAATTGCTGGAATCTGATCATAGCCTTTCAGGCGTAAGATTTCCTCTACCAAATCGGCTGGTCCTTCAATATCTGGACGGTAAGAAGGCGCTATAACCGTCAATTCTGTTGCGTTGGAAGAGATTGTTGTAAAACCCAAGGCTTCGAGAAAATTTTTCGCTTCGGCCATGGGAGTATCACATCCGCTTAAGCGGAGGAGTTTCTCATGGGACAACGTGATGGGAAGTGGCTCCTCTTTTGGTTGGGGGTCTTTGTGAGTTGTTACACCGCCCTCACTGAGAGTCCCGCCACACCAGTCGAGAATGAGGCTTGCTGCCGCGTCTAATCCGAAAGGGATACTCAAAGGGTCAACGCCCCGCTCAAAGCGGGTGCGTGCATCGCTTAAAATTGATAAAGTCCTTCCCGTCTGAGCTGTTCGGATGGGGTCGAAATTTGCACATTCAATCAGGACGTCAACCGTATCTTCTAAGCAGCCTGTGCTAGTGCCTCCAATAATGCCTCCAAGGGATAATACGCCGGAATCATCGGCAATGACGGTCATCCCGCTGTCTAAAGTATAGTCTTTGCCATTGAGGGCAGCGAGAGTCTCTTTCGATTTTGCTAAGCGGACAGTCAAGTTACCCTTAATTTTATTAAGATCAAAGACGTGTAAAGGCCGCCCGAGATCAAAGGTCAGGTAGTTTGTGACGTCAACCAGGGCAGAAATAGGGCGTAAGCCAACGGCACGCAAGCGCCTTTGGACCCACTCGGGGCTTGGTCCATTGCGTAATCCCTTAATCGCCCTGACTTGAAAATCTGGACAAGCTTGACTGTCTTCAACGGTAACGGTGATCGGGCAGGGGAATTCACCCGGTTCTTCTTTGTAGGATAAGGGTTTTAAGGTTCCGATCCCACTAGCGGCCAAATCCCGTGCAATTCCCCGGACGCCAAAACAGTCTGACCGGTTCGGGGTGATGGCAATATCAATGATAGGGTCTGCTAATCCCAAAGCTTCTGCTAAAGGCGTTCCCGCAGGTAAAGAAGTATTGAGATCAAGGATTCCGTCTCCCTCTTCCCCCGTCCCCAGCTCTGTTGCGGAACAAAACATCCCGAAACTTTCCACATCCCGAATTTTACCTTTTTTCAAAACTGTTCCCGTAGAGGGGATGGTAACTCCTTCAGGAGCAAAAGCCACTTTCATGCCAGTTCGGACATTGGGGGCGCCACAAACCACTTGGATGCGTGTTCCCGTTCCAGCATCGGCAAAGCATAAGCTGAGGCGGTCTGCATTGGGGTGGCGACCTGCTTCGACAACATCCGCTACCACAAAACCTTTCAATTTTTCAGCAGGGTCTTCAATACTCTCGACTTCCAAGCCTAAAGTCACGAGTCTTTCTGCAATTTCGGATAAAGATGCCGTTGTTTCCAGATGGTCTTTTAACCAGGATAAGGTGAATTTCATGGGTTATAGTCCTGCTGATAGATAAGGAGAAAATCCGTAGTGTTTTAGCCATCGGGCATCACTCTCGAAGAAGGGTCGAAGATCTGGCAGACCGTATTTGAGCATGCTGAGGCGGTCAAGGCCCATGCCAAAAGCAAAACCTTGGTATATATCAGGGTTAATCCCGCAATTGGTGAGAACCTTGGGGTGAACCATGCCACACCCTAAAATCTCTAGCCAGTCCTTACCAGATCCTATTTTTAAGGCGCCTCCTTCACGGGAGCAGCCGATATCGACTTCCGCAGAAGGTTCTGTGAAGGGGAAAAAGCTGGGACGAAAGCGCATAGGCAAGTCCGCAATACCAAAATAATGACGCAAGAAATCGGTAATCGTGCTCTTCAAGTGTCCCATATGAATATCTTTATCGATGACCAGTCCTTCCACTTGATGGAACATGGGCGTATGGGTTGCATCAGATTCTGACCGATACACGCGCCCCAGCGACAAGATACGAATAGGGGGAGGGGTTGTCTTCATGGTGCGAATCTGAACCGAAGAGGTATGTGTGCGAAGCAACATTTTCTCTGCATTCAAATAAAACGTATCAATAGATTGACGGGCAGGGTGATGCTCTGGGATGTTCAAGGCATTGAAATTATGTTCTTCATCCTCAATATCCGAGCCTTCCGCCACAGAAAATCCAGCTTTGGCAAAATAGCTTGTGATCTCCTCAATGGTGCGGGTAATGGGATGAAGGGTGCCAATCGATTCAGGGCGGATGGACAGGGTAACGTCAACAGCTTCGGCTGTGAGTTTATCTTCAAGCGCGTGTGTTGTGAGATGCGCGCGTTTCTCTTCTAACGATAGATAAACCGCTTCTTTCAGTTGATTAATCTCAAGCCCCTTTTCCCGCCGAAGTTCCGCATCCAATGCCCCTAAGGTTTTGAGCATTTGCGTAATCTCGCCGGACTTTCCCAAGAGGCGAACGCGCACATCCTCCAACGCTTTTAAAGAGTCGCACTGATTGATTTCTTCTTTCCAATTTTGCAAGGCCTGACTCATAAAATTATGTCCTTAAAATGCTATTCTTCATTTAGAAAAATTCAGTCATTGCGAGGAGTGCGAGCGGAGCGTGGTAGGACGCGGCAATCCATATATTTAAGAAAGCCCTTGTCTTTGGCTTTTGTGGATTGCCACATCGTTCGCCCCCGCCAAAGGCTGCGCCGTAACTTCTCGCAATGACGTAAATTATCTACAATATCGAATCTGTATAATTACTCTCTCTCCTCGTTTTTAGCACAAAGCACCCAAAAGACTCAATGTGAATGACGTTTAAGAAGCGTTTTGAGGAGAAGTAACCCCAGAAAATGGCTCATGCCGCAATAGGTTAGGTGTAAGAAATAGGCAGATTATGTTTCCTCCCAGTACAATGAGGGCTATTCGCAATGGGTTGCCATTATACAAATAACTTGTGAGAGCGACAAAAGCAAAGCACAAGAAAGATCGCATGCTCATAATCACAGAGGATGCTGCGCCCTTGATATCGGGGAAAATTTCTAAGGATCCTGCAAAGATAACAGGGTAAGAAACCGCCGCGCCTAACCCCCCAAGGCTCATAAAGAACGTCATGAGGTAAGGGGATTTTGGTGCAAGGAGGCCAACCAGAACCATCCCCAAGGCGCTCAATCCTGAAAGAGAAACTCCTTTTGTAATGCAGTCTCTGGCGCCCAGCTTTTGAATGATAGGGCCTGAGAAGAGGCTGATAATCGAAAAGACAGAGATAATGACGCATTGATGGAGGACATAGCCCATTAAGGTTAACTCATATGTTTCCGTGTAAAGAAAAGGGGCTTGGGTAATAAGAAAGATAACACGCATAACTTAAGCTTGGAACGACGGAAGCGCTGATAAATGGTATGCTGGTGAGAAGTTGTTGGTAGCCCTTCTTAATTTTGCTTAAGTGAAAAGACTCGAAAGTTCTTTTTGTTTCCGGCAGGAAGAAAGACAAGAAAACCCAAGACACGATACAAATCAGGGCAACGATCCCGTAATTTCCCCGCCACCCAACCGCTTCATTGATAAAACCGCCCACTATGGGGGCTGCTGCCATTATGGTGGTGAAAACACCATTCATGGCGCCAATTAATTTCGCTGCTTTATCTTTTTCGGGATAAGCATCTGCAATCATTGCAAAAACCACCACGGCGGATGCAGATGCCCCAATGCCTTGAATGAGCCGCGTTCCAAGCAGGAAGGATATGGAGGGGGCGATCACACAACCCACAGCCCCAATGGCCAAAATCGCATTTCCCCAAACCATGATGGGTCGACGACCATAGACATCCGATAAGGGGCCATATACAGCGGCACCCAAGCAAAACCCTAAAAAATTGTAGGCAATGGTCATTTGGATGATGCCATCTTCCACATGAAAATAGCGCCCCATATCTGGAAAGCTGGGCACAGAAATATCAACCTCAATGCAGCAAGCAATGAGGGACAAAATTAAAAGGGGTAAAAAATAACGAGGCATGAGAAATCTCTTTCGCTATAGAATTAAGGTTAGTTGGTTATGGCAATTTGTACCATAAAATTGAGGCACAAAAAATTATGGAACAAGGGGGGATTTTAAAGAAATGGCCGACGATAGTAATTTTTCATCCATTCAAAAATTTTATACCACCCGTACCCACAATTTAACAAGTGGTTTTTAGGCACCATATACCATTAAAAATATCCTTGATCTCCCAAAATAAGGGGTTATAATGGATGTATTAGGATAAAATGACCTGTATTTTTGGGAAGAACCATGCAAATACATCGTTTTGAAGTCGATTTACTCTTAAGCTGGTTGACTAAAAAGGGCAGAAAGCCTCTCATTGTCAGGGGAGCAAGGCAAGTAGGGAAGTCCAATCTGGTACGTCATTTGGCAAAATTAAGCGGGCGGTCTTGCTTGGAGCTGAATTTTGAACGGTATCCGGAACATGAAGATTTTTTCAAAAGTAAAGACCCGGCCACTATTTTGAGCCATCTAAGTATCTATTTTAAACAAGCTATCAATCCTGAAACTACACTCCTATTTTTGGACGAAATCCAGGCAACTCCTAAAGTTATTGAAACTTTGAGATATTTTCATGAAGAATGTCCCGAACTGCCGGTGATCGCTGCGGGATCATTGCTTGATTTTGCATTGGTGGAGCCTGAGTTTTCGATGCCGGTGGGACGAATTGAATATTTTCACTTGGGCCCCATTTCCTTTGAAGACTTTTTAACGGCATTAGGTGAAACCGCTTTATTAGAATGGATTCGGTCGGTTACGATAACGGACACAATCCCTATTCCTCTTCACCAACGCTGCTTGGAACGGGTTAAAGAATTTTGGCTGACAGGCGGAATGCCAGAAGTGGTTGCGCATTATGCTGAACAACGTGATTTTCAAGAAATCGATGCCATCAAGCAAAGTATTTTACAAAGTTACCAAGAGGATTTTCACAAATATGGTCGTATCAAACAAATCCCCCTGCTAAGACGTTCTTTTAAAGCACTTCCCGGTTTAATAGGGCAAAAAATAAAATATGCCGAATTGGACGCGGGAAGCAAATCAACCCAAGTTAAAGAATCATTAGAGTGTTTGAATTTGGCTAAGGTGATCCATCTTATTTATCACAGCCATGCATCCGGTTTGCCTTTGGGTGCACAAATTGATCCTAAAATTTTTAAGGCTATTTTTCTTGATATTGGGCTTCTGTGCTCTGCATCAGGATTGGGCCACTTGTCTATTATTCAAGCGCCAGATTGGGCATGGATAAACCGTGGAACCCTTGCAGAGCAATTTATCGGTCAAACGTTGCTTCAGTTGTATCCACCCTACCAAAAGCCAGAATTATATTATTGGGTGAGAGAAAAAGCCCAGTCTTCTGCTCAATTGGATTATGTTTGGCAATATGAAAACCAAATTATTCCGATAGAAGTAAAAGCAGGAAAAACAGGGCACTTGAAATCGCTGCATTATTTTATACAAGAAAAACATTGGCCTTGTGGCGTGCGCTTTAACGCAGATGTGCCAAGTATCCTGGATGAAAAAGGAAAACTCCCTAATCACGAAGAGTTTCCATATCGTTTATTGTCTTTGCCCTTCTACTTAGCAGGTCAAATCAATAGGCTTCTTAAGGCCAGCTGACCATGGGAGGCAGGGACATGAGGATGGCTTCTACATTACCCCCCGTTTGGAGGCCAAATTTTGTTCCCCGGTCATAGAGGAGATTGAACTCCACATAACGTCCGCGTTTAACCATTTGTTTTTGCTTATCGCTTTCCGTCCACGGCTTCTCCATATGACGGCGCACCAGCTTGGGGTAAATATCAAGGAATGCTTCCCCAACGTCACGGGTAAAAGCAAAGTCTTTCTCAAAGTCTTCGGGAGCTTCGCCGCTCCTTAAATTATCATAAAAAATGCCCCCAATACCGCGGGGTTCTTGACGATGGGGGAGATAAAAATAGTCATCACACAATGCCTTGAAGCGGGGATAATAATCCGGGTTATGGGTATCACAAGCAACCCGAAACGCTTGATGAAAATCATTTGTATCTTCATCAAATTCAAAGGTAGGGGTGAGGTCAGAGCCACCTCCAAACCAGGCTTTAGAGGTTACAATATGGCGCGTGTTCATATGCACGGCGGGTACGAAGGGGTTGAGCGGATGAATCACGAGAGAAATGCCGATGGCCCAAAACCGTGGATCCGCATCAGCGCCAGGAATTTCTTTGGCAAATTGGGAAGGAAATTCCCCATAGACGGTGGATACATTGACGCCTGCTTTTTCAAAAACCCGTCCCTTTAGGAGTGTCATGGTTCCCCCACCGCCATCTTGCTCAGGGTGAGAAGCGTCTTGCCGTTTCCACTCTTTACGCTCAAAGCGGCCTGGCGGAACATGCCTTGGGGCAAGGTGCTCAGCTTCATCTTCTAGATTCTCAAGGGCTTCACAAATACGGCTCTGTAGACTTGAAAACCAAACACTCAATTGCACTTTTTGGTCGGATGTCGTCATCGTTTTATTCTCCTTGGGCTATTTTTAATTGCCGTAAAGCCTCCCCAACAACCATGGCGGCGGCAAGAGAAACGTTGAGAGAGCGGCAGCCAGGCGTCATGGGAATTCGTAAGCGGTGAGGGGTGGTTTGAAAAATATCTTCAGGAACCCCAGCACTTTCTTGTCCTAATAGTAAAACGTCCCCGCTTTGAAAAGAAAAATTAGTGTAAAGGGTTTCTGCTTTTGCGTCTAAGAGAATAAGTCGTTGGCTTTTTTTTCTAACTTCCTCTTGGAAAGTCTCCCAGGAAGTATGGTGATGAACAGTGGCAATATCCATATAGTCCATACCAGCCCGCCGCAAATGGCGATCCTCCCAAACAAATCCACACGGATGAATGATATTTAAATTAATTCCCATGCACGCGCATAAGCGCATGAGCGTTCCCGTATTTTGAGGAATCTCAGGTTGATAGAGAGCGAGGTGCATTCCTTACCTCATTCCTTAGAAAACGTTGTTGGCGTTCACGCCAATTGTGTCTAGGGGGCTAACGGATCCCAGATTTTTGAAATCAAATTGAAGAATAACGCCAGAGTTCGGGCGGATATCTCGATCCAAGGACCGGGTTTTGAAAGCGCTTAACGTCATCCGGAAACATTCATCATGATAAAGAGCGGATAAGGTGTGAGAAAGGGCACCTCGTTGATGACGTTTTAAGTTTCGGGTCTCTCCCAGAGAAAAGCTCCAGTGATCAAAGGGTTGTGTTCCAATAACCCAGGTAGCTTGAGAAATGCCAATCGTGTTGGTGGTTGAATATTTATTCACAAAGGTATGGTTTAGTTGAAAAATGATGAGTTTTTTTCCAAAAATTGCGGACGTGTCAGAAATGCGGGGTCGTGTCCTTTTGTAATGCCAAGCCATCCGATTCAAGAACTGGATACCATCCATTGGGTTAAGGCGAAAACGGCTCACGATATCTGAAGCACGTTTATCTTCGCCGGCGTTCGATGGTAATACTTGGCGACGATCCAGCCGAAGGCTGTGGCCTAAGAAGAACTGAAACAGGCGTTGCTGTGGGAAAAACCAAGTGGAGTTTGCCCCATAAATAAATCTTCCGCCTGTATCAACCCGATCAAGCCCGGAAAAGCGTTGTGGCAAGAACAAAGAGGTGTCTTCTACTTGGATGTTCAAAGAATCTTCATTTGGAATGGACCTATTATTAACACGCGGTGTTCCGACAATCATTGCCGTTGGTTCTAAAACCCAATTAGCCTTGTCAAGGCGCTTAATCAAAGGATAACGCCATTGAGCAGAAGCTGTTGGGAACAAACGCTCGCGAAAAGCAGAATGCGCGGTAGGCTTTGCCAGAGAGGATTGATAGTGTTCGAGAGCGTAAGCATCCCCACGTAAGGTCATTTGTAAAGTCCAAGCATGCCCGGTGGGAGATACATAAGGCAAGCGCCACCCTCCATTCAAGGATAAGCGCTGCATGTGTCGTGCATTTTGTGCAGGCGTATCAAGGCGCCGTCCAAGAGATAAAAAATTAGCATCGAAGTTCCAGATACCATTCAAGGTGTCAGGGTCACTTTGGTAATTATACCAACCGTGAGGAAAGATGTAAGGTGTGGTCGCAGGATTGTCCGTTTGATATGCTGTTGCGCGAACCGTTGCATAATTATGATCCCGAAATTGCTCGATAGCTCCCGTACTAATCATGTTTTTTACAGGAACTTTCAAGCGGAACCCTTGAGGCAAAATAGGATAACGACGCAGATATGTCGTATCGCTGGCTTTGTTAATTTCAAAAGTGGCGACATGTTCATCATTCAAATCAAAGCGTCCTTGAGTGAAGACGTGCCAGCGATCCCTTCCAGGAAGCCTCGATCCCTTCGGAATGCTCTTTAAATTGCCCGTTTGTTTTAAATCGCGGGTTTGTGTATAGCTCGTGCTGCCTGTAATATACCCATCCCGGAAACGGTGACGATACTCAGCAATTGCTAAAGGTCCCTGCTTTGTTGTGATCACAGGAACGAGTGTTAGGTCTCGATTGGGTGCAACGACATAGTAAAAAGGGGCGCTGAGAATCAGTCCTAAGTCTGAACTGCTTCCATACGTTGGCATTAAAAATCCGGTTTTGCGCTTTACAGTTGGATCTGGATGGCGAAAGTAAGGCATATAAAAAACAGGGATACCGCCCATTTCTAAACGGGCATGATGATAAATGATCAATTGATCTGTTTTGCTGTGTATAACTTTGTCAGCTTTTAATTGCCACAGAGGTTTTTTTGTTGGATCGAGTTTGCAAACCTTACAAGGGCTATAGACCGCTTGGCGAAAAATAACTTTCTGTCCGTTAACGCGTTTAGCCGAATTGGCTGCTAGGTGAGCGTTGTCTGCCAATAACATTTTAGCTTCTTGAATAAATCCATCTTGAAATTTATTAGAAAATTCTGCGTAAGGAGAAAAGGAAAGGTTATAGTCGGTAAGATCTTTTTCCTCTTCTTCTTCAATTTGTATGGTTGAAAGTTGTTTTCCAAGTTCTGGCAAATTTAAAGGATTTGACATTAAAGCGCTGCTTGCACCCAAACTATGAATGATAAGGTCTTGGTGATTCAAGAATTCCCTGTATTTAGCGGCCTCTGGATTTGGTGCAATGCTTATTTTTTCTTTTTCTTTAAGGCATACATTCCCCGCGGCTGTCATCATGCCTGTTTTTTTGTTGTAAGTAATTTTTTGGGCACGAAGAAGGCGCTCGCCTTGGACAATTTGAACATTTCCGGTTGCAACTATCATATCCGTTTCTTGATTGTAGTCGATGTTGTCAGCGCTTAAGAGAATAGGGGACGGCTCTTTTGATTGAGGTTTTATCCTATCATTTTTATTTTGAATAATTTCTTCATGATCATTCTCTTCGCTTTCTTCCATAGTCATAGAAGCCATCGTTGAATGGGGGGTCGGCAATAAAGCGGCGCAGATCATTAATAATGATAAAAGGTAAGAACGAAACGTCATTTAAGTTTAACCATCTTCGAGGTGTAATAGGAGCGAAAGGCTCAAGAGAGCCATAATAAGCGTTGGCGCCCATGCAGCGAGTAGGATAGGAATTTGACCTCCCAACCCCAAGGCATAGACAACATCGTTAAGAAAGTAGAGAGCGAATCCGCTACCAATTCCTAAAGATATATATAAAGCTGTTCCTCCTTGACGAACAGGTCGTATACCGAAACCTGCAGCGAGCAATATCATTCCCATCATCATTCCTAATTTTGCGATTTGGCCATGCCAATAAAGGCGATAGCTCAGGCTAGATAGGCCTGACTTATCTAAGATATCAATAAATTTTGGTAAAGACCAAAAGGAGATCATTTCAGGGGCAGTATTGCTGTCCTGGATTTTTTCAATCGTGAGAGGGGTTGGAATCATCATAACAGGGTGTGATTTGAAGGCTCCCTCCTTATCTTGCCAAATTACGGCATTTCTTAACTCCCAGCGCCCTTTTTGTAAAATAGCAGATGCAGCGTCAATGCGTGTTTCATAATTACCTGAGGGGTCGAAATTATGAAAGGTGACATTGGTAAATGTTTTCGAATTAGGTTGCACGTAAGATGTATGAATGATGCTTTGTCGTCCAGGTGTGATTTCTCTGAACCATAATCCTGTTTCAGAGATTGCAATACGGTTACTGGTGCCAGAAAAGTAAAGAGCTTCAAGATTTCCAAAACGGCTGCTCATGGCTGCACTCAAAGGATTAAGAATAATAAGTTGCACAAATCCTAAGACCAAAACAAAAAACATAAGTCCTTTAAGAAGCTGCCATATTGATAATCCGGAGCTGCGGGCTGCAACAATCTCTTGTGTATGGTTTAAACGATAGAAAGCCGCCATCGTTGCGGAGAGAACAATAAAGGGAAGGAGCATTTGGAGGTGATTGGGAAGCTTTAAAACGATCATTTCAAAAATAATGGAGAGGTCAATATTCGCTTTTCCCATAGATCGCCGAATGAGCTCTGTTCCTTCAAACAAGGAAATGATAGCCGTAATGACAAGGGAGCATGCTCCAAGCCAAACAAAAAAGATGCGACAGAAATATAAGTTGAGAGTGGAGCAAATATAGGTCATGGGTGAATATCCCTGCCAATTTTTCCAAGGCCATACTGTTGCCACCAAGTACGGAGACTTTGTTTTTCTAGAATAATAAGCGAAATAAGGCTGAACAGCAGAATTGTCCCATAAGCTAAAGAAATAGTTATACTCCAACGACTGTTGAGGTTAATAAGGGATATCAATCCTATGTGGATACCTGTTGCCAAACCAATGGCAAGAGCAATACGTTTTTGACGCCCACGGCGATTTAGTTCTTGGGGGAGAAGAGCGCTTAGCCCAATCAGGGTGAATAACATGACCAAAAAGGGAGGTAAGAGCCGTTGGTGTCCCTCCGAGTTAAGCTGCGCTTTTGTTGTTAAGGGGAGGCTATCTGCATCCGGGGGATTTAAAAGATCAGTTAAAGAGCGTTCATAAGGCTTGATGATTCGTTCTTGGATATTGGCAGCGAGTTGATCTAAATCGTAAGTGAGGGTTTTAAAATGAAAGAAGCTCACTTTTCCCGTTTTCTCATCTTTTTCTTGGCGCGTTCCATTCAGCAACATGAGGAGTGATTTCTTACCTTCTTTTTCGATAATGGTTCCGTGCTGTGCCACAATTGTAAAGGGATTACGCTTTGGTTGAGAGGGGGTAAGCCCTTGTCCGATGCTATGGATGAAGACGCCGTCTAAGTCACCATTAACGGCCCGGGTTCGTGCATAGACAGTTATTCCCCGCAATGTATTAAACATACCATCTTGAACAAAGCTGGAAGAAAATTCATTCCGGAGTTGATATTCCATATCGCGGAGGTGGCGAAAAGATATAGGAACAAGATAAATGTTGATAAAAGCGACCAAACAAGCCATAAAGAGAGCAAGAATAAGAGCAGGACGGGCAAGACGCCAGTTACTCAATCCGCAGGCGCGAAAAATACTTAACTCATGATCTGCAATCAGTTTGTTATAGGTAAAGAGAACGCTGATGAGGATGCAAACAGGCAACACGATGGCAACTAAGTCAGGAATTAGAAAACCAACAAGAGAAAAATAACCGCCAATCGATACATTTTGGTTGACGATAATTTCTATAAATCGTAAAGACTGAGTGAGCCATACACCTGTAGTTAAGACCGTCGCAAGGAATATTAAACTCGTAAAAAGATGCTTAAGGATATGGCGGGTAACGAGGCTCATGTATAAAAAAGTTTCCTTTTCATGCATCAATTTCCTAGCATCTGAACATTGGACAACTTATATATTATTCAAGCGACTAAAAAACTATAATAGACCTTTGATCAGGTTTACTATAAAACAAGGATCAAAGGCAATGCCCTATAGAGTTATAGGCATATAAAAGGGTTAAGAGAAAAAATGAAACTGTTGCGTGTATTTTTATTTTTAACGGGGCTTAGCCTCGTAGCGTGTAGCGATGGGAAAGTAGCATCATCAAAGATAGATGCTGCATTACCAAAGGCCAATCTACCAGGATCACAAATGCTTGAAGAAACAGGAATAGGGGCGGCGTCGAAAAAGACTGTTGCTCTATCCAGAATAGCAGGAGGGTCAAAAACCCGCATTCTTGTTGTTGTGAATAAGGATGCTATTACGGCCGCTGATGTGGATCAGCGTCTTCGATTGATGAATCTCGGCACTGGCAAACCTGTGACCACGCCGGTTCCGGACGATATCCGTAAACAAGTAATTCAAGGAATGGTAGAAGAATGCCTTCAACTCCAGGCGGCAAAGGCAAAGAAGATTAAAGTAGAGGATGCCGATGTAGAGAAGTCACTTGAGGGCTTGGCCAAGGACAATAATATGTCGTTGGAAGCTATGGTTAAAATGCTTAAAACCAATGGTATTTCTAAGCAAACGATGTTGACACGGTTGAGAGCGCAAATGGCCTGGGGACGTTTCATCCGTGAAGCGTATGGTCCATTGGTTCATATTAGCGATCAAGAAGTTGATAAAGTTTTGTCTCAAGCCAAAGATATGAAACTCGAACCGCCCTCGCCAGACGAGATGGAAATTACGTTGTGCCAAGCAATCTTCAATGTATCTCCTGAGTCGCCTGAAGAAGTTATGATGATCATGGGACCAAAAATTGAAGAAACGCACCAAGCAAAAGGGTGCCCAGCTTTCTTGAAAGCGGCTAATGGCTTTGGGGCAAAAGTCGATGCAAATCGTGTTGTCAAGATGGGACAATTGCCAGGTCCCTTGAAGCCGTTGGTACAAAAAGCGCAAGTAGGAACGTGCATGCAGCCGACAATGACGCCGGATGGGCTTGTTTTGACGATGGTTTGTTCTAAGAAGATGCCAAAATTGGCGCCACTGCCGGAACCTACGCGGGACATGGCGTCCAATGCCGTTGAGCAAGAAAAATTGAGCAAACGGGCAGCGCAAGAAATGGCTAAGTTGAAGAGTGTCGCCTTTATTGAGTGGAAGTGATTATTCTCTTCCTTCTTTACGGGAAGTTGTTGATCATTATGGCTTGTTAGCAAAAAAGAGTCTTGGGCAGAATTTTCTGCTCAACATGGATGTGACCCGGCGTATCGCCAAAGTCGCCGGAAATTTTACAGATGTCACGGTGTTTGAGGTGGGGCCAGGTCCGGGCGGCCTTACTCGTGCTTTATTGGAAGCTGGCGCCCGTGTTGTTGCGGTTGAGCGGGATCATCGATGCCTTGAAATATTGGCGGATATCCAAGCTGCCTTTCCTGGCTTTTTTGAGGTTATCGAAGGGGATGCGCTCAAACTCTCTCCTCAATTGGCTATTCCAAAAGGCAATATTAAGATTATTGCGAACTTGCCTTACAATATTGGAACGGCCCTTTTAATTCAGTGGCTGTCGAATCTGGATCGTATTTCCTCTTTGACCTTAATGTTCCAAAAAGAAGTCGCCTTGCGGCTCATTGCGAAGCCGCGCACAAAAGCCTATGGACGATTGTCGATTTTGACCCAGTGGCTCTGTGAGGGAAAGCGCCTGTTTGATTTGTCCCCTAAGGCTTTTACGCCAGCTCCAAAAGTAACGTCCAGCGTTGTCCAACTGATTCCAAAACTGATCGATCCTTCAGAAAAAGCCCTGTTGCCTATGATGGAACGGATCACTCAGCATGCCTTTGGCCAACGAAGAAAGATGATTCGCTCCAGCCTCAAGCCATTATTTTCTGAAAGCAAACTCACTGAATTAGGCTTGAATCCTTGCGCGCGTGCTGAAGAATTGTCTATTGCAGACTTTGTTCTCTTGGCGAAGAATGTGTCTCCGTAGAAAAAAAACCCGAAAACGATAAAACCACTTGGGCAAAGCTCTTAAATCTTGCTAAAGTTTTTTATTGTATATGGTTTGTGCGGAGAAATGGTATGAAACTTAAGATGAAGCGTAAAGCTTTGACAAGTGAGGAGACTTCTAACTCTGTTCTTAATCCTGTCCTTAGCTCCTGTGTTCTCCCCTCTTTCAATGACTTTTACCGAAAAGATGAAGCGGACGTTGTGGCTTATCTTCTGGACCATATTCACCAAACACCGGAACAATTGAAACGCATCGCTGAACAGGCACGCCGACTTGTTGAAGGTGTGAGGGCGCAGAAGCTGGATAGTTTCAGCATTGAAAACTTTCTTCAAACCTATGACTTGAATAGCCAAGAAGGCATTGCTTTGATGTGCTTGGCCGAAGCCTTATTGCGCGTGCCGGATACGGAAACGAAAACAAGGCTGATTCGGGACAAGATTCGTTCCGTTGAATGGGGAAGCTCCTTAAATCAAGGGAAAGGGGATACGACTTTCTTTGCAAAACTCACCAGCTTTGGATTGTCAACGGCCGATCATTTGATGCATTGGGGATTAGAGAAAAACGGTTTTCTGGATACGTTGAAGGGGATAACCCGCCGGGTAAGCGAACCCGTTATTCGACAGAGTATTGCTAAGGCTATGGAAATTATGGGCAATCAATTCGTGATGGGGGAGACGATCAAGGCCGCTTTAAAGCGCGCGAAAACGGATGAAGAAAAAGGATATCGACATTCTTACGATATGTTGGGGGAAGAGGCCCGTACCAAAAAAGATGCCAATCGTTATTATCAGGCCTATACCCAAGCCATTGAAGCGATCGGGAAATCAAAAGGGGGAGGTGATATCTTTTTCCAAAATAGTATTTCCGTTAAGCTGTCCGCGCTTCATCCCCGTTATGAGCTTGCAAAACGAGAACGGATTGAAGAAGAATTAAGGCCTTTGGTTTTGAATTTGGCCTTGCTTGCCAAAGAGCACGGCATTGGCCTTACGATTGATGCAGAAGAGTCAGAGCGGCTCGATCTTTCTTTGGATATTATTGAATTTATTTCTGGTCATGAAGATTTAAAAGGGTGGAATGGTTTTGGGCTGGCTGTCCAAGCATATCAGAAACGGGCCCCCTTGTTCATGGATTATCTCATTGACATGGCCAAGCGTCACGGGCGTCGATTATGCATTCGCTTGGTGAAAGGAGCGTATTGGGATTCAGAGATCAAGCGCACTCAAGAAAAGGGACTGAAGGGCTATTCTGTTTTTACCCGCAAAGTGTTCACGGATGTTTCTTATCAAGTGTGTGCGCAAAAGATGTTTGCAGTCCCTGAGGCCATATACCCCCAATTTGCAACTCATAACGCCCGCACGGTGGCGACCATACTTGACCTTGCGGGAGAGAGTAAAGAATTTGAATTTCAGCGGTTGCATGGGATGGGGGAAGCGCTTTATGGTCAGCTCGTAAAGGGAAATGATCGTCCAGTTCCTTGTCGTGTCTATGCGCCTGTTGGAGAATATCGGGATTTGTTGGCGTATCTGGTTCGCCGTTTGCTCGAGAATGGGGCGAATACGTCTTTTGTCCATAAAATTTATGATCCTTCTATGCCCATTGATGTTTTGATCGCGGATCCTGTGGAGGAAGCACGATCTTTTAAGAGCATTCCTCATCCAAAAATTCCTTTGCCTCGGAATTTATTACGTCCTCAACGCCAAAACTCTGAAGGAATCGATTTCAGTAATTTAGAGGAGATCGATGGTTTAAAGCAAAAAATGGAAGCCACTAAGGTAACGATGCCCTCAGGGGCTCCGTGGTGTTCTACTCCCCTCATTTCCGGAACCCCTATTCGTCAAGGCAATTCCGCCCAGGCCGTTAATCCGTCGAATAATGAGCAAGTCATTGGCCAAGTTTGGAATGCAACGGCAAAAGATGCAGAACGGGCAATGACCTTGGCAGGAGAAGCCTTTGAAGAGTGGACTGCCACCCCGGTGGCTGTTCGTGCTCAAGCTTTGGATCGATTGGCGGCATTATTAGAAACGAATCGTGAAGAGTTAATGACATTGTTGGTCTATGAGGGGGGGAAAACGCTCCCGGATGCGATTTCAGAAGTGCGTGAAGCGGCTGACTTTTGTCGGTATTATGCCTCTGAGGCGCGTCGCCTCATGAGTGCACCGTTACCTTTACCTGGGCCAACCGGCGAGAAGAACCAATTGAGCCTTCATGGGCGAGGCGTGTTTGTTTGCATTAGCCCGTGGAATTTCCCTTTAGCGATCTTTATAGGTCAAGTAGCGGCAGCCTTGGCTGCAGGGAATTGCGTTATGGCAAAGCCCGCCCATCAGACACCGTTGATTGCCTATCGAGCTGTTCAATTGGCCCATCAAGCTGGAATCCCCGTTAGTGTCCTCCATTATCTTCCGGGAAGGGGAAGTGTATTAGGGTCACAGCTGATGCGTGATCCACGGACGGCAGGTGTTGCCTTCACAGGCTCAACATCCGTGGCCCAAGGCATTGCCAAAACCCTTCTTTCACGAGAAAAAGCGCCGATTGTTCCGATCATCGCGGAAACAGGGGGAATGAATGCAATGATCGTGGACTCATCCGCTTTGCCGGAGCAAGTGATCCAGGATATTATCGTCTCTTCCTTTCAAAGTGCAGGGCAGCGTTGCTCGGCCTTACGGTTGCTTTTCATCCAAGAAGAAATTGCGGATAACATCTTGGCAATGCTCGAAGGGGCGATGGCCGAATTATCTGTTGGGGCCCCGAGCCTGCTATCGACAGACGTTGGCCCCGTTATTGATCATGAGGCAGAAAAACAGCTGGAAGCCTATGGGAAGGCATTAGAGAAAACCGCTCGATTGATTTATCGTTCAGAATTAGATAAGACCCATCAGCAAGGCAATTTTGTGCCGCCGCAAGCTTGGGAGCTATCATCTGCCCAGCAAATGACGGAAGAAGTTTTTGGGCCCATTCTGCATGTCGTTCGCTTTAAAGGATCAGATTTAGATAAAGTCATTGATGAGATTAACGCCACAGGCTATGGCCTTACGCTTGGGGTGCATAGCCGCATAGACGGGACTATACAGCGTGTTCGAAAGAGGGCCCGCGTTGGAAATTTGTACATCAATCGAAGCATGATCGGCGCTGTCGTCGGTGTTCAACCATTTGGGGGCGAAGGCCTTTCGGGAACAGGCCCGAAAGCTGGTGGACCCAACTATCTTGTCCGTTTTATGGTGGAGCGAACCTTCAGCCAAGATACAACCGCCGCTGGAGGCAATGCCACCCTCTTGGCAGATTTGGATTGAGGAATATTTTTGTTCCCCTCCCTCTTCACACAACAAAGGTGGTCAAAGGGAGAGGTATGACAATACTATTTTTCCAGGAATTTCTCGAAAAAAGCATCCTTTGGCATGATGGCAACGATTCTAAGAGCAAGAAGTTTCGCCCAATCTTGTTCATCAATAGGCATTTCAAAGCTGTTCGGATTTGGTTCAACCATTTCAGAAGTTGATTGAAGTTTTTTGACAACCTCCACAGCATAACCTAAAAATCGTGGTTTATTCTCTTCACTTATGTAATTTTCTGGAAAAAAACTAGACACATAGGGTTGGTTTCGTGAATCCTCACCCACTTTAAATCCTAGGCTAAAGACAAATTTCAAAGAAGGAAAATTAATAGGAGAAATCGGGGCCAAAATGCGATCAAATTGATCTCCTAGTCCTTGCAATTGAGGCGCAAAGGCTTGAGCAAAAGTCCTAAATCCAGTTGATAAAATTCCTTTTCCTCTGTACTCAGGGTGAAGCGCATAACAAATTTCAACACTTTTATATTCATTTATCTTTTCATTTGTATGAAAATGTGCCCCCAAAATACCAATGAATGTTTCCGTTTCGCATACTTGAATAACCGTCCAAGGCACGAATGTGTTGATACCTTTGAACCATTCTTCTGTTCTTGGTGAGACACGACCCCAAAGACGTTGGGCTCTTGCTTCATCCCAGGCAATACCATTTTCATAAAGTTCATACACGCCTTGTGTTGAAAAAAGTGTGGTGGCAAACGGAACGAAGGTTTTTTCAGTTACCTCTCTTAAAGAAACCAAGCGACATTTTGCGCCAGTTTTATCGCTATAAGTCATCTCTGGCCAGGGGCGTTCTGGCTCTTGCATAGCTTGAGTTGGTGGTAAAATGGAAAATGCAAATAATAGGATGAACAAATATTTTTTCAACATGACTTCTCTCGCTTTTATGTTAAGTTATTTTACTCAATGATCTCATTTTATATAGCTCTCCCTAATGGCTTTGTATAGGGGGGTAAAAATACTCTATTGAATGTGTTTTAGGAGCGTCGAGATAAGATGAGCGCGGTTTTTCGCGTCAAACTTTCCTTTTATGTCGTTGAGGTAGCGCTCAACAGTACGGCATGGCCATAGGAAAAATAAGGACGCCGTGTAATATCAACCATTTTTTCTACTTAGCCTCCAATTTCTTTATTTATTACTCTATTTTTCTTCTGTTCTTTAAATTAAGTTTTTTTGTTTTTATTATTCGAAAGTTTGTACTTCCTTTAAAATGAATGTCGATCCTAAAACAGGGCCAATGGGGTATTCTTACCGTATTGCGTTCCGCGGTTTTATATATCAAATTAGTGGTTTGAATAATTAAGTTTAATACTGATAGAAGTATTTACCTGATCAATAAAGAGTTTAGGTGAAGTATTGCAGCTTCAAACAATGAAGTAGCCATTGAAAGATTTCGAAATAAAACCCAGGAATAAACGCAAAAACAAACCACAAATCACATCTAAATAGATTTGGATTTTTCAACGGCTCTGTTGCAAAAACCTAATTAAAATTAAAGAACACTATAAATTTAAAATTGGAGATTAATGATGACGATAAGAAGTACAGTAACGGCACTTTTGTGTTCTATTTTACTCCTCCCTTGTCATGGGGCGGAAGACGAAACAAACAACCATAACCCTCTGAAACGCCCAGGGTCCCCAAGTCAAGATGACAGGCTAGAGAAACGCCAAAGAATTGACACAACAGAACCAGCAGAAAATGTAGAGTTTCAAAAATGGTTTAACGATACCAAAGACAGCGCTTATGATGGAAATGCAGATGCACAAAATACTATTGGTGCTGCGTATGGAAATGGATACGGAGTCCAGCAGAACTTCTCTAAAGCGCTCAAATGGTATGATCTAGCTGCGAACCAAGGACATGCTGGAGCTATAAGCAATATTAACGTCGTTTTTGGTACAATCGGATTGCCCGAGGCGTACTTTAAATTAGGCGCCATCTACCAAAAAAAAGGGGGAGATTGGATACCCACTGCTATGGAATATTATCAAAAAGCAATTCAAGAGGGGCATCTTAAAGCAGAAGAAATGATTAAAACTGTTAATCATTGTAATATTAGAATGATTCCATACGATGTTATGAATAAAATATTTGATCAAGTTTATCGTGGTGAGTCGGAGTTTAGAGAATGGGGTAGCGTTTGCCAACATTTTAGCAATATATTAAATTCTAAAATCACCAATTTTGTTTTACAAAAAATCAATAATGATGAAATATATTATATTAATAAACTTCCAAACCTTGAATGTATAACAATTGGTATTTGGGATAGTTATGATAAATTGAAACAATATAAAAGATTAAACGAAATAAAATCTAAAAAAATAAAATTAATTTTTGAGCTTCAAACTATGGGGAATGATCCTAATAAATTTTCTTATTTAAGAAAGATGATTAAAATAAACAATGTATTTGAATCAGTTCTGGTGCGAGAGGATACGGAGTATGATCAGCTTGGAGTTGTTCATGTTTACGGCGAATTAGGAAGAGGTTTGGAGAAAAATAATTGTATAACTTCTTTAACGTTAGAAAATCCACTTTGTAGCCATAAAATAGCGTCAAAAAATATAGCAAAATGCTTAAAAGAAAATAAAACCCTCCGCTCTATTAGTGTACAGTGCCACAATAGATTAAATGTAATCGATGCAGCGATAGCATTTCACAAACATCTAAAAAACAACACTACGCTTGAAAAATTAAGTATTTACTATAAAGATCACACTGGAATAAATAATTCTAATAATTTTAATGACACTGAATTACCTGTGAAAAAACGTCATAAATTCGATGAGGCACTTGCTTATTTTGAATCAAGAAAAGAAAATTTGAGTGTGGATATGTCCTGCATCCCAGGAGATATTTGGTGATGGAAGATAAAGCAGCGTATCGTGGCAGTGACGAACTGCCATAACCCTCAATAAAGAAAGGATGATACGCTATGAAGAGGAGTAATATAACCGAGTTGGTTCAGCCAGGGGGAACAGGCCCGAAAGCTGGTGGCCCCAACTATCTTGCCCGTTTTATGGTGGAGCGAACCTTCAGCCAAGATACAACTGCCGCTGGAGGTAATGCGACCCTTTTGGCAGATTTGGATTGAGGTGTTTTTTCAATAAGTCACAGAAGAGGCCGTTTTACCAGACAAGCTCTAACCATTTAATTTTGGAAGGGTGGCATGAGCTTCTGGCCCTGTTCCCTTTAAGATTTTTTCAAATAATTCCTTTTGTTTTGTCTCATCCATGGCTAGGATATTTTGAAACAAGGACTCGAGTTCTTTCACTTGTCCAGAATCCAAATGAACACGCATGCCCCCATATTCAGCCGGTGCTTCTTTGCCTAAGAAAACTTGCATCTTCTGCCCACCGGTGACGGATATGCCTTCTGAGGCGACTTTAGTTCCACTTTTTGCGTTATGCTTAACACCAAACATATTTTCTGTTAACGGTTCATTGGATTCTAATCCAAACATAAGAGTACTCCGATTATTTCCATAATCTAAATATTGAAGATAGACATGGCCATGTTGTCTTTTCGGGAGGGGTTTTGATTTCTCCCATGTTGTTCCGCCAGGCCCAATTATATTGCCATCGATATCTTCATGCCCAAGCCCCCCAAACGTGATATTCACGCCAATGTGCCTTCCTGCATTGCCAATCGCTGCATTTTGTAATTTACCGGTCAGTCCATCAAGCTTTGTTTCTTCCACAATATTATTTTTAAAGACCAAGCCATGGGAGGCAAACCTGCGATAGGTTGCAATGTTTGAATCCCCGACTTTAGCTTTAAAATCAAAAGCTTCTGAAGGCTTCGTGGCTGGTGGTTCAACTTTCATGATTCCCGTCAATACCAAATTGAGGAGAGATTTCCCACTTATCCCTTCTGCTTCTATAAGGATCCGTTGCCCATGGCCCAAGGCTGTTGCTAATGGGTAACCCCATGTCCCCATAACTTGTTTTGTTTGAACTTTTTCCTTAGACATCTTTAAAGGTCCTTCAGCCAATATGATAAAGAGTCGCTTTAAGAAATCGCGTCGTTCTTTTTCTAATTTTTGGGTATTATCATCTAAATTAAGCTTTTTTACCTCAGATTCATCGGGAAATAAGGTATTGATAAATAACACAATATCTCGATTTAATTCACTCTTTTGATCTGAGTGGGATTTCCAAAGATCTTTCTCGGATTGGGTATGGGAAGGAGTAGTTCCTGTTGTGCTTAATGTCGAACTGCTCAAGGATGGTTGAGCAAGGACGAGTGATAATAAGGCCAAAATGGCAGGATATTTACCCATAATAAAGTTTCCTATTACTTTAGACCTTTTATAAAAGGCCCCAGTTCTATTGAAAATCATCATGGCTCTAACTAAAAATAAGCTTATCCCTAAAATCATTAAGGAATAGCTAATTCATTATATTCAGGGTTTTTGTTCGGGAGGGGGGTGGTCGCAAAAGTTTTCCTTAATTGCTGATCATTAAGAGACGCCAGAAGTCGACTCACAACATTTGTAAACAAATCGTTAAAATATCTAGAAAAAAATAAAAATATTCTGTTAGTTATCTTAAAAATTATTTGTTACGATCAACTTAACAGATCAACTATTTGGAGGTTTTGTAATGCGCGTACTACTCATTGAAGATGATTCTGCAACGGCAAAGACACTACAAAGCATGCTTCGTTCTGAAGGCTTCGTTTGCGATACAACAGACCTTGGTGAAGACGGCCTGGAAATTGGCAAGCTCTATGAATATGATCTGATCGTTCTTGACCTTGTCTTGCCGGATATGGATGGGTACGAAGTCTTGCGTCGTTTGCGGGCCGCACACATCAAAACTCCCATCCTGATTTTGTCAGGGTTAGCCGAAATTGACGATAAGGTCCGTGGCCTTGGGTTTGGGGCAGACGATTATTTAACGAAGCCTTTTAATAAGACTGAATTGTTGGCGCGCATTCATGCCATTATCCGCCGCTCCCGCGGCCATTCTGAATCCATTATCCGCACTGGCCGGTTGAGCGTGAACTTGCAACATCGCACCGCGAGCGTTGATAATAAGCCCCTTCATTTAACAGGTAAAGAATATGCTATTATTGAGCTTCTCTCTTTACGTAAAGGGACAACCCTTACCAAAGAAATGTTCTTAAACCACCTCTATGGTGGCATGGACGAGCCTGAATTGAAGATTATTGATGTGTTTATTTGCAAATTGCGCCGTAAACTTGCAGAAGCCTTGTCCGGTGAAGACTACATTGAAACAGTTTGGGGTCGTGGGTATGTCTTGCGGGAGTTGACCCCAGAAGAAAAGGCCGCTACTGAACATGCCTCCCTTGTGGGCTCTATGGCAAAAAAGGGTCCGGAGAGAGAAATAGCAAAACCAGCCCCACGCTTTGGGTAGGTTTTAACTTATGAATTGTAAAAAACCCCTTTTCAGGGGTTTTTTTATTTTAAATGCTTGGGTCAACTATTAATTTCATAAATTTCAATGACTTTTACCAAGACATGGCGCTTTTTACCGGCGGATAATTTTAACGTTCCCTCATGGATTAAGTCTGGGGTAATTCTTTGGGATTCATCCAAAACGGGGTGATCATTCACGCGGGTTCCGTGGCCTTGGATCAATCGTCGCGCTTCTCCCTTGCTCGCCGTTAATCCTGCTTGACAAAGAAGGTCAATCAGCAAAATCCCGGCTTCGATATCCGCCATGGATATATCGATGGAAAGAAGGCTATCCAGGGAGCCTACTTGATGTTCGAAGAGCTGGGCAACGGTGTTATGGATATTGATCAGGCAATTAGGACCATGGGCCAGGGCCGTTGCCTGATCTGCCAAAATTTTCTTTGCTTCGTTAATTTCCGCGCCTTGGAGGGCTTCAAGTTTTGCAATCTCACTTAAAGGCATTTCGGTAAATAAGCGTAAATAACGCCCTACATCCGCATCTTCGGTGTTACGCCAGAATTGCCAGTAATCATAAGCGGGGAGGCGATCCCCATTGAGCCAAACAGCGCCATTTGCCGTTTTGCCCATCTTTACCCCACTTGAGGTGGTAATGAGGGGTGAAGTCAAGCCAAATACCGGTTTTCCTACGACGCGGCGGGTCAGTTCCACACCATTCACAATATTACCCCATTGGTCAGAGCCCCCCATCTGGAGGATGCACCCATGGCGACGGTATAATTCAAGAAAATCATAGGCTTGCAAGATCATATAGTTGAATTCGAGGAAGCTTAAAGTTTGTTCCCGATCCAGGCGCAACTTAACGCTGTCAAAGGCCAGCATGCGATTAACAGAGAAATGACGGCCATAATCCCGAAGAAAATCGAGGTAGTTGATGTCATTTAACCAGTCATCATTGTTGACCATGATCGCGTGATCCATATCAACAAAGGGGGCGAAGGATTTTCGGATACCGCTCATATTTGTCTGAATGGCCGTATCGTCCAAGAGCTGTCGTGCTGTATCCTTAAAAGAGGGGTCTCCGACCTTACTCGTCCCCCCACCGAGCAAAATAATGGGGTGATGGCCTGTCTTCTGTAGCCAGCGTAACATCATAATTTGGACTAAACTTCCCACATGCAAGCTGTCGGCTGTCATATCAAAGCCGATGTACCCTGTAGTTGCTTGAGAAGCCATCAAGGCATCAAGGGCCTCCACATCGGTCGCTTGATGAAAAAAACCGCGGGATTGTATAATGTGTAAAAATTCTGATTTCATCATGGGTCTTTCGTCAGTATGTTATTAATGGTGTATCACATTTAAGGGTAATTGGCAAAATGGAACCGATTTGGTCGTTAGGATTAATGAGCGGCACGTCCCTTGATGGTGTCGATGCTGCTTGGTTGCTCACGGATGGCCAAAAAATTATGGAGGTTGGGGGGGGGATTACAGTTCCCTACCCAGAACTTTTACGAGAAAAGATGAGGACCATCCTTGGGCAAAAAGATATGACCTCAGAGGTTCAGGCCGTTGAACATGAGCTTACCCTTTTTCATGGAGAAGTGGTCAAACAAGCGCAAGGGTTTCAGGCAGTAGGGCTCATCGGATTTCATGGCCACACGATCTTTCATGCGCCCCCCGAAACTCGACAGATTGGGAATGGGGAGCTTTTGGCACGGGATGTGGGCGTGGAAGTTATTTATGATTTTCGTTCTGAAGATGTGGCCCATGGCGGTCAAGGGGCCCCGCTGGTGCCTATTTTCCATCAAGCGATGGTAGAAGAAGAATACCCCGTTGTAATTGTCAATATTGGGGGTGTTGCCAATATCACCTGGATTCAAAAAGGGCAACCCCTTATAGCCTGTGATACAGGGCCGGGCGGCGCCTTGCTCGATGATTGGGTTTTAAAAAAGACAGGACAGCTTTATGACACTGATGGTCAATTAGCGGCGCAAGGGAAGGTTGATGAGGGAATTGTTAAGCGTTGGTTGACCCATCCTTATTTTGCAAAGTCTGCCCCTAAATCCCTGGATCGCAATGACTTTGCAACTTGCTTAAAGGATATAGAGGGATTATCGGTCGGTGATGGAGCGGCAACACTCGTGGAATTAACCCCAAGGGCCATGATGGTCGCCTTGGGTCAAATGCCGACAAAACCCCATAAAATTTATGTAGCCGGTGGCGGGCGTCGAAATCAGTATCTTATGCACCGTTTGGTTCAACTGGCTCCGTGCCCTGTTGAGCCTGTTGAAGCTCTTAATTGGAATGGAGATTTATTGGAGGCGTATGCGTTTGCCTATTTGGCGGCGCGGGTAAAGGCAGGTTTGCCGACGAGCTTTCCAACAACAACAGGGGTTACGCACCCTGTAAGTGGGGGGAAACGGGCCTCTAGTTTTTGAAAATTTCAAGCTTAACACGCTTATGAAAAGAGTGGTAAGTTACAGCGTTATGAGCGATTCAGGAGAAAAGACCTTGGTTAAAAAAATTGGTGTTCTCACAAGTGGGGGGGATTGCGCAGGCTTGAATGCTGCGATT
Organism: Candidatus Finniella inopinata; assembly: GCA_945877185.1. Taxonomy (GTDB): domain Bacteria; phylum Pseudomonadota; class Alphaproteobacteria; order Paracaedibacterales; family VGCI01; genus VGCI01. Next base: position 28,542 of record CAMCRD010000001.1, on the reverse strand, counting down.
CGCGCCATTACTTATCGGGCAATTCAAACGTATGGCTGGCATGTCATGGGGATTCATAACGGGACGACAGGGCTTATTGTGCGGCCCCTTGATTATGAAGAGCTCACTTTGGAGTCTTGCAATAGCATGATGATGCGCAGCGGTGGCACCATGCTGGGCAGTACGAATAAAACGGATCCATTTAATTTCCCCGATGCGCAAGGCGAACGCACAGATCGCTCTGTGGATTTTATCGCGGGATATCGAGAACTCGGCCTGGATGCTCTCATCGGCATTGGGGGAGATGGCAGTATGCGCATTTTGCGGCACCTGGCGCAACAAGGTGGTTTGAATCTTGTGACCATTCCCAAGACGATTGATAATGACCTCGGCCATACGGAAAGCGCCATAGGCTATCCTACAGCTGTTGAAGTAGCGACCGAAGCTTTGGACAGGCTTCAGCCGACGGCTGCAAGCCACCAGCGTGTGATGATTTTAGAGGTCATGGGACGCGACGCCGGTCATATTGCTTTGAGCGCAGGGATTGCAGGTGGGGCAGATATTATCCTGATTCCCGAAATACCGTATTCTTTAGACAAAATTACCCAAAAGATTTCTTCTTTGGCGGATTTAGGGCGCACCTTTGCCCTTATCGTGGTGGCAGAGGCCGTTAAAACGGAGAATGGAAAACCGGTTGTGCTTTCACAAGAAGGAAGCCGGGTTCGATATGGGGGTATTGGTCATTATCTAGCGGATAAAATTTCTGCCGTGACAGGTGCTGATATGCGCACAATGGTTTTGGGGCATGTTCAGCGCGGGGGGCAACCGTGCGCACAAGATCGTATTTTAGCGTCTGCTTTTGGGGTTCATGCGGTGGATTTGATTGCGAAGGGTAAGTTTGATCGAATGGTGGCTTGGAAGAACCGTCAAGTGGTTGATGTTCCGATTATGGAAGCCATTGAGCAGTTCCAGGAAGTGGATACAAAAGGGACGATGATTCGCACCGCCAGGGGTCTTGGTATTTCTTTGGGGGATTAGGTTCTGCCTTACTTATTCAGTTGCCTTGCAACCTCTAAGGCTGCATAAGTAAAAATCCCGGTGGCCCCGGCCCGTTTTAGGCTGATAAGGGTTTCTTCCATCACAGCTTGTTCATTCATCCATCCTTGGGCGGCGGCTACTTTAATCATGCTATACTCGCCGCTGACCTGGAAGGCAAAAGTGGGAACCAAGAATGTTTGGTGTACACGAGAGATAATATCTAAATAGGGAAGGCCTGGCTTAATCATGACCATATCTGCCCCTTCTTGTAAATCAAGCGCGACTTCTCTTAATGCTTCTTCCGCGTTGGCGGGGTTCATTTGATAGGTTTTTTTATCTCCAACAGGGCGGCCATCTTGTCCGGGAAGCTTTGCGACGCCTACGGCCTCTCTCCAGGGACCATAAAAAAATGAGGCATACTTGGCTGCATAACTCATAATAGCCCTATCTTCAAAATTTGCCCCATCGAGGGCTTGACGGATAGCAGCAATACGACCGTCCATCATATCAGAAGGGGCGAGGATATCTGCGCCTGCCTCGGCTTGTATGACCGCTTGTTTGCTTAAGAGGTCTAAGCTTAAGTCATTATCAACGTACGTTCCATTCCACACGCCATCGTGTCCATGGGTCGTGTAGGGATCTAAGGCAACGTCGGCAATAATACCCAGTTGTGGGGCCATTTCTTTAATGGTTCGAATGGCTTGGCAAATAAGGTTTTCAGGATTGAAAGCTTCTTTGCCATCCGGCGTTTTAAGGGCTTGTGGTGTCAGGGGAAAGAGACCCACAGCGGGAATATGAACGGCAAGTATCTGCTCAATGATTTGGGGTAATTCCTCTATGGTCCAACGCCGCACGCCGGGCATGCTGGGAATTTCCGCAGGTCCTTCAGGAGTGCGAATAAAAAGGGGTAATATAAGATCAGACGGGTGGAGACGGGTTTCTTGGACCATCTCCCGTAACCAGGGATGTGTGCGAAGGCGGCGCAGACGGGTGTTTGGGAATTGTCCGTGTCCGTGAAAATTCATGTCTTGTTCCTTTTTGACGCGTCAGTGTTATCCGTTTTATAGAAGAATCCTCGGTTGTTAGCAAGACGTCACCTTTATGGACATTTCAGCAACTCTCCGTTATTTTTGATCATAGAGCTTTATTTTTGAAAGGTTGATGTCGTGGATTTTTCTTTGTCACCTGAGCAACTATCTTTCCAAGAGTTAGCCAGGAATTTTGCCAGGGATCAGCTCGCCCCTTATGCAGCTACCTGGGATCGAGACGAGATTTTTCCCATACCAACCTTTCGAAAGGCTGCTGAATTAGGGTTTGGGGGCCTATTGGTCAAAGAAAACCAAGGTGGTGTGGGCCTTAAACGTCTCGATAGTGTTCTCATATTTGAAGAGTTGGCGAAGGCTTGCGTTTCAACGTCTGCCTATCTTTCCATACACAACATGGTGAGTTATCTGATTGATCGGTTCGGAACAGCCGAGCAACATCAAAAATGGTTACCTAAGCTCACTTCTATGGAATGGCTATCGAGTTATTGTTTGACTGAACCGAGCTCCGGCAGTGATGCGGCTTCCCTCAAAACAAAGGCTATCCTGGACGGCGACCATTATATCGTTACAGGCACGAAAGCCTTTATCTCTGGCGGTGGTGTGAGTGATTTGTATTTATGCATGGTCCGCACAGGCGAGCCTGGTCCAAAGGGCATTACGGCCTTGCTTATGGAGAAAGGAACACCAGGCTTAAGTTTTGGCAAAAAAGAAGAAAAGATGGGGTGGCGCAGCCAACCCACAACATCTGTAATATTTGACCAGGTACGCGTACCTGTGACAAATCGATTAGGGGTGGAAGGAGAGGGATTTAAAATTGCCATGACGGGCCTGGATGGGGGGCGTTTGAGCATCGCCGCCTGTTCCTTAGGGGGAGCGCAAGCGTGCTTGGACCTGGCGTTGGCGTATGTCGAGGAGCGGGAGCAATTCGGCAAAAAATTGAAAGAATTTCAATCCCTTCAGTTTCGCTTGGCCGATATGGCAACGGAATTGGAAGCCGCACGCTTGATGGTTCATAAGGCCGCGACCCTATTGGAAGAAGGTCATAAGGATGCCCCGCTTCACTGTGCGATGGCCAAGCGGTTTGCCACTGATGTCGGTTTTTCTGTCGTGAATGAAGCCCTCCAAATTCACGGAGGGTATGGCTATATGAAAGAGTATCAGGTAGAACGATATTTAAGGGATTTGCGGGTTCACCAAATCCTTGAAGGAACCAATGAAATCATGCGTGTGATTATTGTCCGCCATTTGTTTGAGAAGGTGTAAAAATGCCGATCATGCCCTCCTTAAAAAATGCCGATGGCCAAGATGTTCTCTCTAAGGTTGACGGTTATGCAGGTGTCATAACCTTGAATCGCCCAAAAGCCCTGAATGCGCTTTCCCTTTCCATGATTCGTGAGATAACGCGGTTGCTTATGGAGTGGAAAGACGATCCTGACGTTCGCACCATCATCATCCAAAGCTCTTCTGGCAAAGCCTTCTGCGCGGGGGGGGACGTTCGGTCTGTCTATGAAGCCCGATTGAAGGGGGATGAAGATTATATGGTCGCTATTTTTCAAGAAGAATATCTTTTGAATTTTATGATCCATATGTATCCCAAGCCCTATATAGCTTTGATTGATGGCATCGCCATGGGGGGCGGAATGGGGATTTCCATTCATGGCAGCCATCGCATTGTCACGGAGCGGTCTGTTCTGGCCATGCCGGAGGTAAATATTGGGTTCTTTCCAGATGTTGGAGCGAGTTATTTTCTTAACCGTTGTCCCGGGGAAATTGGGACGTTTCTTGGGGTCTTGGGGGAGAGCATCACCGCAGAAGATGCGCTTTATACGGGGCTGGCAACCCATCGCCTGGCATCTCTTGAGATTCCTGGAATTTACCAGGCTTTAACAGAAGCGCAATCATCAGCTGAAGTGGATGATATCCTTCAAGATGCGGCAGGAGGACAAAGTGATTGCTTCCTTCAAACACACCGGAATCTGATTGACCGATGTTTTGGCTTTAATACAGTTGAAGAGATTTTTGAAGCGCTTCAACAAGAATCTAATCCCATCGTTCGAGAGTGGTTAAAGGGGAGTTTGAAGAAATCTCCCACCAGCTTAAAACTAGCCTTGGCTTTGTTGCGTCGAACCAAAGGCATGGGCTTGAGAGAGATTTTGGCCCTTGATTTTCAGGTCAGCCGACATTGCGTTGAGGCCCCTGATTTTTTTGAAGGAATTCGGGCGGTCTTGATTGACAAAGATCAAAACCCTTCCTGGAATTCCACCAACTTGAGCGATGTGACCCCAGAGATGATTGAAGGGTACTTTAAGCCACTTGTATAATTGTTACTCATAGATATATTAACAACCCAAGTTATGGATTAGATTTTAACTGAACACCAATAAATAATATTTTAAAATCAACGAATTATTCCGTCATTGCGAGGACTGTGAGCGAAGCGTGGCAGGACGCGGCAATCCATGTATTCAAAGCCTCTTCCAGTATTATATTGCGTTGAAATATTTAAAAATACATAGATTGCCGCGTTCTGCCACGCTTCGCTCGCAGTCCTCGCAATGACGTAACCTATTGATATTTAGTGATACTTGTGTTTTAACTTGGGTTTCCAAAGTCATTAACTCTGCAAGCGCGATAGCGCTTCTTCGATTTTCGCTTTTCGGGCGCCAAAGGCTTCGAGGCGTTCTTGCATTTCCTCAATGATTTCGCTCTTGGCTCTTGCCATAAAATCAGCGTTGGAGAGGCGAGCATTACAGCTGTCCATTTCTTGCGTCAATTTCACGAGCTCTTGGTCAAGGCGTTTGATTTCAGCTGGAATATCAATACTGCCGCTCAAAGGCAAAGCGATCGGTGTTTGGTCCACAATAAAGAGAGCAGCCTCTTTCATCATGGGTGGCTTTTCTGAAAAAGGGTGAATCGCCTCAATGCGCCCCAGACGGATGATAATGGCCTCATGACGGGCGAGGCGGGCTTGAATCTCTGGCGTTGCTTCATAAACGTGCATGGGCAAAAGAGAGCCGGGGGGAACGTTGAATTCTGCACGACGGGATCGAATACCATCAATGACTTGCACAATCCAATCCATTTCTTGGCGCGCTGTTGGATCGATAGCCTCTGTCTGAGGTTCAGGCCAAGGTTGGCTTATGAGTAACCCCTTTTGACTGTCTGTAAATTCTTTCCAAAGAACTTCTGTAATAAAGGGAATAAAGGGATGGGCAATTTTCAAGACTTGTACAAATCCCCACGCGGCTGTTTGGCGTGCTTCGGTTGCTAAATCCTCATCCTTAAAAATGGGCTTCAGGAATTCCAGATAGTAGTCGCAGTAGGTTCCCCAGAGGAATTGATAAATATGGCTGGCAGCTTCATCAAATCGGTAGGAATCCAGTGCTTCTACAACTTGAGCGGTGAGGAGGGCCGTTTGCCCTACAATCCATTGATTGACGGTATGTTGGCAAGTTTTTGGATTAAAGTCTTCGCTATAAGCACATTCATTCATTTGCAAGAATCGGGCTGCATTCCAGATCTTCGTCATGAAGTTGCGCCCGCTCTCAATGCGGGATTCGCCTAATTTCAGATCCCGTCCCGGCACAGCCAAGGAAGACAGGGTAAAGCGTAAAGCATCGGTGCCAAACTTATCCATGTAAATCAAAGGATCAATAACATTTCCCTTTGTTTTGGACATTTTGGAGCCTTTTTCATCGCGCACCATCCCGTGGATATAGACAGTTTTAAAGGGAACTTCTTTTGTAAAATGAAGGCCCATCATCATCATGCGGGCAACCCAGAAGAAAATAATATCAAAGCCTGTATCCAAAACGTCTGTTGGATAATAGCGCTTCAATTCAACGGTTTCTTGCGGCCATCCCAAGGTTGAAAAGGGCCAAAGAGCCGAGGAAAACCAGGTGTCCAGAACGTCTGTATCACGGATGAGGTCAGCGGCTTCTCCATAATAGCTGACGGCTGCAAGTTGGGCTGCCTCTTCGGTTTCCTCAACAAACGCATGGCCATCCGACCCATACCAAACAGGAACCTGGTGCCCCCACCAGATTTGGCGTGAGATACACCACGGTTGGATATTGCGCAGCCATTCGAAATAAGTGGCATTGGAATGCTCGGGCAGAAAGCGTGTGCGCCCATCCTCTACAGCTTTAATGGCGGGAATCGCCAAGGTTTTTGCATCCACAAACCACTGGTCGGTGAGCCAGGGTTGAATTTGCACACCTGACTTTTCCCCATAGGGAACGGCGTTTACAATGGGCTCGATTTTCTCCACAAGCCCCGCTTCTTCTAAATCAGCCAGAACTTGGGCGCGGGCTTTTTCAATGGATAGCCCTTGATAGTCGAGGGGCACATTTTCATTCATGCAGGCGCTTTTATCCAGAATATTCAGAAGGGGAAGGCCATGCCGACGGCCAACGTCAAAGTCATTGAAATCATGGCCAGGGGTAATCTTAACCGCGCCACTGCCTTTTTCGGGGTCGCAATAGTCATCACCCACAATAGGAATTGTCCGGTCGGTTAGGGGCAACTGGACATGCTTCCCAATGAGATGCTGATAACGGCTATCTTCTGGATGAACCGCAACGGCAACATCGCCGAGCATGGTCTCAGGCCGTGTTGTGGCGACCGTGATGAAGTGACCTGGTTGGTCAACAAGGGGGTATTGAATATACCACAGGTGCCCCTTTGCTTCTTCAGAGACGACCTCCAGATCAGATACGGCCGTTTGCAACTTTGGGTCCCAATTGACCAAGCGCTTATCCTTGTAAATCAATCCCTCTTTGTAAAGAGCCACGAAAACCTTCATAACCGCTTGGCTCAAGCCCTCATCGAGGGTGAATTTCTGGCGTGTCCAATCGGGAGAAATGCCAAGGCGGCGTTGTTGCCGGACGATCATGTCCCCAGATTCTTTCTTCCACTCCCAAACTTTCTCAATAAAAGCATCTCGACCTAAATCTTGGCGTGTGATGCCCTTTTCCGCCAATTGACGTTCTACGACAAATTGGGTTGCGATCCCTGCATGATCTGTCCCTGGTTGCCACAAAACGTCAAACCCTTGCATGCGCTTAAAGCGAATGAGAATATCTTGGATGGTATAAGTCAAAGCGTGGCCAACATGAAGGCTACCCGTCACGTTCGGGGGGGGCATCATGATGGTGTAAGGTTTCTTCACAGAGGAAGGATTACAAGAAAAGGCGCCAGACGCTTCCCAAGCCTTATAAATTTCACCTTCTAAAGATTGGGGATCAAATGTTTTTTCAAGCATGGGTAGGTCTCATATTTTTGAAATGTCATCATGTACCCATCAATACCGGATTTTGTGGTCAAACGCTATAAAAACGATAGCAACATTTCTAAATCGGGGGACAGGGGGGCTTCGAAGGTCATGCTTTCCCCAGTTCGGGGGTGCAAGAACCTTAATTCAAAAGCATGTAACGCTTGGCGTGAGAAACCAACGACGGCGGGATCAAAAGCCTTCTTTGCCCATTTGGGGGTGCGACCATACACAGGATCTCCCACCAGAGGATGGCCGATGTGGGCCATATGCACCCGAATTTGATGGGTAAGGCCGGTTTTTAAATCGCAACAAACCATAGAAATGCTTTGTGAAGGGGCATCTTTTGCCACGTAAGATTTAAGGACGCGATAATGGGTAATGGCTGCTTTCCCCCCTCGGGTAACCACGGCCATTTTTTGGCGGTTCTGGGGGCTTCTTCCAATATCCCCTTCAATTGTTCCTTCTTTGGGGTGAGGGATTCCCCAGACAAAAGCCCAATAAGAGCGGCTTAAGGTGCGATTGGCAAATTGGGCGCAAAGACCTTGGTGAGCAATATCGTTCTTGGCAACAATCATCAAGCCGCTGGTGTCTTTGTCGAGGCGATGAACAATCCCAGGTCGTCGGATGCCCCCAATGCCGGACAGGCTTTCCCCACAATGGGCTAAGAGCGCGTTAACCAAGGTGGATTCCCGATGTCCTGGTGCAGGATGTACGACCATTCCTGCGGGTTTGTTAAGAACCAACAAATCTTTATCTTCATAAATAATAGTAAGGGGAATGTTTTCAGCTTGGGGAATGGCTTCTTGAATTTGAGGAATATGAAGGGTGTACACCTCGCCTTCCTTCACTTTATGGGACGGAGATGTGATAATTTTGCTACAACAGGTGAGCCGATGATCATCCATTAATGCTTGGATGCGTGTCCGGGTGAGGGGGGAAAGACGGGCAACTAAAAACTTATCTATACGTTGTTTCCCTTCGCTTTTTTCAACCGTTAGGGTGATGGTTTCCACAAAAATATTCCTTCGTTCCATTTGTTCACGTATCTCATCTTCCTTTATGGCGCATCTTGCGGCAAAAAATCCAGCAAACCTTTGTGGGAGTTTTGTTGCTATTTGTTAAAAATTTTGTCTAGAATGAGCCGTGGTCTGCCCAGTTATCATAAGATTTTTGTTTATTGCCGCGTGTTAAGAATGTGTCTTATCGGATTGGGTGAATGTATCTGTTTGAAAAAGCAGAGTTAATAAATAAAAAGTATATTTGTAAGAAAGGTCAAAAAATGAAACGAATTCTTTTATCTGCGCTCGCTTCTGTCGCTTTGTCTTGTGGTGCAACTTCTGAAGTTTCTGCCAATGTTGCTCATCACGATGACCATAGCTCAAAGCATCACGAACATCATGGACACCATGGGCATCATGGACATCATGAAAAAAAACATGCAGCTAAATCAGCTGATGAAATGGTAAAAGAGTGCGAAGAGCATATGGAAAAAATCAAGGATGCAGGTGCTTCTTTGTCCCCGAAAATGAAGGCTAAATTTGACTATAACCTCAAAAAAGCTGGCGTTGAAATTGAAGCCTTGAAAAATCCAGATATGGATGAACACCAGAGGCATGGGGATATGTGCCATCGTGACTTAGCGGCTGCTGAGCAGATCGTTAAGAAACATGAACGCCAACTTGCCCATGAAAAGCAAATGGAAGAGAAAAAAGCAAAAGCAGAAGAGCGCAAAGCAAGAGCCGAAGAGCGTAAGGCAAAAGCAGCGGAGCGTAAAGCCAAGAGAGATGAAGAGCGTCATGCCAAGAAAGCAGCTCATGATAAAGGGGACTTAGACCATGGTAAATCAGAAGGTGCTGATAAAGCAGCCCCTGAAAGTGCTTCTGAAACAACACTCCCAGAAGAGAAAAAGTAAAATTTTTAACCTAACGGCTTCTTGAAGCATCCTTGATGGTGCTTCGAGAGGCTGTTTGGATTCATCCTTGATTTTCTATTTCTTTGTTTTTTATTTCTCAAAAATTCTAGTAAAAAAGTATATGCACAATGAGTATCTTCTTGACATTTTGAAAATATACTGTATTGTATCCTTACATGGCAGGACTCATAAATCCTCAACAGTATATTTGATTACAAAAAAAGTCTTCAACTTACAAAAGATTTATAATCTAACTATCTTTTATTGATCTTCATTGCGTCAAAAAGATGATCTAACATCTGCCGACTATGATATTTCCAGAATAAATTGGGAATATAAAAAACAATGAATCATAAAAGGATAAATATATTATGTCATCAGTTCCCAATCAACAACCCGACCAACAACCACTTCCAAAATTACCTATCGAAACCTTTGACTCGTTCGCATTACCGGAAAGTCTTGTCTTGGCCTTGAAAGAGATGGGCATTAGCTGCCCAACCCCCATCCAGGCCGCCACGATCGCCCTTTGCATTGAAGGCAAGGATGTTATGGCTTCTGCTCAAACCGGAACAGGAAAGACACTGGCTTACACGCTGCCCTTGATGGTACGCTTGCTGGCATCCCCCAACAGTAATGCGCTGGTTTTAGCGCCCACGCGAGAGCTTGCGGCGCAGGTGCGGGATACGTTGCGCCTCCTTTTAGGTAGGCGTCCTGCATTCAATATGGCATTGCTTATTGGCGGTGAATCCATGGGAAAACAATTCGCCCAACTAAAAGGCCGTCCGCGTATTATCGTGGGCACACCCGGACGTATTTGTGATCACTTGACCCGTGGCAGCCTGAGCTTAAAACATACAGGCTTTTTGGTCGTCGATGAAGCGGACCGGATGCTGGATATGGGATTCAGCGTTCAATTAGATAGAATTGCTCCCTATTTGTCAAAAGAGCGTCAAACACTCATGTTTTCTGCTACACTTCCGGCCAACATTATTAAACTTTCCCAAAAGTACTTACAAGATCCGGAGCGTGTTAGCGTGGATTCAACCACAAAGGCTGCGCCAAAGATCAAGCAGGAAATTATCCGCACCACCGCTGGAGAAAAGTTTCCAAACCTCTTAAGGGAACTGAATGAGCGGGAGGGGTCGGTCATTATCTTCGTTAAGACAAAACGGGGTGCTGATCAACTTGCTGAGAAGTTACGCCGTCAGGATTTAAGCGCCGATTCTATTCATGGTGATTTGAAGCAACGGCAACGGGATCGGGCGATCTTGCACTTTCGCAATAGCAAAACCAAAATTATGGTCGCAACAGATGTTGCTGCGCGTGGGTTGGATATTCCTCACATTCGGCACGTTATCAACTATGATTTGCCACAATGTCCTGAAGATTACATTCACCGCATCGGCAGAACAGCCCGAGCGGGTACTGAGGGGAATGCCTTATGTTTGATTTGTCCGGATGATAATGCAAAATGGAATGCGATTAATCGGTTGATGAATCCAGGCGCGCCCAAAGAACCGGCCAATCAAGGTGGCGGTCGTTCCAATCAGGGCAGACCGTATAAGGGACGCTCGAATGGCGCAAGGTCAAACAATGGTGGCGCCAATCAAGGGCGCCCAGACTTTCCTCGTAAAAAAGAGTCTTCTGGTAAATCATGGGGCCAACCGCGCAGAGAAGGTTCCGATCAACCGTCCGGTAACTCTTTTGGTAGAACATGGGAACCGCGAGGGGAATCCTCTGGTTCATCCGATCGCAAACCTGCTGGCAAAACATGGCAATCACGGGGAGAATCTTCTGGTTCATCCGATCGCAAGCCTGCGGGCAAAACATGGCAACCACGGGGCGAATCTTCGGGTTCATCTGATCGCAAACCTGCTGGCAAAACGTGGCAACCGCGGGGTGAATCTTCTGCTCAACCCGGTGGCCAACCGCCAAGAAAACCATGGAGCGGCCCTAAGAATAAGCCTTCCGGCTTTAACCCTTCAGGGACGACAAGAGGCCCCAACAAGAGATTTTCACGCGGGGCATAAAAGTTGAGGGGAGAAACTTCTCACTTTTTTAGAAAATAATTTAATGCGCCAAATTATTAAGGATGCGCGATGAAAGGTGTAAGACACTTTTCATCGCATTTCTTGTATCCTGGTCAATGGATTAATAGGGAAAGTAGCTTGAAATGATGAGAGTACGAGCTTGCATAATGTCGTGAGACATGTTTGCGAAGATTGCTATATTGCTTACATCATTCCCTTGAACTTCTCTCTCATATTTTGCTGCTTCATCTGGATTGAGAGATTCTAATTCCGCATACAAGGCATGGAGCGCTTTAACAGGGTTTTCTTCTATCTGAGCCCACATTTTAATACTATAGGTTTGTGTGAGATCGTGGGACATGTTTGCGAAGATTGCTATATTGCTTACATCATTCCCTTGAACATCTCTCTCATATTTTTTTGCTTCATCTGGATTGAGGGATTTTAATTCTGCGTACAAAGCATGAAGCGATTTAACGGGGTCTTTTTTCCTTATCTCTTCTGGAATACGGTGGTTCAAATTTGCTAAAGTTGCTGGGCTTTTTATATGAATATCTTTAACCTGCCTGTGTTCTTGGTTCGTGTTTCCGCTCTTGAAGCTCTCTGCCATGTGGGGGGAATCCATGCTTACGGAATGGCTTATATTTCCCTCTTTAAATGGCTTATGCTCTTGATTTTCTTTTTCTTTTTCTTTGAAATTATTCGCGTCTATAGGAATTAAATAAAAGCCGAATATTTTTTGGGGTTCGGGCGTGTGCAAAATTGAATAAGAACACGTCGCATGGCGTGTTACAACGCCTTCTTGAATATTTGTTACTAAAGGCTCGGAGGTTACCCTATTCGTCCAGCTAAATGCGGTCGGCGGTGCTTGTATGATGGAATCTGGTAAATCGCCATGATAATTGATTAGCAATGCTTTCCATTGCCTGTTTTCTAACGTTATCTCTCCCAGATCAACTTTTCCTTTTGAGGAAGGGCTGTGAAAGTTGGCAAATAAATCAGTGAGGGGCTTTTTTAAGAATGCTTGGGCGCAATGAGGCTGCAATTGTTCGACTATTAATTGGAATGCTTTTTCTTTCTCTCTTTGGGCTTCTATGTATTCATGGGTACGTTTGGTTGCAATGGGATAGGGCGCAAGGATTGCTTCTATGTTTTCACCCATCATTGATTCTAGGGAAGTTTTTTTGCTTCCTCCCCCTTCATAATCTGGTTCTCGTAGCGTAAGGCTGATGTTTGGATCCAAAACCCCTTTATTGTGTAGAAATTGTACGGTAATTTTAAACTGGTCTTCTATAGGCAGATAATGTCCACTACTGTTATCTATAGAGATAATTTTTCCTTGTTTTGCTATAATGTGGCCAGCACAAGCGACATTTTTCCCAATACCATATCCCATTTTTTCAGGTTTTGATTTGAGGAAATAAGAGTGGTGTTTTCCTCCAGATTGTGAGCTTGTGTATAGCGTTCCGTCATGATTGAGGGCATAAATATAGGGGGCCCCTTCTGTATCTAATAAATTATTTTTGCTGTCATAAATGAGCCCATCCCGAATTGTTGTGCGGCTTAGCTCTTTAAGATCTGGATCATTTCCTGGGAAATCTCTTTCGTCAGTAAATAGAGTCGGTTCAGAAAGAATAAAGCCATTTTTTTGATAAAACCGCGTACGAAGTTCCTTTGTACCAGGGGAGTCCATGCCATAGGAGAAAGCTGCATTTCCTATTACAAGACCCATTACCAATAATGATTTTAAAAAAGAGGGTTGTGCCATGTTTTACTCCTGTTGATTGACAAAGAAAGCCCCTTTTGAAAAGTAGCATTTTATTGCTTAATTTATTATTAAGAAAGGGATCTTATTAAAAGAAGAATAATATGCTATTTCGACTTTTTCAACAACAAGGCTTCCCAGTCATTCAAGGTTCGGTGACTGACGAGGCGCACACCTTCTGCCTGATAAGCTCTAACAATGTCGTCTCGGTGGCGGCTTAGCAATCCTGATAAAATCACCAAGCCCTTTGGCGTAAGGGCACGCGATAGAGAAGGAGCCATTTCAATGAGAGGGGTTGCTAAAATATTGGCAACAATGAGGTCATAAGATCCCTCGGCTTGAAGGTCCGGATTCTCAAATCCCTCACTTAAATAAGCGCTGAAGACCGCGTCACAATGGTTGAGGGCTGCATTATTTGTGGCAACGCGTACAGATTCTGGATCGTTATCTGCGGCAACAACAGGTATATTCCATGTCTTTGCAATGGCAATACCTAAAATGCCTGAGCCACACCCCATGTCTATTGGTTTTTGAAATAGGTGGCCTTCTCTTGCCAAATCATCCAGGGTCAGAAGGCAGGTTGTCGTCGTCTCATGCTCACCAGATCCAAAAGCTGTTGCAGCATTAATTTCAAGGATTACAGACCCTTCCGGTGGTTTTGGATCTGTATGGCTTCCATAGACGTAATAACGCCCGATTTGTCGGGGGGGGAAGTTCCGCCAGGTGGCTTCCAGCCAATCTGTTTCGGGCAGCTCTTCAATGATCAGGGAGGGGACAGGTATGTTTAGTTTCGTGCAAGCCGTGCCGAGGATATGGGTGAATTCATCCCGATCCGGCTCTGTTGTTGTGATCGCTTCGACCACCCAAAAATTTGAATCTTTGGTTTCAAACCAGGAGACTGCAGAAACGTGATCTTCTAAAGCGCTTCCAAGGTCAGAAGCAAGGGTCGGATTACAATGAAAAAAAACTCTCCAAAACATTTTTGAATTCTTATTCCTTTTCAACAAAGTCAGCCATGACTTTTTTAACACCTGCTGCTTCAAAGTCAATTTCGAGCTGTTCTCCATTGATAGCGATGATGCGGCCATAGCCAAATTTTTGGTGAAAGACGCGATCTTGGGTACGATGGCTATGGTAAGGCCGCAACGGAACGTCTGAAAACTCTGCATCGGTAAATGCCGTAGTCGCCGAAGGACGAGGCAACGAGGAGGGGGCTGTGAGCTGATTGCCATTGGGCTGAATCAATATCGTATGATCTGTCGGCAACTCTTTGATAAACCGGGAAGGGAGCATATGCTGCCATCCCTGGTATGTCCGGCGATTGAGGGCAAAGGTAATAATGGCTTTGCGCTGGGCGCGGGTGATGCCAACATAGGCTAAGCGCCGTTCTTCCTCCAGCCCCTCTTGCCCTTTTTCATCAAGCGCACGGGGGTGAGGAAACAAGCCCTCTTCCCAGCCGGAGAGAAAGACCGTATCAAATTCAAGCCCCTTGGCGGCATGGAGGGTCATAATCATGATCATATCCGCTTGCGCTTGCTTAGTGGTATCCATGACCAGACTGACGTGTTCTAAAAAGCTTCCCAAGGTATCAAATTCTTCAAGGGCGCGAATCAATTCTTTAAGGTTTTCCAGGCGTCCCGGGGCGTCTGGGGATTTGTCCGCCCGCCACATGCCCGTGTAGCCAGATTCATCCAAAACCATCTTTGTGACCGTGACATGGTGTTCGTTTTGAAGAGAATCCCGCCAGCGGTCCAGATCAAGGAAAAAAGTCCGTAAGGCGGTTCGGGCAGCTCCTCGAATGGATTCTGTTTCACACAGCAGACGCGCAGCCTGGGGCAAGGAAACGCCGTTCTCCCGTGCATAGGTGTGGATCAATTGCAGCGTGGTTGCCCCAATGCCCCGCCGGGGGGTATTGATGATGCGCTCAAAGGCCAGGCCGTCATCGGGTTGGCTCACAAGGCGCATATAGGCCATGGCATCCCGGATTTCCTGGCGTTCATAAAACCGTAAGCCTCCAATAACTCTATAAGGAATGCCCAAGGTCAAAAACCGATCTTCAAATTCGCGGGTTTGATACCCTGCGCGCACCAATACGGCCATTTTAGCCAGGAGAATGCCTTGACGTTGGGCAGCTTCCACCTCATCGCCAATGAAACGCGCTTCGTCTTCTGAATCCCATGTGCCCCGGATCAGGACTCTCTCACCGCCATCTGTTTCCGTCCAAAGGGTTTTGCCTAAGCGTCCCTTGTTTTTCTCAATGAGACCGGATGCCGCCCCAAGGATATGGGTGGTTGAGCGATAATTTTGTTCCAGGCGAATGATCGTGGCGCCAGGGAAGTCTTTTTCAAATCGCAAAATATTTCCGATTTCGGCTCCACGCCATCCATAAATGGATTGGTCATCATCCCCGACACAGCAGATGTTATTGTGTCCTTGGGCGAGGAGGCGCAGCCATAAATATTGCGCGACGTTGGTGTCTTGGTACTCATCAACCATGATGTAATGAAATTGTTCTTGATAGGTTTTTAAAATCTCATGGTGATTTTGAAAAAGATGAATGCAATATAAAAGAAGATCCCCAAAATCCACAGCATTCAGAGTTTTGAGGCGATCTTGGTAGAGGCTATAAATCCGATCAAGCCAATTACGTGCCGGAATTTGATCCAGGGTTTGCGCAAATTCAACGCGGTCTTTCTTCTGGCTGATGACCGACGCAACCATCCGGGGTGGGTTTTTCCCTTCATCAATATTTTCAGCTTTCAGAATTTGTTTGATGAGCCGTTGTTGGTCATCCATATCTAAAATTGTGAAGTTTGGCTTCAAGCCAACCACTTCGGCATGGCGGCGCAAAATTCGAACGGCGATGGCATGGAATGTGCCCAGCCATAATCCTTCCGTGGGTTGATTGAGCAAAACCCCCACACGTTCACGCATTTCTGCGGCCGCTTTGTTTGTAAAGGTTACCGCTAAGATTTGGGATGGATAAGCGAGGCCACAAGATAATATGTGCGCCATGCGGGTGGTTAAAACACGTGTTTTTCCCGTGCCAGCACCCGCCAAAATCAGGACAGGACCATTGATCGATTCAACGGCAACCCGTTGTTCTGCATTTAAAGCATCAAGATAAGATGGCGTCATGGGATAAGGTACAGCAACAGAGTGAGACACAGGTTTATCATTTCCAATCACAATTTTCTTCCCCATTGATAGCAGGGTTGCCAAGGAGACCGCAACAGGCAAACGCTTAGCTGGAGATGTTGCGTGTTTAAAGATGGGAAAGACCTTTGACGTGTTTTTTCATTAAAAGAAGATAAGCTCTAAAAAAAGATAAGCCCTTGTCATTTTTTTCTAAAACAGGTAAAGCAAGAAAGGATATAAAATTATACAAAAATAATATTAAAATAAGGATGGTTCTATGCGTATTTCAAAAGTTTTGGCCGTTGCTCTTCCTCTGACTCTAGCAGGATGTAATGGATTTTTTGGTGAAGATTCGGATAATTTTTATGCACCACCTCCGCCTCCGGTAGTTGCTCCACCATCTGCGACAACGGGTGCTCCCTCTGTTGCACCAAAACCTAAAGCTTCTGAGGATTGTGGGTGCCCACAAGAGCCTGCTGCTATTCCTTCTTCAGCATTGCCTCAGTCGTTCACTGGCCATTGTACGCCGATGGAAATGGATCCTGCTTGGTTTCCATCCGAAGGCCACCTTGTTTACGCTGGTGACCTTGTTATGGAATTGAAGAGGAGCAAGCATGGGATAAACCCGAGCCATGAGGAAATGGCCCAATACCTTCAAGCCAACATGAAACGTTTTCCCAATATGGGCGTAACGGCTGTTCAAGCAGAAAAGGTCTTGGAAGAATTGGGACTCTAAGGACTTTTAAGAAGAGTTAGATATCCAAAACCCCCCCTTTTTCTTCGGTATAAAATTACAGAGTCAAGGAGGGGCTTTATTGCACAAACATTTTTTCATAAGAGGACATTCTCATGCAGTATTCAAAAATCTTGAAAGCCATGTTGATTTTACCATTGCCCCTCATCGTGACGGGATGCCCCACATCCCTGAATCAAAGGCAAGAGTCAATCTTTGAACAATCCGTGAGGAAAGCTCAAATTGAAGAACTCAAGATCGAACAACTCAAGATCGAACAGCAACAGAGGGCTGAGCAACAGCAGAGAATTATTGAAAATAATAATCGTTTTCAAAGGGCTTCTGCCAATCAACCCTCCCCTCCCTATCTGGTAAATCCACCAGCCCAACGCAGGGATATTCATCGCGCACAAGCGAATGTTTTGCCGCCTGTTCAGCAGAAAGGATATAATCGTGGTCAAGATGACTTAAATCGTCAGGCAACGGAAGCCGCTCAACTTGAACAAGCGAGACAAAACTCTTTAGCCACCCAAGCAAGTGAACAAAGGCGTCGTCAGGAAAGAGCCGCCGAAGAGGCGCGTCAACTTGAACAGGCTAGACAAAATTCTTTAGCGACGCATGCGCGTGAAGAAGCTCGTCGCCAGGAAAGAGCCGCTGAAGAGGCGCGACAAATTGAGCGAGCTACTCAAGAGTCTCTTCGCACCCATGCAGAAGAAACAGCGAGACGACAACAAGCGGCTGCTGCTTCACAGCCTGCAGTTCCTCAAGCAGTCATTCAGCCATCGGTCGTACCAGTACCGGAATGGGAACCAAACTCAGGACATCTCGTTCGGGCAGGGGAGCTTGTCATGGAGTTAAAGCGGAGTAAGGGAGGGATAAGCCCGACCCATACTGAAATGGCGAGCCACCTTCACGCCAATATGGGCGTAACGGCTGCTCAAGCAGAAAAGATTTTGGAAGAATTGGGACTTTAATATTACAACTAAAGGCTTTATCTTGGCCTCCGTTAGGGACAAATAAATCGCTTTGATGAAATTAATTCTCACGATCCATGACAATTTGTTCCGTCCCTCGCTCAAGACCCTTCGGGTTTAGACCTACGGAGTAGCGGGAAAGATCCCTAAGGGGTGCTACTGTTGGTATCGCAAAACCAAAGGTATCTGAGTAAGGCATCCCCGTCTTAGTTGGATCTTCACTGGTAAATAAGCAACCACTTGATATTGTGTACTTAGTCGGATCTGAATTATATATCTTCTGGGCGTTTTTTTGGGTGGCTTGATAATAAAGCACTTCATTATCTTGCTGCTTGAATGGGTCATAAAAAAAAGTCATTAGGGCATATTCGTGGCTATGGGAAAAGACATCCTTTCCATAACCTGCTAGCTTATTGTTTATATTTTCTACTATGGGTGTCTTTTTCCCAACTAATGTCACCACACCAGCTTTAGTTTTTCCAATACCTAAATTGGCATATTTTTGTAAGCTTTTGAATAAGAGAAAAATAACTTTTCCAGATTCAATTTCCTCGCGTAATTTATCCATTAAATAATAGCAGGGCCCTTTGTCAATTTCCATGGTTGTATCCCATAGAATTATAAAGGGCTCTTCACTCGGATTCCAATTTTGTTTTAAGTTTCTAATTTGGTTGATTTTTTTATACAAATTATCCATAAAAGCTGAGTCGTGGCTGATATTAACCGTATCTGTTGTCATACCTGTGGTTATGGAATGGTGCTTGTTCTCGATAATAAAGCTATTCTCAACAAGAGGTACATTCGTTAATAGGTCATTGAAATTTTCTAATACGGTTGGGTCTTGGCTTGTTCTGCCACGTTTATCTATCATAAACATAGGCACTTCGAAGTAATATTCTTTTCCTATTTCTTTTAGGCTAAATATATCGTGTTTGGAAAATATTTTTTTGAGCTCAGTAAACAGTAAATTTTTTATTGGTTCTTTTTCACTTTCAGAAATTTTATATGTTTCTGACATGATAGCTTTAAAGTCACTTTTAGAAAAATCATATAATTTATTGTCCGTGATATCGTCTTCAAGATAACTTACTATCATTTCTATATAAGAATAAAATCTATCGTTATCAGAAGGTTTAATTTGTGAATTTATACGCATTGCTCTCTTAATTATACTATTTGCAAAGTTTTTAATAAATATATCCTTAATATGCTCTTTTTCTTCTAAATTTGGTTTTTGGGAAAAGAAAACAGCGGCTTTCATTTCTCCACGGTTTGGGTGGTCCTCTATTAAGTTAGAAATTTCATAGTAAACTGTGTTCTCTAAATTCTTTACCTTTGGAGCAACGCTTACGTCGTTGGGCGCATGGCCAATGGCCATGCAGGCGTTCGCAAAGGCATCCATACCACTTCGCATGGGGTAGCTTGCAACGAGAAGGTCTTTATGGTTGTTTAGCTCTGCGAATATGGGGAAGCGATTAATGTAGGCTTGGGTCAAAAAGTTGTCAAAATCTTTCTGATCATATTGGTTGTTAACAGATAGAAGCAAAAAGAGTAAATCATTAAATACTTCATATAATTGAGCATAAAGGTAATAGGTATTGCGTGGTTTGTCATCTCCCCACCCATCAGAACCGGGGATGTTACACTGCCCTGCGTCCATATCAATGTCAAATGCAGACATAAGCTGAATGGTATAATCCATTTGTTTTAGGATTTTGCAATAGAGGATGGGTTGTGCGTATTCATTTGTCTGTTTGTGAGTTGGTTTGAAATGCATTTGCTCGGCTTTATATTTTAATTTTTCCAGGTGATTTTGGACGATCTTACTTAATGGATGGTTTTGTTTTATAAAATGGTTGTAGTATCCTTGTTTGAGGATCGCATCAACACCCTCTAAAATAACCTGGGAAGGATGCTTGCCTGAAATTTCTCGTGAGGATGCAGGACACCTTTGGGTCTCTTCTTTTTTTTCATAGTCGAGTGTTTTCAATGCTCGTATCATCTGGTAGACAGATGGATACATATCCAGAGAATCTTCCCAATGTTTTATCTTATTACAACTTCCCATGATCTCTTTCAAACTACCTGGTATGGTGTTAGGGGCAAGATCCTCGTTATAAAAAAACTTTAACTTTTCTTTCACAGACTCCCAGGAGTTAAGAAATTTCGTAGTATCCAGATTATATTTTTCGAAACGGATTGGGAACGAATTGGCTCCGTTTCCTCGTATGTCACGATCATAAACAGGGCTTAGAAATTTATGGTCAATTATTAACTCTTTTTCGTCATGGAACTTATCAGTTTCAAAAAAACCACTAGGTTTTGGTTCTTTATCCCACCAATAGGATGATTTGATGGCAAAATATTGCAGTTCCAGCATTTTTCCATTGGTGCATTCTTTTAACGAACTGATGATTTTTTTGATGAATGTCCCTTTTTTTTCTTTCTCTTCTTTTAGTACCTTTCTTAATTCTATTAAGGTTTGGCGCTCAGAATCTAAGGGGGTGTTATTCATTCCTTGGGTGATACTGACACATAGCAATATTGCTGGCATAATATATCGGATCATAATATTCACCTTCGAATACCTAATATAAATCTTCATTTGTTATGATAAGGTCTGTTGTCTTAATAAATAGCTAACGGTTTTTGCTTAATCCCAGGGTTTTCATGCATTTTGAAAGCTTTTCTAAAAGATGGGGTCTATGGTTGTAATTAACGTGCTTGATTTTTAAAAAACCATTTGTTCTTCTAAAATCTTTAATATCAATAATACAAAATAAGTTACATACCATGTTCTGGTAAACTTATTTTGGGCAAATGGTATAACTTGTCAGTTAAGATTATTTAATTTAAAACACAAAGCTGTCTTAAGCATGACCAAAATAATGCTTATCCCTCGTAATAAGGTCTTGTGTATCAGTGAGTTATGTCTTTAGCTAAAACATTACTTCTTCAAGCCAATATCGCCGAAGCGCTTGCTGAATTTGCTGATTTGACCAGCAGTATCAAGCAGCTTTTGGTTCGCCCCTGTCCAAGCGGGATGGGACTTTGGATCAATATCCAGCTGCATGGTATCACCAGGTTTGCCCCAGGTGGTCCGTGTTTTAAAGGATGTGCCATCTGTCATTGTGACAGTGATTTCATGGTAAGGGGGGTGAATGTCTTGTTTCATGATCTTAATTCCATTTTGATAAAGTTCTTTATTTCGTGTATAGCCTAGAGTGGGTTAATATGCAATGATTTTGTATTCACCAATGAGGATTCGCCCAATTGACAATGCAAGCCCCATCTAATTCCCAACAAACAGATCCTTGGTTTAATACAGATAAAACCAAGGATGGCTTGATTTTGCGTTTTGGGGGGACTTGGGTGTGTAGGACTGTGGGCCCGTTAGAACCTGAGCTCCAATCACTTCTTGAAACTGATTTTCCGAAAAAACTTCCCATAAAGGTCGTCATCGAAGAGGGATGTATTCTCGATACGGCAGGGGCTTGCCTTCTTGCACGGGCTATCAAGGCGATTAAAATTCATCATCGGGCTGTGGAGGTGGTTCTTTTATCTCCTTCTCCCCTTTTGGAGTATTTTCTCAAATTTCAACCCACTGGAAAACCTTTTACGCCACGCCTTAATTGGAAGACTCGATGGTTAGATAATATTGGGCGCGCAACCGTTATTTTTTGCAAGACTGCTTTAAATTTGCTTGGTTTTTTTGGTGAGATCCTTGTAACCGGCCTTAATACCATAAAGTCCAAAGCCCGTTTCCGTTGGGTTTCTATTATTCACCATATTGAGGAGATAGGTTTAAAAGCTTTACCGATCATTGGCCTCATTTCTTTTTTGATTGGTATGGTTCTCGCCTACCAGAGCATCAACCAGCTTAGGCGCTTTGGTGCTGAGCTTTATACTATTGATTTTTTGGGCGTTTCTATCTTGCGGGAAATCGCGGTTCTTCTGACCGCCATCGTTATTGCGGGTCGGTCAGGAAGCGCCTTTACAGCCCAAATTGGTACCATGGCTCTCAATCAAGAAGTTGATGCTATTCGAATGCTTGGTCTCAATCCTATTTTGGTTTTGGTTATCCCTCGGCTCATTGCCATGGTTGTCTGTTTGCCGATCCTCGTATTTTTCGCCATGGTCATGGGGCTGGTAGGCGGCATGATTATGGTAGGTCTTATCATTGATATTACACCGCTTCAATATATTCGTCATCTTCAACACGCCGTTACGCCCAGCGCTTTTTGGGTTGGCATGAGTAAGGCCCCTTTATTTGCCATTCTCATTAGCCTTGTTGGTTGTTTTCGAGGGCTCCAAGTTAAAGGCAGCGCCGAAAGCGTTGGCCGTATGACCACGCAGTCTGTTGTTGAGTCTATTTTCTTGGTCATCGTGTGTGATGCTCTTATGTCCATATTATTTTCTTACCTAAAGGTATGAGGTCATGACGTTGCGCCCCATCATTGAAGTCAAAGGATTAAAGACCCAGTTTGGAAAACAAGTCATTCATAAAAACTTAAACCTGACTATTTATGAAGGTGAGGTCTTAGGTATTGTCGGTGGTTCAGGCAGTGGCAAGTCGGTTTTAATGCGATTTATGGTGGGTCTTGAACCCCTTCAAGCAGGTACGCTGACCTATTATACAACCCCCCCTTATCCATCGACTCAAGTCGGTGTTTTATTTCAATCAGGGGCGCTTATTTCATCGTTAACCGTCATTGAAAATATTATGGTCCCAATGACTGAGGTTGCGCACCTGTCTTACAGTTTGGCCTATGAAATAGCGTGTGCTAAAATTGAAAGAGTCGGGCTTGAGGCAGCCACAGCGGAAAAATACCCGTCTCAACTTTCAGGGGGCATGATTAAACGCGTTAGCCTTGCACGTGCTTTGGCTCTGGACCCTGCCATACTTTTTTTGGATGAACCGACATCAGGGCTTGACCCCATCGCTGCAGAAGGGTTTGATAACCTGATTAAAGAACTGCAACAGGAGTTAAAGATTACGGTGGTTATGATTACTCATGATCTTGATTCCCTTGTGGTTGCTTGCGACCGGGTTGCTGTATTGGTTGATCAACAAGTGATTGCAGGAACCTTAAAAGAAGTGGCGAATGCCGACCATCCTTGGATACGAGATTATTTTCACGGCGCCAGAGGGCAGCATTTATTTAGGTCGAGGAGAAGCTAATGGAAACACGCGCAAATTATACAGTGGTAGGCGCTTTTGTTATGTTCTTTCTGGTTACTATGGCGGCCTTTATTTTATGGGTGACTCGTAGTGATTTTTCCCAAAATACTGCTGAATATAATATTTATTTTTCTGGATCTGTTACAGGTTTAAAAGAAGGCGGAACCGTTTTATATCGGGGTGTTCCGATTGGAACGGTCAAAGCTATTTCTTTGTATCCAAAGGATGTGGAAAAAATTAAGGTGACAATTCTTGTAAAGAGAAATGTGCCGATTAAGGAGGATGCCTTCGCATCCCTTGAAACTCAAGGTATTACAGGGGTTGCTTATATCCAATTGAGTGGAGGGACAAGTCAGGCGCGTCCCTTGCAACCAACGTCTGGCCACCGTCGCGCTGTCATTCCAACACGTTCTTCTGTTTTTGAAGAAGTAACTTCATCCTTGCCCGCTGTACTCCAGCAAATTTCTAAAACATTTGAGGGAATTCGCCCCCTCTTTAATGATGAAAATCGGCAAGCATTTGGAGAAAGTTTAAAAAATATCCATACCATAACAAAGGCTCTTGCCCCTGTTCCTGGAAAAGATAATGCCATCCATGATTTGATGGTGAGCATGAAAGAAGGCATTAAAGAAATTAGATTTTTGATGACGGATATAAAGTCTTTGCTCAAAGATAACCGGGGCGGCATACATGAGTTTACGCACTCAGGTCTGCCTGCTTTAACACAATTTTTAACTGAAGGAAAAGAAGCTTTAAGCACCATTCGACGTGTTGGTGAGGCTATAGAGCGCAGTCCTTCACGGTTTATTTATCATGACTCAAGAGAAGGGGTGAAGGTTCCATGAAAGATTTTCTAGCCATCAGTATTTGTGCTTTAATGTTATCTTCCTGCAGTATTTTGCCCCAACCCGGAGAGCCAATTAAAAAATACACGCTTCAATCCATTAAGCCTGGTGATTTTAGGTCTTCTGGGATCTTGCGTTCCCCCCAACTCATTGTGGATTTGCCAATGCTGTATCCTCCCATTGATAACGCGCGCATTGCCTTGAAGCCACAAGAGCAGACCATAGATTATTATGCGGACGTTGAATGGGCTGATCGCTTAAGCGTTCTTCTTCAGGAATCGCTTATTTACTCTCTTCAAAATGCCGACAGGCTTCGGGGCGTTAGCCGTCCAACAGAAGGGATCCAAGCGGACTATGCATTGAAGATTGAGGTGCGAAAATTCTATGTTGACCAATCGGATAAGACCCAAGCACCTGCGGCTCACGTAGAGTATATGCTTCACTTAGTTAAGTTGCCAGAACGGCACATTGTGGCCTCTCGCCAATTCACGCGCACACAAACCATTCCTGAAAATAAGATGGATGCCATTATAAAATCCCTCAACACAGCGCATCTTGAAGCCTCAAAGGCTTTGGTGTCTTGGGTTTTGGAGCATGTGCGTTAAGGCAGGCTTTAATAGAGGGACTAGAATTATATCCATGAAAATATGACATATGGATGCTAAATATTCATGCATATAGAGTGGCTAAGAGGGATATCCTTTATTGTTATTATTCCCCGCAATGCGCATAAATTAGAGGAAAAAATAAGCTGCCTTGGTGCTGAACGAATTTTTGAAGCATCAGCATTGTTTCTTTCGTTAACCCGATAGACATTCCGTTTCATTCACGCTTAAACTTATGAAGGAGTATGCATTATTCATAGGTTTAAGTCATGAAACTCACGCTTCGCAAAGTTGATTTGGATGATAAATATACCCTCGATTCCGGGCGTATTTTTATAACAGGAACACAAGCGCTTGTTCGGCTTTCTTTGATGCAAAAGAGACGGGACGATGCAAAAGGACTTAATACGGCGGGGTTTATTTCAGGCTATCGAGGGTCTCCTTTAGGAGGATTTGATCAGGCGCTCTGGAAGGCGTCAGCGCATCTCACAAATCATAACATCCATTTTCAACCGGGCATTAATGAGGACTTGGGCGCAACAGCCGTTTGGGGAAGCCAGCAGATTGCCATATCGCCCGGCGCCACCGTTCAAGGTGTTTTTTCTATGTGGTATGGCAAGGGTCCAGGGGTTGATCGGTCAGGGGATGCCTTAAAGCACGCCAATATGGCTGGCACCAATCCCTATGGGGGTGTTTTGGCCTTGACGGGGGATGATCATGCTTGTAAATCCTCGACATTGCCCCACCAAAGCGATTTTGCGCTCATGGATGCCTTTATTCCCGTCATGTACCCAGCCACTGTTCAGGATGTTTTGGATTTGGGTTTGATGGGATGGGCGATGTCCCGCTATTCCGGGTTGTGGGTCGGCTTTAAAATGCTGTCTGATACGGTGGATACTGCGGCGTCTGTGATGGTGGATCCCTGTCGTTTAAAAATTCATTTGCCAAAGGATTTTGATATGCCGCCAGGGGGCGTCAATTTCCGCTGGCCCGACTCACCGGTCGAGCAGGAGCGTCGACTGCATGACGTCAAGCTGAAGGCGGTTCCTTATTTTGTTCGAGCAAATCAGTTGAATTGCCCCGTTTGGCCTGAAGGGAAGGGGCGTAAAAAACCGCGTTTTGGGATTATCACCGTTGGGAAATCCTACCTGGATGTTCGACAGGCCCTTGAGGATTTAGGAATTGATGATGCGGTGGCCGGGGAATTAGGTTTGGCTGTATTTAAAGTGACCGTGAGCTGGCCCCTGGAACCCACAAGTATTGAAGATTTTTGCCGGTCACTGGATTCTGTTTTGGTTATTGAAGAAAAACGACCTCTCATTGAGAATCAGGTGAAAACAATTCTTTATCACCTGCCCGCAGATCAACGGCCCGAAGTCATTGGAAAAGCAGATGCCAAAGGAAAACCTCTTCTGCCCACAACTTTTGAGCTCAATGCAACCCAGATTGGGGGCGCCATTGCCCATTGTCTGAAGCCGTTGTCAGGTTTTGATCGATTCCAAGGAGCATTCCAAGAAGCCCTTAAAAAGGCTCATCCAAAGGCTCCGCATCAAGAGCATTTGGCGCGTATTCCTTATTATTGTTCAGGCTGTCCGCATAATACGTCAACGCCTCAATTGCCCGAAGGAAGTCGCAGCGTTGCAGGTATTGGGTGCCATTATATGGCTACTTGGATTGCACCTCAGCACACCAAGACCTTTACACAAATGGGGGCGGAAGGTGTTCCCTGGATCGGGCAGGCGCCTTTCACCACAGAAAACCATATTTTTGCGAATTTGGGGGACGGCACCTACTATCATTCCGGTTCTCTTGCCATTCGTGCTGCTGTTGCTGCAAAGATCAATATTACCTATAAGGTTTTGTATATTGATGCGGTCGCTATGACTGGAGGGCAGTCTGTGGATGGGCCTTTGACGGTTTGGGATGTAAGCCATCAAGTCTATGCAGAAGGGGTCCGCCGGATTGCCGTGGTTACGGACGACCTTGACCGTTATCCTTTGGGTGTTTCTTTTGCTCATGGGACAACCCTCCATCATCGGGATGACTTGCCGTCCGTGCAAGAAAATCTCAAGAGTTGGCGGGGGACGTCTGTTCTCATCTATGATCAAACGTGCGCCCTTGAAAAGCGTAAACGGCGCAAACGGGGTGTGATGGAAGATCCCAACAAACGTATCTTCATCAATGAAAGTGTATGTGAAGGGTGCGGTGATTGCGGTAAGAAATCAAATTGCCTGTCCATTATTCCTTTAGAAACAGAATGGGGCGTGAAGCGCGCCATTGATCAAAATCCTTGCAACAAAGATTATTCTTGTGTGAAGGGCTTCTGTCCTAGTTTTATAAGCGTCATTGGGGGTAGTTTGCGCAAGCCTCAACCAGCCTCTTCACCGGAAGATTTATTTGCGAAGCTGCTGGATCCAAAACCGGTTTTATTAAAGCAACCCTATAGCATTTTTGTAGCGGGGGTCGGGGGAACTGGCGTGGTGACTATTGGCTCTCTCATTGGGATGGCTGCTCACCTGGAAAACAAAGGATGCTCTATTGTGGACATGGCGGGCCTTGCCCAAAAGGGGGGCGCTGTCGTGAGCCACATAAGGGTGAGCAAAGCGCCTGAAGATATCCATGCGACGAGTATCAGTACGGGAGGTGCAGATTTGCTCTTAGGTGCAGATCTGGTTGTCAGCGCTGGGGGAATTGGGATGGATAAGATTTTAAAAGGCCGTACCCAAGTGATAGTGAATACCCATGAATCTATTACAGGCCACTTCACTCAAAATCCGGAGGCCTTAGTTCCTGGTGAAGCCATGAAAGCGGACATCATCAAAGCCGCTGGAAAAAATCGGACGGATTTTGTGGAAGCGACAGACCTTGCCAAGGCTCTTATGGGAGATACCATTACGACGAACCTGTTTCTGGTAGGATATGCACTTCAAAAAGGTTATATCCCTGTATCTCCCAAGGCTATTGTGGAGGCCATTCGGCTCAATGACGTTGCCGTGCCTATGAATGTTCAAGCCTTTCAATGGGGGCGCCTTGCCGCTGTTAATTTACCCCTCGTTGAAGAGGTTGCTAAGAAGGAGCTGCCCATTGAAGCAGATCATGTTTTGAGTGAAACTTTGGAGGAAAAGATTCAGCGTCGGCATGAATTTTTGGTTCATTACCAGGACAAAGCGTATGCGGATCGTTATCTCAGTTTTATTCAAAATGTCATCCGTGAAGAAAAAAGGTTTGGGCTTACCGGTTTAGCGGAAGCCGTTGTTCAGTCTTACTATCGTTTGCTTGCCATTAAGGATGAGTATGAAGTCGCGCGGCTGTATACAAACGGGGACTTTATGTGTCGATTGAAACAACAATTTTCTGGAAATTTTAAACTTCAATTCCATTTAGCGCCGCCTTTATTTTCGCGTCGTGATCCTCATTCAGGGGAATTAAAGAAATCAACTTATGGTCCTTGGGTTTTTAAAATATTCAAACTTTTGGTGAAAGGCAAAAAGCTACGCGGAACACTATTTGATATTTTTGGATATACGGCGGAACGGCGTTTGGAGCGTCAAATGATATTGGATTTTGAAATCACGATGGGAAAAGTATTAGTCCAATTGACCCCTCAGAACCATGCTATCGCCTGCCAGATTGCGGCCCTTCCTCAAACGATTCGGGGTTTTGGACATGTGAAGGAGCGTAATCTCAAAACGGCAAGAGCGGCGGAAGATAAACTGTGGGCTAAAATGGGAGGTGGGTAGATTGCTTTTATGGAATTTGTGATGAAAATGCCATAGGAGATAAAAAATAATTAAACTGATTAAAGAGTTTTTCTTGAAATCTCCAACAAAATAGTCCATTTAGTTAAGTGTAGACTAACTTATTGAGATATTTAACCTGAACTCGATATAAGGGGGTTGGAAAACAGGAGAATTCCTTGATTTTTTGTGAGAGCAACCATAGAATCTTGAAACATTTGACTAAAAATGGAGATTGATATGGTCCCTCTCGAAGAAATATTCTGCTTTATTGATGATT